>JAISNR010000081.1 GCA_031276135.1 Eubacteriales Family XIII. Incertae Sedis bacterium | reverse complement strand
AACGACGAGGCGGCGAGGACGTTCAGCCCCGCGTCGCCGAGGCAATACAGCACGGAAACCTTGTCGTCCCCCACCCGCTCCATGATCTCGTCCGTCCGGGCGAGGATTTTCTCGCAATAGGCCGCCAGCGCCTCCCCCTTCTCCTCGCGGTTCAGGAGCTTGCCGAGCGTGCGGAAGGCCTCCGGCGCGCCGGCGAGCGTCGCCGTGACGTGCACGGCGGGAATCGCGAGCTTCTCGGTGATCCCGTCCATGTCCTCGACGATGGTCTTTTTCGGCTCGCCGACGTCGATGACGATCTCCGGCCCGATTGCCGCGATGCTTTCGTAGTTCAGATCGTCCGAGCCGTAGAATTGCCCGACGACGGGCAGCTCGCCGAGCGCGGACGGAATGTATTTCATATCCTCTTCCGCGTATTCCGACGCGACCGTCACGAGCAGCTCGGGGGCGATGGAGACCAGATACATCTGCGCGAGCGCGCCCGAGGGCGACACGCGCGAAATCTCCGCCGGGACCTCGACGACGCGCCCCACCGAATCCGTAAAGGACACGGTTTCCGGCGCAACGGGCGTTTCCGCCTCGCCGCAGGAGGCGAGCGCAAACAGGCACAGCGCGAGCGCGAGTAAAACAAATAATTTTCTTTTCATTTCTATAGTTTCCTTTCAATTGATTTCATGTTGTTTTCTGTCAATACCGGTTCGCAGCGCACATTGCCCCTTCGCGTTTCCGCGAGCCGCACGCGCACGCCGTACAGCGATTCGATCAGGGCCTCCGTCACGGCCTCGCGCGGCGGGCCCGCCGCCGCGACGCGCCCCGCGTTCAGCGCGAGCACGCGATCCGCGAACAGGAAGGCGTGGTCGGGGTCGTGCGTGCTCTGTATGACGGTGTAGCCTTCGCCGGCAAGCTCTTTCACGCGCAGCATGAGGCGAAGCCGGTTGCCGTAGTCGAGGTTTGCCGTGGGCTCGTCCATGATGAGGATGCGCGCCTGCTGCGCGAGGGCGCGCGCGATGAGCGAAAGCTGCCGCTCCCCGCCGGATATCTGCATGAAGCCGCGCGCGCGCAGATGCGAAATTCCGACGTGCGCAAGGGCATCCTCCGCGAGCTTCGCCTGCGCCGCTCCCGGCACGGAGAAGCCGCCGACGTGCGCCGTCGTACCCATGAGCGCCATGTCGAACACGCTGTAATTGAAGGTCGGCGCGTGCGACTGCGGCACGTAAGCGATCCGGCGCGCCAGCGCGCGCGGCGAAATCGCGCGCAGCGCCTCCCCGCCTATGCGGATCTCCCCCCGCTCCGGCTTCAGCAGCCCGAGCACGCAATTGAAAAGCGTCGATTTGCCCGCCCCGTTGGGGCCGAGGACGGCGAGCAATTCCCCGTCGCGCGCCTCGAAATCGATATCTTCCAGGACGCGCCGCGCGCCGTAGGCGAACGACAGGCCCCGCACCTCGACGCCCATCAGATCGCCTCCTTTTTTCGCGTGATGAGCCAGATGAAAAACGGCGCGCCAACGGCGGAGGTGAGGATGCCTATGGGAATTTCCGTCGAGAGCAAATTGCGCGACACGTTGTCCACGGCCAGCAGAAACAGGGCCCCGCCGAGCATGCTCGCGGGCAGGAGATGCCGATAGTTGTTCCCGACGAGGCGGCGGATGAGATGCGGCACGACGAGCCCCACCCAGCCGATCAGCCCGGACACGGACACGCTCGCCGCCGTCACGAGCGTCGCGCAGACGATCACCGCGCCGCGCACGAGCCCCGTGTTCACGCCCATCGTCTTTGCCTCGTCGTCGGACAGCGTGAGCAGGTTGATGCGCCAGCGCAACAGCAACAGGGGAAGCAAGCCGGCCGCCATTGGGACGGCGGCGAACGCGACGCTCTCCGCTTTCGTTTTCGCCAAGCTGCCCATCATCCAATACGTGATCGCGGGCAGGATGTCGTTCGGGTCGGCGACGAGCTTGATGAACGACGTGGCGGCGTTGCACAGCGAGGAAATCATGATGCCCGCGAGGATGATGCGCAGCACCCTGTTGCCGCGCGCCGCGCGCGAAACGAGCATGACGAGGCCGATCGTGACGAGGCTCGCGGCGAACGCGAACACCATCACCATCCGCGCGCCGAGCTGCAACAAAATCGCGAACGCCGCACCCGTCGCCGCGCCCGACGACGCGCCGAGGATGTCCGGCGCGGCCATCGGATTTTGAAAAACGCCCTGATAGGCCGCGCCCGCGGCCGCCAGACAGCAGCCGACCATGCACGCGAGCAGAATGCGCGGCAGACGCACGTTGAAGAGAATCGTGCGCATTTGATCCGTCACGCCGTCGCCGGGCGTCGCCGGGATTTTTCCGTTCGTCAGCGCGGCCAAGAGCTCGCCGAACTTGTCCCCGAGCGCCGTGAACAGCTCAAGCGGGCCGATCGGAAAGCGCCCGAGCGCGAAGGACACGACGATCCCTGCGAGCAGCAGACCCGAAAACGAGAGAACGACCAGCGAATATCCGCGCAGCTTTTCTTCCATCACTTTGCATAATTTACGTAATTAAGCAGAATCCGGGCGACCTGCGCCCGCGTCGCCGTGCCCTGCGGGTTCAGCGTACCGTCGCCCATGCCGCTCACGAGCTTCCGGCCGACGGCCAGACGCATGGATTCCGCCGCCCAGTCCGACACCGCGTCCGCGTCGGAAAAACCCGACAGGTCGCCCGCCGCGCCCTCCGCCGCGCCGCCGTGCAGGGCATAGCGGTGAAGCATCGCGGCGATCTGCTCGCGCGTGATGCGCGCGTCCGGCGCGAATGTGCCGTCGCCCATGCCGTTCACGACGTCCGCGCCGCTCGCCCACGAAACCGCCGCGGACAGAGGCGTCCCCTTTGTCACATCGTCGAACTCGACGAACGAAGCCACGCTCGGCGAGCCGTCCAAGCGGTACAGCGCCGTCACGAGCATCGCGCGCGTCATCGGCGCTTCGGGCGAAAAGTCGCTTTTTCCCGTGAGATCAAAGAGTCCTTTTTCCATGACGAAGCGCACCGCTTCCTCGTACCACGCGCCCGCCGGCACGTCGGAATAGGTCGAGGCCGAGGCCGCGCTTTCGGGCGATTGCTCCGCGCCCGCCGGTTTGAGCGTCAGCGTGACGACGCCCGCGTCGCCGAAGCCTTCCTTGACGGCTCTGGCGGTCATCGTCACGATGCCGCCCGGAAAGGCGGATTTCGGGATTGCGACCGCGTCGTCGCCGTAGAGCGCGGTGGGCGTGTAGCTCGGCGAACTGAAATTGTGATTGTAGAGGATCGTCGCGCCCGGCGTTTCACATGAGAAACGGATGTAGTAATTGTCGGAAGTTTCGGTCAGCGCGGCGGTCGGCGCCGCGACGACGCCGAGCGGGGCGATGCCGGGCGCGTCCGCCATGTTCAGGCGGATGTTCGCCGTCCAGTAGCGCGTGTCGTTCGCGGTGGGCGTTTTGTTGTACAGCTCGTCCTTCGTCATGGGCTTCATGATGCGCATGGTGCGGTCGTTGTCCAAAAGCCCTTGGCTTTGCCAATACCCCTCCATGTTGTAATCCTCGCGGAACTTTTCGCTCGTCACCATGTATCGCTGCGAGAAGGCCCGGACGGACAGCAGCACGGTTTCCGGCTCGCCGTGCGCGAAGATCCGGTCGATGACCGCCTCGCGCGTCAACTTTCCCGCCGGATCGCAATAATCCTGCTTTTCATAATCCCAATACTCGTACAAAAGAGGGAAGTTGTACCTTTGAACGCCGTACAGCTCGCCGTAGGTGTAGGTGTCCGCTTCGTCGTAGCCCGCCCGGTCGATTTCCCAAAACTGCACCGAGGATTGCCCTTCGAGCGAGAGCGGAAGGGCGCGCAGCGCGGCGACGGGCGATTTGCCCTTGGCGTAATCGATGAATTCCGGCACGGTGAAGCCCTGCGCTTCCTGATGCAGGGTCGTCACGAAGCGGTCGAGCAGCGAATAGTTGTGCAGCGTCGCGTTGATTTTCCCGGCCTGCATGTCCGCTTCCATTTCGGACACGGGAAGGCGTGACACGAGAATCTCCTCGCCCTTCGCGTTTGTGATGTAGAACAGCACGTTCCCGACGGTCTGCCCGGCCGGAATCGTCTTTGCCTGCACAAAAACGGCAAGCGCAAGCAGGAGCGCGAGAACAACGAAAAACGCGCCCGTTTTTTTGATTGTTTTCATGGCAACCTCCTGTTATTCCGCTTAGTATATCACTTTGCCGGGAATTTGTATGTTGCCATGGCAACATTTTTGACTTTTTTTTCGGAGATAAACTGCAAGCGTCAGGGGTTTCTTTTTGCGCATGAAAAGCCGCCCCCGGCGCGACGCTCACCCCGGACACAAGGGCACCGAACCTGTATGCGGGTCTGCCCGAAAGACGGCGTTCGAAATTTTGTCCGTTCATTTTCGGTCACATCCCTTTGCGTAATCTCAATATTTTCCTTCCGCTTCTTTTTCGGCGGCCGCGAAGATTTGTTTGTTGTATTCGTCGCGCGGAATCCATTTCTGCGTGATTTTTTCCACGTCCTTCAATCTCGCATAACCATGGTAGTATCCCCAATCCCATTCGCGTATGCAGTCGTGTTTTTCTGCCGAATTGCGATCTTTTGTGGAAAGATTTATTTCATTTCTCTGAATCCAATTCACTCCGAATACATCCCCTTTGTAAATCGCGGTCGTCTCCTTTTCAAACACAAAATCCAAATCCGCAAGCGATACATATTTGATCAATTTGCCGGATGCGGGATCCGATTTGGAAAAGCCGTTTTCCGTGTCGCTCTTCACCCGATGGGATATGATCGCATGACAGTCTTCGTCGGTGCCGCAGAGAAATTCATATTCCGTATTCTTGTAAATCGCCGCTTTTCCCAAAGTTCTGAAATGTCCTTTCGCCTTTCGGTTTTCCCCTGAGATCTGTTTGTTGTATTCGTTGAGCGGAATCCAGTTTTGCGTGATTTCTTCCACTTCGTTCAGTTTGACCCGGATGTGATATTCTCCGTCGTATTCTTCCATACCATGCCTTTTTGCCAAAGCGCAATCGGATGTGCAAAGACAAACTTCTTTTCCTTCAATTGCACCAACCGCGAACAAATCCCCCCTGTAAATCGCGGTCATTTCCTTTTCAAACACAAAATCCAAATCCGCAGGCGATACATATTTGATCAATCTGTCGGACGAAGGATCCGGTTTGGAAAAGCCGTTTTCCAAATCGCTCTTTGTCTGATAGGATACGATCCAGTAATAATCTTTTTTGATTTTGCGAATAAATTCATAGCGGTGAAAAAATTCATATTCCTCGTTGCCCAACATTGCCGTTTTCCCAAAAGTATTGAGGCGTTCTTTTCCCACTTTGTCCGACCATTTTCCGTTTTTGATTCCATAAAAAACCGTGCGCCCGAGGGACCTGCGAATCGCTTTTTTCACATTGCTCATCTTCATTCCTCTTTTGTCTATTATGCAAACGGGTTCAACACCCCGTGGTCTTGCCGCGAGGCAGTTTATTGATAAAAATGTATGGATCTTCGGGCGCATGTGCGATCCTATTGTGCGCCGCCGTCTGCGAGCTGCCGTGCGACATCGCCCCCGTTCGAGCATTTGTTTGGATATTGACCCACAGAAGCCCCGTCGGACGAAAAAGCAGGTGCGGCCTCTTGGCATTGGGGTCCCATGCCTCCGAACGGCGCCTACACGCGCACGATCTCCCTGATCGCCGGCGCTTCCGCGAGGCGCGCGTGACAATACGATACCTCGAAATCGGGCCCCGCGTGCGCGGTGCCGAAGGATGCGCCGAGCTCGCCGCCAAGAACGGAGAAAGTCCCGAGGCCGGCGCCGAGGCCGCGCCCCGTGTACTTCACGTAGGCTTCCTTCCTCGTCCAGATGAAAAAAAAGCGCCGCAGAAGCGACGCATAGCCCTGCGCTTCGGCTTCCTCCACGAAGCGCAGCTCGTCCGCGCGGAAGTGGCGGCGGGCGATCTTCAGATAGCGCGCGCAGTCCGAAGGCGCGCCGGCCGCGCGCCGCGCGTCCTGCCCGCGCCGCATGGCGAGATCCTCCGCGTCCAGCCCCACCTCAACGCCGGCCATGAGGCAGGCGATGAGGCGGCCCGAATGCGAGATCGAAAAACGCGCGCGCGGGATGTCGGCGAAATACGGCTTTCCGTAAGGCCCGGCGGCGCAGGGCGCGGTTTCCGCCTCGTGCCGCGACAGGCCCAGCCCCGCGCGCGCGTTGTAATCGAGGAAGGCGGCCCTGAAAAAGCCTTGCTCGTCCGTTTTTTCATCCGATTCGCGCAGATACAGATACATGCATTCCTCCCCCCGGTTATTCTCAGGTTATTCTCAGGTTGTCCTCAA
>JAISNR010000216.1 GCA_031276135.1 Eubacteriales Family XIII. Incertae Sedis bacterium | reverse complement strand
TAATGCGTGAGCAGACCGCCGAGCACGGGACCGCTCGCGAGTCCCACATAGACGGAAGCCACGCAGTTGCCGATGGCGCGGCCGCGCAGATCCGGCGGATAGGCTTCGATGAGGATGGGCATGTTCGTCGCGTAGATCATCGCGGCGCCCGCGCCCATGAATGTGCGGAACAGGTTGAACACGAGCATGTCGCGCGCGAACGCGACGAGGCAGGAGGAAAGCGCGAACAGGGCGATGCCGGCGATGAGCATCCCCCGCTTGCCGCGGATGTCCGCAATCCGTCCGAAGGGCACGGACAGCGCGACCGTCGCCATCATGTAGGCGGACACGATCCACGTCAGCTCCGTCGCCGAGCTGTGAAATTCCGCGCCGATGAAGGGAACGGACACGTTCAGCGCGGTGCCCGAGAAGGGATTCAGAAAATTTGTGATCAGCGCGACGGCCAAAGTCGCCGTGCGCACCTGCTTTGCGTTCTGTGTCATGCACATCTCCGTTTCGCCGCACTTCCCTCGATGATCCTGCGGATTTCTCTCTTTTCCACTGCGCGCGCTCAAAAATGAACACCCCGGAAACGAACCTCCGGGGCGTGTCGGATGCCGAGGAAAATCGAACCCCGCCTGTGGATTGCGAACGTTCCCGGCTTCTTTCGCAACGGTATTTTCCTCGGCAACCGTTGCGATCCCGCGTTTCTTCTGCGAATCTTATTATAAGCCTGTTTCTGCCCGCATTGCAAGTGCAAATATTGAAATTCCGGCATGTCGCAGGCGTCGACCAAGAAAAGCGGGGCCCGTTTTGACACGGGCCCCAAAGGAACGGTCCGGTGATCGCTTGGCCGTTCCTACAGCGTCTGCAAAAGCTTCGCAAGCATCGCGGTGCGATACGGAACGTGTTCGATGTGTATGTATTCCCTCGGATTGTGCAGGAATTCCCCGGTTGTTCCCAGGCCGTCCAAGGTGGGGATTCCGGCGGCTGCGGTAAAATTTCCGTCGCTGCCGCCGCCGACGGTAACGCCTTTAAGCTCCAATCCGTACTGTCTGCCCGCTTCCGCCGCTTTTTGGTACAGGGCCGCATCGCCGATCATGACCGGCTTGTCGATCTTGCCCCGCACCTCCAGGCGAACGTTCGGCGTCAACGCTTGCAGGTTCATGACCCTTTCGTGTATGGCGCTGCCCAGTTCTTCCGTCTTGAATCTTACATCCATGGAAAAATACGCCGTTTCGGGTATCATGCAGGTATTGGCGATGCCGCCGCCGATCAGGGTCGGGCTGAGCGTGGCGCCTTCCGTATCGTTGTTCCACCGCTCGATGTAAAGCAACTGATGCGCAAGCTCTGTCAGAGGGCTGGCCGCCAGATGCGAATTGGAACCGGAATGCGCCGATCGTCCGTGCGCGACGATCTCATACGTTCCCCGGCCGTAACGCCGCGTCTTTACGGAATTCAGGTCGTTTATGCCCGGCTCCATGACGAGAGCGCAGTTGTAATTGCGGCTTTTGCGAAGGATCAGATCGCTGGAAGAAAAACTGCCGGATTCCTCGTCGCCGTTAAAGAAAATGCCGATCCGCCTGTTCGGCGTCAATCCGAGGTCGCGCAGGGCCTTGACCGCGAAGTACGCCATGACAATGCCGCCCTTCATGTCCAGAATGCCCGGGCCGTAAGCCTTCCCGTTTTCCGTTTTGAACGGCATGGTTTGAATCGTTCCGATCGGAAATACCGTATCGTAATGTCCCAAGACGACCGCACTCCCTTCTCCGCCGCCGAGCTCACCGTATATGTGATCTCCGCAGGCGTCCTGCCGGATCCGCTCGATGTCGAAACCCAGCCCGCCGAAAGCCTCCTCCAAAAATCGGCTGCACCTGTCCGAGGCTTCCTTGTTCTCGTGAGAAGGGGATTCAAGTTCGACGAATTCCCGCAGCATTTCAAAAAATTCCCCCTCGTGTTGCCTAAGATACGGGAGTATTTTGTCATTGCCCATGTGTGTTGTCCTCCATAAAACCCTGCGCCCCTTTTTTTACGGCAGGATTTCGACGATATCCATATTTTTAATGCCGGCGGCATTGGCTTCTTCAACGTCGATGTGCATCATGGGTTCCTCCTAATTTCGCTCGGTATCGTAATCCTTTATGGGCTCCTCGCCTCGCAACATCCGAAGGACGCCTTGAACCAAAGCCTGCATTTCCATAATCCTTGATGTTGATGAAGGTGCAGAAGGAACCTTCGGTTTTGAAGCATTTCATCCCCGGAATCGCACGCAGGCCGTCCACCAAGAGATCCCGCCTTCTCTCGTAATGCCTGCGCATTTCTTCCACGCAATCCTGCGGTCCGTCGATGGCGTCCGCGCCGGCCCGCATGATGAAGGGCGGCAGACAGGAAACCACCGCTTGCTGCATTTTGAACATATGCCGCATGATCTCCGCGTTCGTGCCGACCACGTATCCGATGCGCCAGCCGGTCATGGCATAGGTTTTCGACAGGCTGTTCACCACCAATACCTTGTCGCGGATGCGGGGAATTTGGGCAAGGCTGAAGTGCGTGCGGCCGTCAAAGACGATCTTCTCATACACTTCGTCGGAGAGGATCACGATGTTGTGTTTTTCGATCACCCGGGCCAGCCTTTCTCCGTCCTCCGCGCGAAGCACCGCGCCCAGGGGATTGCTCGGATAGCTGATGATCACCGCTTTCGTTTTCGGCGTGATGGCTCTTTCCAGATCCTCAGGCTGCAGCCGGAAGCCGTGCTCCTCATAGAGCGGAACCCTGACCGGCACGCCGCCCAAGGCCAGGGTCTGCCCCAAATAGCAGGTATAGGTGGGATCGGGGATGATCACTTCCTCGCCCGGATTCAAAACGGACAGCAGGCACAGCAATATCCCCTCGACGCCGCCGACGGTGATCATGACGTCGGAAAGCTCGTAGCGATGGCCGCCGAACTCCCGGTTGTATTTGTTTGCCACCGCTTCGCGCATGGCATCAAGACCCGCTTCCGAGCCGTATTTCGTCATGCCTTCCGCGATGGCGCGCATGCCGCTTTCTTTGATATGCTCCGGCGTTTCAAAATTCGGCTCCCCGTTGCAGGTATTGATCGCCGCGGGATAGTCCTTGGCCAAGTCGAACATCGCTCGGATCCCCGAGGTCGGATAGGTTCGCGCCAATTCGGAAACACAGTCAAAACCCCTCATGCTTGTTCTCCTCCGTCGTCGTCGTTTTATGATTTGCCGGGATGCTCCCCGGCCCGGCGATCCGCTTCCCGTTTCGGATGCTTCGCCTTAAAGCGGCCTGCGGCCTCACCGCCGGTCAAAAACGCCGCATTCCTTGTTTCCAGCATGTGGCAAACAAGTCTTTCAAGCATTTTCATCCTTGCGGGATGCCCGATGATCTGCGGGTGGCAGGTCAGCACGAAACAGATGTCCGAATCCCCTTTTTCTTCTGTTTCTTCCAAAAACTCTTCCAGCAGCGCATCGAATTCCGATCTCCAGTAATATTCCACAGATTCCAGCGATTGAATGGCTTTGCCGGGCGTGCGCAGGCTGTACAGCCAGTAGGCCGCGTCATCAAGCACCCACTGCACGGGAAGCTCCACCAGCTTCGATTCCCTGCCGCCTGCCTTGAGATACTTGATCCGGTCCGCATCCATCATGTTGCTGGAATATTCGATCTCCGGCATGTCCTCCAGAATGTTTATGGTATGGGGGCTGAACTCCCAAGCGGGGGAGCGGTAGCCCTTGGGCCGGACACCCGTTACCTTTTCCACGATGTCGCTGCAGTCCAGATATTCTTTCTTTTCGGCCTCATACCCGTCCATATTGTCAGGGTAGGTGTGGCTCCAGCCGTGGTTTCCGATTTCATGGCCTTCCTCCGCCAAGTGTTTTGTCAGCTCCGGGTATTGCTGCACGGTAAAAACCGGGATTGATTTTCGCATACCCCGGTATCCAAAGCAATTTTTATGCCATATTTCAATGCCGGCGCGATTCTACCTTTCGTCCGGCCTGTTTTTGTATTTGTTGAGCTTCAGCGAAACCGAGGCCTGGCTGATTCCCAGCGCTTTCGCGACCTTTGTGGTGGCGCCGAGCTCTTCGTATGCCTCCAAAAGGATCTCTTTCTCCACGCTCTCCAAGATCTGTTTCAACGTTTTCCCTTCTCCGTGATATTTCTCCATGGCGGTTTCGGCGTACATGCTTGCCGGAAGCATATCCTCCGTTACGACGGAATCGTCGGCGATGAGAATGAGCCCTTCCACCGTGTTCTCCAGCTCCCGCACATTGCCCGGCCACGGATATCTCTTCATGCGTTCCACCGCCCCGTCCGAAAAAACGAGATTCTTCCCGTATTTTTCATTGTACTTGGCGGCAAAGTGATCGATAAAACGCGGGATGTCCCCTTTTCGCTTTCTGATGGGCGGAATCGTGATGCTTATGACATTCAGGCGATAGAAGAGGTCCCTGCGAAAATCGCCGCGTTCCACCAAGCCCGGGATATCCTCGTTGGTGGCTGCGATCAGACGGAAATCGACGCTCTTTTCCTGTATGCCGCCCACCCGCGTAACTTTTTTCTCCTGAATGACCTTCAAAAGCTTTGCCTGCAACGGCAGAGGCAGGTCGCTGATTTCGTCCAGAAACAGGGTGCCGCGATCGGCGGTTTCGATCAAACCGGCCTTTCCCTTCCGGCTTGCCCCGGTGAAAGCGCCCCCCTCGTAGCCAAACAATTCCGATTCCAGAAGATTTTCCGGAATGGCGCCGCAATCGATCGTGACAAAGGGAAAATCTTTGCGTTTGTTGAAAGAATGGAGCATGCCGGCAAAGAGATTCTTGCCCACGCCGGATTCTCCCATCAGGAGAACCGTGGCGTCAAAGGGCGCGATTCTCAAAATCGTATCCGTGATCCGCTTTATTTCCGGATCTGCGCCGATGATAAAATTTTCCCGCTGCCGTTCCCGAACCTGCGGCTCCGGCTCTGTTCGTTTCAATGTTGAGCCCTCCTTCCCCGTCGGTTTTTATATCATATCACGGAATCATGGATTTGAAAAACGGGTGCGATGGTGTATAATGTCTTTGATCGCTTTTTTGTATTTTGTCACCGTCGCCATACAGGATTTCCGGCGGAGCGCATCGGAGGGGGCTTTATGAAATCCCATCGGGATTTGTTGGATAAAATAAAAGAATTGGAGGCTGTCATAAAAAAGCAGGGCGAAGATCTGGAATTGCTGGAAGCGGCCTTCAATTTGTCGGAGGTGGGATTTACGCTGTCCGACGCCAATGGCGTGGTGATCAAGATCAATCCGTCCCAAATCAGGATCACCGGCCATGATCCCGAAAATACGCTGGGACGGAGCATGGCGGACATTGAGGTTGAGAACTTCAACCAATCCGCCACAATGCAGGTCGTGCACACAAAGAAGCCGGTGACGATCGAACAGACCCTGCCTTCGGGAAAGAGCTATCTGGTATACGGACAGCCCTATTTTGACAGGGAAGGGGCTTTGCGGTACGTCGTCTGCAATCTGGTGGACAATACCAGGCACAACTACACCCGGCAGGAACTTGAAGCCGCCAGGAACAGCAATATACAGCTGGAAAAAACCGTTCACCGATTGCAGGAAATCGTGAACACGCAGAACACCCCGATCTATTGCAGCAAAAAAATGCAGGCGCTGATCGGCATATGCGACAAGGTGGCGCCTTTCAATTCCACCATTCTGATTCTGGGGCAGTCGGGCGCCGGCAAGGAAGTAATCGCCGACTACATCCACCGGAAAAGCTCCCGCGCGGGCAAACCCTTCATAAAGATCAACTGCGCCGCCATTCCCGAAACGCTTCTGGAATCCGAGCTGTTCGGTTACGATGCGGGCGCGTTTACCGGTGCGCGGTCGGGCGGAAAAAAAGGAATCTTGGAAATCACCGACGGCGGCACGGTCCTTCTGGACGAGGTTTCCAACGTTTCGTTAAAGGCCCTTGTCGCGCGGTATGAAAAAGGACTCATTTCAAAATACTGGGAAAAATATAAATCGGCGTCGAAGATCGCCGAGGTTCTCGATACCACCCAGCCGACCGTATCGAGAAAGCTCCGGGCCTATGGCATTCTCAAGTAGAGGCCACGATCCGGGGCCGGCGGAGCCGGCGAGGCAGTGCCGCCCCGAGGAATCGGCGGAACGAAGCGTTGCCGCCGCGCAATTCCGGCGGTGACAGCGTCTGCTGTTTTCAAAAAACAACGGCTGAATTCCAATGTTCTCAGCCGTTGTTCCAACAGGGTTTGGAGCTACCCGGGGGAATCGAACCCCCCACCTGCTGATTACGAATCAGCTGCTCTACCGAATGAGCTAGGGTAGCGAAATCTTTGCATTTCGCGCCTTCGTGCGGGACGCATCGCGGAACGGGAAAGGACCGCTTTCTTATTTTATCAACACAAATCAAATTCGTCAAGAAGTTTTCGAAGCGACTTGGGTTTTGTTGCGAGCGTCTTTATGCTTTGCTTGTTTGCAAATTCAAAACATCCGGACATATGCGAATGAAACCGCACGAAAACCGACATCCATGGAACCTTATGGTACGGAACACATGTCTAAGAGCGGGAGTGCCGCAGGGCCGTCCCGCCGAATCCGGCCGGACGGTTGCAAACGAAAGGAATATTTGGGAATGAACGAACCGACGCAAGCGCGCACAGACAGGGCCTTTCTCGAAAGACTCATGGAATATATGATGCTCGTGCGAAAATTCGAGGAGGCGGTGTTTTCGCTGTTTCAGCAGGGGAAGCTGCACGGCACCACGCACCTCTGCGTGGGCGAGGAAGCGACGGGCGTCGGCAGCGTGTTCGCGCTCGAGCCGCAGGATTGTATCCTGTCCACCCACAGGGGCCACGGACAGGTGCTCGCCAAGGGCGTTTCCGCGAAGGATGCGATGGCCGAGATGCTGGGCAGGGAGGCCGGCACGAACCGCGGCCGCGGCGGATCCATGCACATCGCGGACGTCAGCGTGAATGCGTTCGGCGTGGGCGGCGTGATCGGCGCCTCTTGCCCGATCGCGTGCGGCGTGGCGCTTTCGTTTAAAATGCGCGGGGAGAAGGACCGCGTCGCGGCCGTGTTCTTCGGCGACGGGTCCTCCAACGAGGGCGCCGTGCACGAGGCCATGAACCTCGCCGCCGCGTGGCGTCTGCCCGTGCTTTTCCTCTGCACGAACAACGGCTACGGCATGAGCACGCCGCTCGAAAAGGTCGTCAACGACACCGACTTGACGAAGCGGGGACAGCCTTACGGCATCCGGAGCACGGAGGCGGACGGCAACGACGTGCTGGCCGTATTCGAAGCCGTTGCCGAAGCGCGCGCGTACATCCTGAAAGAGGAACGGCCCGCGCTCGTCGTGGAGCACACCTACCGCACGAGCGGCCATTCCAAGAGCGACGGCAACCAATACCGAACGGAAGAGGAGATCGCGCATTGGCTGTCGGTCAATCCCGTCGCGCGCTTCGCGAAGGTCCTGCTCGCCGACGGGTTTTCCGAAGCCGACATAGCGGCGATCGACGCGAGGGCTTCTGCGGCGATCGCCGAAGCGACGGCCTACGCCGAAGCCTGCCCCTACCCCGAGGCCTCGCCCCGGGATCTCGAAGCGGAAACGTACAGCGACTAAAAGGAGCGAATCGATGCGTGAGATCACATATGCGGAAGCCGTGCGCGAGGCGATGTGCGAGGAATTGCGGCGCGACGAAAACGTGTTTTTCATGGGCGAGGACATCGGCGTATACGGCGGCGCCTTCGGCGTATCGAAGGGCATGCTGCGGGAATTCGGCGCGCAGCGCATCCGCGAAACCCCGATATCGGAAACGGCTTTCGTCGGCGCGGGCGTCGGCGCGGCGCTGATGGGCATGCGCCCGATCGTCGAGCTGATGTTCTCCGACTTCATCTCGGTCTGCATCGACCAGATCATCAATCAGGCCGCCAAGCTGCGCTTCCTGTTCGGCGGCGCGGTCAGCGTGCCGATGGTGCTGCGCACCGCCGCCGGCGGCGGCACGGGCGCCGCCGCGCAGCATTCGCAATCCCTGGAGAGCCTGTATACGAATATACCCGGGCTCAAGGTCGTCGCGCCGTCGACGCCTTACGACGCCAAGGGTCTGCTGAAATCGGCGATTCGCGACAACAATCCCGTGATCTTTCTGGAGCAGAAAACGCTCTACCGCGTCAAGGGCGCCGTGCCCGAGGCGGAATACACGCTGCCGCTCGGCCTCGCCGACATCAAGCGCGCGGGCGGGGACGTCAGCCTCATCACCTACGGCCGCATGGTGCAAATGTGCCTCGACACGGCGGAAAAGCTGGCGGCGGACGGCATCGACGCGGAGGTGCTCGACCTGCGCAGCCTGTCGCCCCTCGACGCGGACGCGATTTTGCGGAGCGTGAAAAAGACGCGCCGCGCTGTGATCGTCCACGAGGCCGCCGCGTTCTCGGGCTTCGGCGCGGAGGTCGCCGCGCGCATAGCGTCCGACGAATCCCTGTTCTGCCTGAAGGCGCCGATCAAGCGCGTCGGCGCCCATTATTGCCCCATCCCCTTCAGCCCCGCGCTGGAGGGAAAGGTTTTTCCGACGCCCGAGAGGATAGAAGCGGCGGTTCGGGAATGTCTGTGAAAGTTCTGTGAAGATTCGAAAAAGGCATTGACTTTTCTGTAACAATTCTGTAATATTAATCGTGCACTTCAATCGAAAATCAATATTGGCCGAACCTTTCGGAAAGTGGCGCGGGTTCGCTTACGCGCACGAGATCGGCCGTTCGATTCCGCCCTGCCCGACAAGAGAATTGTTGACATTGCAGAGAGGTTGTCTTTTATGAATCCATGGAATCGCATTCGCGGGACTGAGGACACGAGAAAGCTTCACAAGAGATCGAAATCGCATTCCCCCGAGGCCCCTGCCGCGCATTTGCGGCGCGGCGCGCGCTTTGTTCGCGGCAGGCTGTTGCGGCTGCGGCGCAGAACCGGCTTGGTCTGCGCGCGGATCGCCGTCGCGGTGCGGCATCGCGGGAGCGGATTTGCGAAGAGCGCCGCGCCGATGCGCAACAGGGCGACGGCCTTCCTGTCGCCGCGCCTTTCGAGGGCGGGCAGCGCGGTGCGGCTCATCGCCATAGCGGTGGCCGTGATCGTCGGGCCGCCCGTCGCGGGCTTCGTTTCGCGCCTTTTGGCAAGGCTCCCAAAGCGCCTCGGCATTTTCGACAGGAAGTTGTACATCGGCGCCGGCGGGGTCGCCTTCGCGGCCTTGGCGGTGGTGTGCGTCCTGCATTTGCAGACGCTTCCGGCGCCCGGCGAGGAAGCGGAGGCGGAAATTCCGGCGCCGGCGCACACGGCCGACGCGGGTGAGAAAGAAGGACAGGCGGACGATTCCGCAGAGGCGTCCGCGCCCGCGCTCGCTCCCGAAGAAGAAGAAACGCCCGTTTGGGAACTGCGCATAGACGGATTGCCGGTCGTGACCCTCGCGTCGCGGGAGGAGGCGGAGAGCGTCCTCGAACGCGTGCAGGCGAGCTATCTGAACGGCGGCTCGGAGCTCGTGGAAGCCGAGATCAAGGAGGACCTGGAGATCGCGGAGGCGCCGGCTTTCGCCGCAGACGCGGAGATCACAGACGCGGACGCGGCCGTGTCGTATATACTGACCGGAACGAAAGAACCCAAGATCTACACCGTTCAAAGCGGCGACACCTTATGGGACATCTCGCGGGCCAACGGCATCAGTCAAGACGAACTCATCCACGCGAATCCGGGTTTGATCCCGGATCGGCTCAAGATCGGCCAACAGCTGAACCTGTATGAAACGAAACCCTATCTGACGGTTCGCACGGTGGAGATCGCGAGCAATGTCGAACCCATCGCATTCGAAACGAATTACCAAAATTCGGATGAACTGTACAAGGGCCAGACGCAGGTGCTCGTCGCCGGCGTGCCCGGCACCAAGACGACGCAGACGCAGATCACCAAGGAGAACGGGATCGTCGTCGAATCCGTCGAGGTCGCTTCGGCCGTCACGGCGGAGCCGCAGCCGCAGACGTCCTTGGTCGGCACAAAACCGATCGAGACCTTCACGGGCTCGGGCCAACTGATCAGTCCCCTCACGCACATAGAGATTTCGTCGGGCTTCGGCTCG
Source organism: Eubacteriales Family XIII. Incertae Sedis bacterium (assembly GCA_031276135.1). Lineage (GTDB taxonomy): Bacteria > Bacillota > Clostridia > Peptostreptococcales > Anaerovoracaceae > JAITLA01. Next base: position 8,539 of record JAISNR010000216.1, on the reverse strand, counting down.
CGCGGCAAGCGCCGGCATCTGGGCGTGGATATGCGCAGCCCCAAGGGCAGCCCGATCTACGCGGCGGACGGCGGCGTGGTGACGACATCGGCCTACAAGGGCAGCTACGGCAATCTGGTCGTGCTGAATCACGGCAACGGGCTCGAAACCTACTACGCGCACTGCGATACGCTTTCCGCGTCGGTCGGGGATGTCGTCGCCCAAGGCCAGCAGATCGGGACCGTCGGCATCAGCGGCAACGCGACGGGCTACCATCTGCACTTTGAGGTCCGGGTGAACGGCGTCTATCAAAATCCCCTGAATTATTTTTGATGCAAGGCTTTTGTCTGCACGCATTTGCTGTACAAGCCGGGATGGACGTATGAAACAAGGTTTCATACGTCCGCCGGGGGCTTCCTCGCCCCCTTCGGCGGTCGCTTGTGCCGCCTGTCCCGAACGTATGTGCGGGAGAGCGCGGCCGGGGGTGCTTCGCGGTCTTGAGCATCCCCGGCCACCGGAGAACCCATGACAGACCTGTTGATGATCGCCCATTTTACAATCCTGCCAAGCGAGAATGGCAACAGCCGTTTCCACACCATCCTCTCCATGCTGGCCGAAACGGGCGGATACAGGGCGGAGTTGATCACGAGCGGCTTTTTTCATGCCCGCAAATCGCAGCGGGAAAGGGAATCCCCCGCATATGAAGCCCTGCCCTATCGCCTGACACTGCTTCCCGAACCCGCGTACGCGCGCAACGTTTCACTGAAAAGGATTCGCAGCCACGCGACATTCGCCCAAAACGTCAAACGCTATCTGCACACGCGCGAAAAGCCGGATATCGTGTATTGCGCGATTCCGTCCCTGTCGGTCGCGCACGCGGTCGCCCGATGGTGCGAAAACAACGAATTGTGTCTGATCCTCGACGTGCAGGACCTCTGGCCCGAAGCGTTCATGATGACCTTTCGCGTACCCGTGTTGCGCCACTTGGCATTTTGGCCCATGCAAAAACGGGCGGATTCCATATACGGAAGCGCCGACAAGATCCTCGCCGTATCCGAAACCTACAGGGACAGGGCGCTGCGCGTCAATGAGAAGGACCCCGACGGATTGTCCGTGTATCTCGGCACGGATCTCGCGCAATTCGACCGCTGCGGACGAGATTCGCGGGAAAGCGGCCCGGACGGCGGATTGCGGATCGCCTACGTCGGTACGCTGGGGCACAGCTACGATCTGAGCATCATCATAGAAGCGATCGCGCTGCTCCCGCCCGAGAATCGGGAATGCGTCACCTTTGTCGTCATGGGCGACGGTCCCCTGCGCGCGGAATTCGAACGCAAAGCCAAGGAAGCGGGCATACGCGCGGAATTCACCGGTCTGCTCCCGTATCCCGATATGGTCCGAAAGCTGTGCGCCTGCGACATCGCCGTCAACCCGATCGCAAAGAACGCGGCCCAAAGCATCATCAACAAGGTCGCCGACTATGCGGCGGCCGGGCTTCCGGTGGTGAATACGCAGCAAAACGCCGAATACCGGGACCTGCTTTCAACCCGGCGCGCCGGCATCCATTGCACCCATGATGCCGCCGAGATCGCATCCGCGTTGCACGCGCTGATCCGCGATCCGAAACTGCGCCGCGAATGCGGCGACAACAACCGAAAACTCGCGGAAGAACGCTTTGACAGAGGGAAAACCTACGGAGAAATCATAGAATTGATCGACCGATGCGCGCGGGAACGCCGGAAAGCATGAGCAAACGTTCGGACGCCGGCGATGTACACGACGGCTTGGTTCATCGCCGGATGCCGGCCGCGCCCCGCTGATCGCTCGCGCACCGTTTAAAAAAATTACATCTCACGACCGAAAGTGACACAATACCGTCTCAATTTCATGAACGGGAACGCTCATCAACTCGGCAGGTTCAATCTTTCGCAATCCACCGCCGTAAACCCGACCTTCATCAACGAAGTGTTGTGGATCAATCCGATTCATAATATTTTGAACCGTTTTTCGCATATCCGGATACTCCTGCAAAAATTCTTTCATAATGCCTTTGGGATACAATGCAAGATAACAGTTTGTCACTGTGGCGTCCGAGTGGTTCAATATAAACCTGAATGCTTGCCCCGAACTCTTCTCTCTTCCCATATAAGTACACAAAAACAACGGGGCTTCGCGCCGCTCCTGACAATACCAATATTTTCTTGATTTGCATAGGTATCCGTTTGCGACAGAATCTTTCCCTGTCAACAGATAATCCCACAACTTCGGGTATTTCTTTTGGACTTCACACTCCGGCAATGGACAATCGAGCAAAAACAACTCCGATTCCAATTTTGGATTCCCATCCTCATCCGCGAAAATTTCGTCAATGTTCAAATATCGGGAATTCGGCAACACGGGACGAAAAACTTCTCGCGGCAAATCAAGTTCTTCCAATTTGCTTTTTTTTAAGATAAAGAAATTATTATTCCCGGTCGCAATGCCGCGCTTTACAATAAAATAGTCACCCAATACCGCAGTCACTTCGGTTTGTTTCCTTGCGCATTGCAAAGGAAACCGTGTCCATTTTGTTTCTTTCCGCAATTCGCATGTTGATATTTCCTTTGCACTATCCGGGGATGAAAGACATCCTCCGTATGAAAATTTCACAGTTGCATGGGCTTTCGGCATCCTGTTTCTAAACAATACCACCGCCGAAGAAACCATCGCATCATCAAATTGCACGTTGTTCGGATCGTAGCGATGAATTTGCAACAATTCCACTTTGTTGAGCAGAAAATCCTTCACTTTCTTTCCGTAGCCGACATCCATAAATTCACTCGGTATCAACCATCCCGCCACCCCATCGGGTTCCATCCATTGGACGGATTGCAGAAGAAAATGGCAGTACAATCCCGCGAGACCGGACAACGCAATTCCTGAAAAGCGTTTCGTCCTGTCTCTGATTCTTTCTTTGTCATCAATCAAATGGTGTCTGACATAGGGCGGATTGCAGATGACCAAATTGTACCCGTTCTCCGGCGACAGTGCCGTAAAATCGCCCGTCTCTATGCGAATCGGCGTACCCGCCCACAATTCTTTTGCCGGATCCGCATAGTGGCGATCTATTTCTATTCCTTTTGCGGATTCGAGTTTCGACGGTTCAACTCGGCCAAGCAACGCCGAATAGAATGCGCCTGTGCCGAAAGCCGGATCGATAAATCGCACCGTCTTTCCGGGCAATAAAGCCACGCCAAAAGAGACAATCTCGTCGGCAAGCGTGGATGGCGTTGAAAACTGTCCTAATTTCCGACGCTCGATTACAGTCTTTTCCGCATCCAGTTTTTCTTGTAATGACAAGCGCAAAGCTTCGTTATTCATATATTACAGCCCGTATTGCTCCAAGTCATCTATGCGATGCTCCCAAACCCAATCTATTCCTTCTGCGGCTTCATATCCAAGATAAGCCGAATCAAAATAACCGTTCAAGAACAGTCCGTACTTTATGTCATCCCCATAAGAGGCGCGTAGTTGTGTCATCTTCTGCGCTTCTTCTTTTCGCCTTTTATTCACATTTGTGAAATCTCCCGCGGATTTTGCTTCAATGAGCATCTGAATACCGGAGGGGCGAATTTCATAAACCAAGCATTGTAAAAATTCACGGATTTGCGAATATCCGATTTCCAAAGTTCGGGTTTATCCTTATTGATCGCCATATCCATTCCTCATAAAGTCTGTTACGCAATGAATGAATGATCTCTCGGTGCCGGTCGGTCCCGCGCCGCGCAACAGCGTCCCTCTGCCTCAATCCCCGTACATCTCCGCATAATACGCGAGATAATTCCCGGAGATCACATTCTCCATCCACGCCCCGTTGTCCGCATACCAACGGATCGTTTCGGCGAGGCCGCGCTCAAAGGTATAGGACGGCGACCAGCCGAGCTCGCGCGTGATCTTCGCGTTGTCGATGGCGTAGCGCCTGTCGTGCCCCGGCCGGTCCGGCACATGCTCGATCAGGCTTTCGTCCTTGCCGAGATTTTGGATGATCAGCTTCACGATATCGATGTTCGCCTTCTCGTTGTTGCCGCCGATGTTGTACACCTCGCCGATCCTGCCTTTGTCCAGAACGGCGTACAGCGCGGAGCAATGATCCCGCACGTGCAGCCAGTCGCGAATCTGCATGCCGTCGCCGTAAACGGGCAGTTTTCTGTCCGCCCCGCAGTTGTTGATCATCAGCGGAATCAGCTTCTCGGGAAATTGAAAAGGCCCGTAATTGTTCGAGCAGCGCGTGATGTTGACCGGCAGGCCGAAGGTTTCATGATAGGCCCTGACGAGCAAATCCGCGCTCGCCTTCGATGCGGAATAGGGGCTGTTGGGGGCAAGAGGCGTGGTTTCTTTGAACATACCCCCCCCCTCGGCGTCGAGCGTCCCGTAGACCTCATCCGTGGAAACCTGCAGGAAGCGCACGCCGGCCCTGTACTCCCGGCTGTATTTGTCGTCCGGCCGGGTTTTCCAATGCTTCTTCGCGGCCTCCAGCAGGGTATGCGTGCCCAAGATATTCGTCCTCAGGAAGATTTCGGGATTCGTAATGCTCCTGTCCACATGCGATTCCGCGGCGAGATTGGCGACCGTGTCCACATCGTATTCGCGAAAAACGCCGTCAACCAATTCCCCGTCGCAGATGTCGCCCTTCACGAAACGGTATCGCGGATGCCCGCTCACGTCCCGCAGGTTCTCCGGGTTGCCCGCGTACGTCAGCGCGTCCAGATTGACGACACCGTGCTCGGTGTTCTCCAGTATGTATTTGACGAAATTCGAGCCGATGAAGCCCGCGCCGCCTGTGATCAGTATGGTTTTCATTTGGCCGATGCCTTCTTTCTTTTTTACGACGTTTCCCGCCATCCCATAAGCGCAAACGGATTTTCAAGTGGCGAATATTTCAAATTTCATTTATATATTGATGTTTCAGTTGTCGTACGCATCGATCCTCTTGCACGCATTTCGAATGGCTTCGGTTTGGCTGTTATCGCCGCTTTCGCTCTTATGATAAAATCCGCCTACCAAAACCTCCGGGCGCGTTTACATTATTTTTGCGTGTTCGCCACGCTCTCTTCGATTTTAAATAATTTACTTGTAGGAGAAAGCTCAATGGCAATATGCGCTTTCTCCAATATCGAAGAAGGCAATTTATCCTTTAATATCGAAACGATTAGCTGAATATTCTTGTTGCGAACAAATTCCGCAACCTTTTTCAACTGATTGCCATGCATAAGTTCTTTTTTGTCATTCAATAAAAAATGCGGACAAGCAATTTGTTCTTCATCGGCAAACAATATATATGCCAAATCAAAACACAGTATTTCTCCTTGTTTTTTGCCCGAACTCATATTTGCGTTAAATGCGCTAAACTTATAAAATTGTCGGCTCTTTTGGTTAATATGTTTTTCATATGTCAAAGCATACTTCTCTCCGTACAACTCTTGCGAAACGGCAGAAAAAAACTTATTGAACTTTTTAAGACGGTCTTTGAGCAATGCCTCAAAATCGCCGGAAAATAAGTAATTGTCGATTTTTCCTATTTCAACCTTCAGCGTATTGATATTTTCTTCCGTCTCGTTCAACCGGGAAATGATATTCTCAATCTCGCCTTTTGTCCGGTGTTTTTCATTTAATTCGGCAATAATTTCTTCAAGTTCTTCAAAAGAGTCGCTTTTTGCTATATTGCCTGTCAGTTCTTTCTCTTGTTTTAGCAATGAGGTTAATTCTTCATGAGATGTTCTCAGCCTTTCCTGCAGCTCCGGCAGTTCACGAGATATGAATTTTACCTTCTCCACTACCATATTGTTGTGATAGGCCACCAAATCTTCAAAGGTTTTTTGCATACCTGAAATATTTGCACGCACTTCATTATACAGATGTCTCAACTGTTGCATATCAATCCGTGAAATATTCCTGTCCAATTCTTCTTTGGATTCTTCTATCAAGTTCTTTCTGATTTCCAATTTGCCAATCAGCGAACTCGTTTTATTTATATTGTATCTGACATTATTAAGCTCCGCCAATTCTCGCTCCAAGGAATCGTTCAGGTTAAAAGAAGCTTTCTTCTTGTTTAAAAGATCAATCTCATCATCGATCAAAGACAAAGCCATTTCGTAGGTTGTTTTGTTTTGTCCTTTTTCCAGCTTATCTCTGAATGCTTCTTCTTGATTGACTTTGGTTAACAGCGCTTGTTTCTTCGCTCCCTCGTCAAATACGCAACCCAGCAGATACAAGTACAATGTTTCATATTCTGCATCCGACGTATACCTGTCCAAGGTTTTCAGCGTGTTATTGATGCTTTCGTCTTTGTATCGAATATTATGAGATATGATCTGTCGAAATGTGGGTTTCTCCGCATTCTTCTCGGGGAAAATCAGACGCTCCAATTCGACGTCAAAATCTTTTTCAAGAACTGTTTCTCCGTTGATTTGTCTAATTGCGTCTCTGCGCGACAAGAAATTTCTCTTTATTTTCAGTTGTTTCGCTTCGGGGTTATCCAATTCCTCCGTCAGAACAAGTGTTATTTCCACTTTTTCATTGATCAAATACTCTCTTACAATATCATATGCTTCTTTTTTGTTTTCGGCGTCCGTGTAAATAATGTTCGGCTTTGCGCCCAAGCAAAAATCAACAAGTTTCAAAACCGTGGTTTTTCCAACATTGTTTCCGGTTGACTTCGTATCCGTTATCGGAGTGTCGTCGATAATTAAATTCAGCCCGGCTTTAAATTCAATATCCCGAATGATCCTTTTGGGGCTCGCCACGGTAAGTCTTTTTATGAACATAACTTTACGCGCCCTTCTTCATTAATCTTGGCAACGTCAATCAGGTACAGCCAATCAAGGCACAAAACAAAAGAGGGGAAAGACATCCCTTTTTTATTTTTTACGCCATGGTATAAGTCGATTATTGGCTGATTGTCCACATTCTTCAACGCCTCAAGAACGAATGCGGCATTGTAATAAATACTCAATTCAGGATGAATATTGCCGGGCAACAACATGATTGTAATCCTCCGGATTCTCAAATGTTTTGCAACGGATGAAAGAATCGACCATCAAAATCGATACGCACATTTCCAATTCTTCATATGGAATTTCCGTATAATTTTTGCTGTTTCGTATTATTTCAATCACTCGCTCTATTATGGAAAAAAACAGCTCGTGCGAACTTATATCCCTGTTCCTGAGTTTGACATATTGATTTTTCATGGCAAAAAACACCGACAAGCTCTTGTTCGCGCCTTGCCTGTCAAATTCTTTGTATTTTTCATCCAGTCTGCCATAGAATATCTTGTATTCGTCAATCGTGGATTTTACGGTTATTAAATTGTTGAATTCGATTTTTCGCGCTATTTCAAAAGAATTTGGATTTGCTTTTATTTCCGTAGAAGCGATTGCTTCACTCCAATCTTCTTTTGATAGTATATCGATAATAGCAGCCAGGTTCGTATCGACTTTCACTATATCAACGATATTTCCCAATTCAGCTTTCACAAATTCATATAATGCACGTTGTTCTTCAATAGGTTTGTTCAATGCGAGGTTTAGGAGTGATTGGATATCATATATGTCCTCTCTCGGATCAAAATTTACCTTATGTGGATTTGCGAAACTTCTATTTCTCAACGAAGCGGCTTCTCCTGCAATCGCAATAAATTTGAAACGAAAACCGGGATATTTGCTAAAAATTTCCCGTTCCAGGGTTTGTTCGATTTTTTGTCCGGTGCAAGTCGATGAAACTTGCGCGACAATTTTATTTGCTTTGTCTATTAAGTCGATAGCTTCCATGTTGTGTTTGACCGCATTGGCGTTTTTAAAATCATATTTCAATAAATTGTTTGCCAGCTCTGCAAAAAACGTCTCGGAATGTATGTTCAAGTCCAACAGATTGATTTTCGCCCTATTTTTAATGCGGTAAGATAAAAAATTCAGTTTTTCTTCAATATAATTGAAATAATCGCTGCGATTCATCATGGTTCCTCCCGCAAAACACAGCTGAGCTCTCATATGCACAGTATATCAGAAAAAAAGGTTTTCACATAGCGGTTTTTGCATCAGTCAATAAATACGGAAAAAACTCAATCCACCTCCGAATCCGCCAAGGCCAGCAGGTATTTCCCGTAATCGGTCATCCGCAGCTCCTCGCCCAGCGCCCGCAGCGTCTCTCTTGAGATGAACTTCCTGCGCCACGCGATCTCCTCTATGCAGGAGATGTAGAAGCGTAAGCGTCAAATACGAGGACGTCTTGCGTCCGGCATTCCGTCGATGATACAATCGGATCACAACACTGCGGATCAGTGTACCGAGCGCTCGGGGCCGCCTGCGGCCCTGCACCTCTCCGGAAGGGTTTCGCTCCACGGAAGCAGCGATTCCAAATCGGATGACTTGGCGTTCGGCAGCGTTTCGAGCAGGAACTCCATGTAGCGGAACGGATGCAACCCGTTCTCTTTGGCGGTCTCCATGATCGAATACATCACGGAACTCGCCTTGGCGCCGGCCGGCGTACACGAAAACAGCCATGCTTTCCGGCCCATCACGAA
>JAISNR010000226.1 GCA_031276135.1 Eubacteriales Family XIII. Incertae Sedis bacterium | reverse complement strand
AAGTGCTACGGCGGCGACATCTCGCGGAAGCGCAAGCTTTTGGAAAAGCAGAAGGAAGGCAAGAAGCGCATGCGGCAGTTCGGCTCGGTGGAGGTGCCGCAGGAGGCGTTTACGGCGGTTTTGAAATACGACGAAAATAAGTAAAAATGCAAAAATTGGGTTTATATGTTCATATTCCCTTTTGTGAGCGCAAATGCTTTTACTGCGATTTCCTGTCCTTCGGGGGCGCGGACGCCTCCGCGCGGGAGGCCTATGTGCGCGCGCTCGTCGCGGAGATCGCCTTGCAGGGGGAATTGTACGGCGGCGCGTTTTGCGCGGATTCCGCATTCTTGGGCGGCGGAACGCCCTCCCTGCTCTCGGCGGAGCAGCTCACGCGCATCCTGCGCGAGCTGTTCCGCTCTTTTTCGCGGACGCGGGATTGCGAAACGACGATGGAGGCAAACCCCGGCTCCTTGGACGCGCGCAAGCTGGAAGCCGCCCTGTCGCAGGGGATGAACCGGCTCAGCATCGGCGCGCAGTCGCTCTCCGACGAACTCCTGCGCAAGCTCGGCCGCGTCCACACGCACGCGGATTTCCTCGCGACTTACGAAGCCGCGCGGCGCGCGGGTTTTTCGAACATCAATCTGGATCTGATGTTCGCCTTTCCGGGGCAGACGCTCGCGGATTGGCGCGAAACGCTGGCGGAGGCCATAGACCTGCGGCCCGAGCACATCTCCTTCTACAGTCTGCAAGCGGAGGAGGGGACGCCCATGTGGGAAGCGCTGCGGGACGGGCGGCTCGTCGCGACGGACGAGGACACGGACCGCGAGATGTACCGCTTTGCGGTGCGGGCGCTCGCGGACGCGGGCTATGAGCGCTACGAGATATCGAACGCGGCGAAACCGGGCTTCCGCTGCCGGCACAACCTGAAATACTGGTCCATGGACGCCTATCTCGGCCTTGGCCTCGGCGCACATTCCTACGCGGACGGCGTTCGCTTCTCGAACGTCGAGAGCTTGGAAGCCTATCTCGCGGCGGCGGAGGGACGCGCGCCCTTTCGTGCGCAGGCGCATGTGAATTCGCGCGAGGATCGAATTTCGGAATACATGTTTCTGGGCCTGCGAAGGGCGGAGGGCATCTCGGAGGCGGACTACGCGCGAGAATTCGGGGAGGATGTGCGCGCGCGCTTCGGAGGGGAGATCGACCGCCTGATCGGCGAGGGGCTCCTTGAGCGCTGCGGCGATGCCCTGCGGCTCACGCCGCAGGGCATAGACGTTTCAAACAGGGTATTCGTTGCTTTTGTGTAGGGACGGGCGGAGGCACCGTGCTCGATGCGTTTCTATGTTTCATCTCATCCGTAAAATGGAAGAAAACCGGCACGGGGAGAATAGAAATGCTGGACTATCCTGCTGAGGCTGTCCATAAGGCTCCGGTAAACGCCAAAAACGTCCGATATCTTGACAAAGCAAAAACAATGATATATATTGCATGAGAAAGGCATTTTGTGAGCGCGTTCTTTGCGCGCGGCGGAATCCGCTAAAGCCGATCGAAGAACAGGTTTACCGTACCGGGAGGGAGGAGAAAGGGAAAAGCAAGAAATGAACAAAAATGAAAAGATAAGGCGTATCGGCGTCAAGGACATCGTGAGCAAGCGGGTCGGCGTTCTGTCCGTCGTCGGCATGTTCTACGCGATGTGTTGCGCGGGCGCGTTCGGCATCGAAGAGATGATTCCGGAAACGGGGCCCGGCCTTGCGATCGTCATGCTGATCGCGTTGCCCTTCGTCTGGGCCCTGCCGTACAGCTACATTCTCGCGGAGCTCGGAAGCGCGCGGCCGGTCGAGGGCGGCAACATCGTCTGGGTCAAGGAGGCGCTTGGCGAATTCTGGTTTGGCATCATGGTGTTCGTCAACTTCCTGTGGGGTCTTGTCGCCAATACGGTCTACGTCGTGCTGGCCGTCAGCTACTTCGGAACGATCGTCGAGATCAGCAACGCGCAGGCCTATGCGATCAAATTGGGGCTCATCCTTGTCTTTTTCATCATCAATATACTCGGCATCAAGGAGGTCGGTGCGGTCAATACGATCTTTTCCGCTTTCGTCATGGCGGCCTTCCTGATCGTCGCGGTCGTCGGCTTCGCGAATTGGACCTCGAATCCGATGACGCCTTTTATGAGCGATTCCTACGACGGCGCCGTGTTCCCGACGCTCGGCGCGGGCCTTGCGATCGGCATCTGGATGTATTCGGGCTTCGACGAGATCAGTCTCGTCGCGGGCGAGATCAAGGATTCGCACCGCGTCATTCCCAAGGCGCTCATGGTCGTCATTCCGCTCATGATCGCAACCTACATCCTGCCGACGCTCGCCGGCCTCGCGTCGGTCGGCAATTGGGAAATGTGGAGCACGGATCCGGAGGGTTTCGGCTATCACACCGTCCTGATCGAATTCGCGCCGATGGGCTTCACGGTTTTCTTCATCGTCGTCGCGGTGCTCGGGCAGTGTTCGATCTTCAATATGTGCATCGCCGTTGCGGCCCGGGCCTCGCTGATTCTGTCCGACGAGCATTTTGGGCCAAGGAGTCTCGCAAAGCTCACGGGCAAGCGCGGTACGCCGTGGGTCAGTCTGCTCGTCGTCGTCATCGTGACGGCCGCGTTGCTCGGCACTCCGGGCAGGCAGAACGAGTTTACCTTTCTCGTGGTGCTCGACGTGTTCTTCAGCGTCATCGTCTGCGGGCTGACCGTCGTTTCCGCCTACATCCTCAAGCGGCGCATCCCGGAGGAAGAGGTGCCCTTCAAGGCGCCGGGCGGCAGGGTCGCGCACAGCGTCATGGTCGCGCTCTGCCTCTTCTTCTGCGTCGCGATGCTGCTGTTGAACGGCGCGGACTATTTTGTCGGCGGTCTGATCATCATCCTGGCCATTCCGATCGTCTATGTGCTCTGCAAGCGCATCTGGAAAGGGGTTTCGGTGAAGGAGCCGGAGACCTGTCCGATCGATCCGCGCACGAAGCTCGGCTTCGGCGACCTCAAACGAATCGGCGGCTATTTTATGGGTTTTGGCGCCTTCGGCGTTCTGGCGCGCTTCTTTCTCGCTTGGTACGAGGGCGGCTGGGGTCCCGGCTACGCGGCATTCCCCGAGGATTTCGGAGAATGGGAAGAGAGCGTCGCGGCGGACTATCCGGAGCTTTCGGCCACACTCACGGAGCGGAACGGCCTGACCGACGGCAGCGTCTGGATACCGGGCTATTACGAGATGGAGTACGAAGAGGGTTTCTTCGCGAACTGGGACGGCATGCTCTCGACGATCCTGTGCCTCGGCATCGCCGCGGTCGCGGCGGGCGCCGTGCTCTTCCTCATCGGGAAGCGGCTCGGCGCGGAGGATGCGCGCTTCCGCGCGCAGGCGCTCGAGGAAGTGCGGCGTCTGCGGGCGTGAACGCCGGCGCGGTCGCAGTACCGCAGCGCAGTGCATTGAGGCTGAAAAAACGGCCGAATCGGAGGATCAAGGCGCTTCAACCGGACTGAATCCCCAACCGTTCCATGCATACGTATGCTCCGTCGACGCAGTCTTGCTGTAATCCTCGGTATATGCCCCCTCGCAGACCGTCAGGCGCACCCCGGACAGGGTCGGCGTCCGCTCGCCGTCTGCATGCAACGCAAATGAATATATGGGGCGCGGCAGATTTGACGAACACCAAAGCGGCTTTGCCCTGCCGCCGTTGATCGAATACACAAACAGGTGGCATCGTACGGCGGCGTCTTCATTCGCCATTCGAGCCGGATGTTCAGCGCCGAAACTGTAAGATTTCCACACGACGAATACGACATCCAATATCCGGTCGCAGTTGACGTCGCCGATTTGGAAGGAGTCGACATACCATTCGTCTTTTGAACGCCAAATCTCCGCATTGTCCGCGCCGGTCACGCAAAGCCGCCCGGCTTCCAAGGTGAACCGGTAACCGCCGGAGCTTTCCCGGACGGCAACCGAGCTGTCGGTTTCATGGACGGCAAGGAAAGAGCGGTATTCCGCAGTCAGCCCGGGGTTTTGCGCGGACGCCCCGCCGCCCGCGCAGGAAGCCGGCAGGCAACAGGACGCTATGAACAGCAGGGCGACCGGAAGCCTCAATCCCGCCATGTCAGTGGGAATACCGCGTCTGGCCTATATCACACATGAAATTGAGTTTCCACTCGGCCAATTCAGGCAGATCGTCCCGATTCATCCTTTCGTGCCACTGCTCGTCCGTGACGCGCTCTCCGATGGGCACGGTGAATTCATACTGCGAAAACACCGCGCCGCTGCCCAATACCGGTTGCCCGTCGCGGGGGAACACCACGAATATCGTTTTGGCGAAGCCCGTGGCTTCTTCAAGGGCAAAACCGCCCGGGTCGGTGGCCACGTCCGCAACCACGCCGCAGGGGTGTTGGCTCAAATAATCATCTGTGAGAGAATCGGCGATTTCATCACCTACTGTCTCGCCTGACCACTCGTCGACGATCTGCGACAACTCATAATGCTTCGCCGTATCCCAAATATGCTCCAATTCACCGCCGTAAGTGCGTATGAACGCATAGTCGGCATCGGATAGCGCCGCGTTCGCCAGCTCCTTTTCCGCGATCTCGGTCAGCCGTGCCGCAAGGTCGTGCAACACGCTTAAACCTTCATCCGCTTCCGGGGTCAGGAGACCGCGCTTCTGCAATCCTGTCTTTGTCTGTTTGACCAGGGCGGCGAGCCTGCCGAACACGACGGGATTGGGCTCCACATAGCCTCTGTCGTCAGGCCGCTCCGGCGGATCGCCGCCGCCATCGCCCATTTCGGCCATGGCCGCTTTTGCGTAGAGCAACGTATCGTGCTTCAGTTCGGTCCAACTGCCTTGGAATGCGTTCAGATCCTTCTGCGCCCAAGCGGAATTGCGCATGAACATCGGATACCCCGCCCCGTAATCGGCGTCTGTGTAGGGAAGAAGCATGTGCAGCCACGACCAATATAAGTTCGACGTCCACACGCTCCGGGGGATTTTGGCGACTGTCGCCTGCAACTTCGCCATCTGCTTCGGGTATTCGGGATATAACTCCGCCTCATCGGAAAGCAATGCGAGGGCGGCATCCGAACCGAGCGCTGCCGGGATGTCCAATGAATTGGGCAACATCCTGCCCGAAACGAAACGGTCTATCAGATTCTGGAATATATAGGCGTCCAAGGTGAAGCGCTGGCCCATGAAACGATAGCCCGAAGTTGCGACGCCTTTGTCTTGGGCCGCAAATATCGGCACGGAGTTGATTTGCGGCGGACCCATTTGCCTGATGATGGTCAAAGCCTTGGCGAATTTGGATTCATCGGCCACTTTGGCGGCAGAGCCGAGATCCGCCCCATACAGATCCTTCAGCGCCTCGGCGTATTGATAATGGGTGAGGTCGTCGCAATCGCCCACGAAGAAGTTGGTGGGCTCAAAAATATTCGCCCACATCTTGGCCGGGCCGGAGTCCTGCAATGCCGAAGTCTGCAACAGCGCGGATTTGACTTCGTCGGCATTGCCGGAGCGGAAGGTCATCTGCCCGTACCACATCATCGCCTTGAAGTAGGCTTGAAGCTGCGCCGTTTGGTTGTAGTGGCTGCGGGTGATGTACTGGGTGTAGTCGGTTTGATACGCATCGATGCTGTTGATGTCGCCGCCAAGGTTGATGACGGGCGACGGGCCTATGCCCGCTTGGGCGTCGATGAGCGACAGTTCCCGGGCCACCACTTCCGCCACTTCGGTCGGTACGGCGAAACTGCGGTCAAGCAGCGCGCTCCCCACACTGAAAAATGCCGTGTTGCGCAAGGCGGCCGTTTCAAATGACGTGCCCTTCAGCGCTTGGTATTGCGCATATGACGCGCCGACCATGCCATCGCTCAACTGCTCCAGAATGCCGTGCAGCTTGGTTTGCTCCAAATTTTTCAGCACGTAGTCGAACATCAGGTGAAATGTGTGCGTCGCTGAGTCGGTGGTGATGAAATTCGGAACATAGTTGTATCTGTTTGCTTCGTAGATCTGGAAGAACTCCCTGTAGGAATATTTGTCCGAAACGGCGAAGCCATTTTTTTCGATCAGCTTGACCGCCGCGTCAGACAGCTCATTTGGGGAATGCCAATAGCCGAAACTGCTCTCCCGGTCGCGGTTGTCCGGGGAAAATTGCAGCAGGTTGTAAACGTTCGCCAATCCCGCCTCCACTGCGTAGTCCGGCACCGACGGCGAACCGGAATAGGCATAGCCTTTGTAATCGGCAAAGGGAACGGGATAAGCGGTCGGCGGTTGCGCGGGCTTGGCGCAGGAAGCGAAGAGCGTCAGTATAAGCATGATGGATATTGCCGGCGAACAGGTTCTTTTCATTTCATCTGCCTCTCCTACATGAACATATTAACGCAATCGCCTCAAAACCGCAATGCGCAATATATCCCATACAAGGGTTTTGTTGGAAAACCAAAAAAAGAAACGAAGGACGACATTGTCCGCCGCCTCGAGAACGTGAAAACTTGGGCGGACATCCGCATGAACAAGTCTTTGAGGCTGAAAAAACAGCCAAAAACTTGACATCAAAGCGCGTATCGGGTAAGATATGTCTGCTGTCCGGCAGATGTTTCGGGCGGTGCCGATCCGGAAACGGCGAGGGCGGGAGCGCGCTTTTTCGCGCTTTTGGCCCGGATTTTTTGCGTTGTTCGATCGACGTGCGACATTTGCGACAACCGAGGGGTTGCAGCGGAGGCAAACCATGTTCAAAAACTTATCCGGCGAACCGATCGCGGACGTGCAGAGCCGGCAGGCCAAAAGCTGGGAGGATGCGGATCTGCTCGCCCGGTGCGTCGCGGCCCGCGAGGACGGCCCGCGCTTTGTGTTTTACGAGGGGCCGCCGACCGCGAACGGCAGGCCCGGCATACACCACGTGATCGCGCGGACGCTCAAGGATTCCGTGTGCCGATACAAGACCATGCGCGGCTTCAGGGTCAAGCGCAAGGCCGGCTGGGATACCCACGGTCTGCCCGTCGAGATCGAGGTGGAAAAGGAGCTCGGCCTGTCCGCGAAGAAGGACATCGAAGCCTACGGAATGCGCGCTTTCAACGAGAAGTGCCGCGAATCCGTGTTCAAATACGAAGGCATGTGGCGCGAAATGAGCAGGCGCATGGCTTTCATGGCCGACATGGACAATCCCTACATTACCTTGGACAACGATTACATCGAAACGGAGTGGTGGATCCTGAAGTCCTTCTTCGACGCGGGGCTCATCTACGAAGGGCACAAGGTTCTGCCTTACTGCCCGCGTTGCGGCACGGGGCTGGCCTCGCACGAGGTGGCGCTGGGCTACAAGGAGGTCAAGACCAACACCGTCGTCGCGAAGTTCAAGAAATCGGACGAGGACGCGCATTTCCTCGCGTGGACGACGACGCCCTGGACGCTCGCCTCCAATGTTTCGCTGACCGTCGGCCCGGACGTGGACTACGTCAAGGCCCGCGTCACGGAGGAAGGGGAGCGCTTCGGCCAAGTTTTCTACGTGGCGAAGATTTTGGCGGACAGGACGCTGGGCGCGGGCAAATACGAGGTTTTGGAGAGCATGAAGGGCAGGGAGCTCGAATACGCCGCGTATGACAGGCTCATGCCCTTTGTGGAAGTTGACAAAAAGGCGTTTTATGTAACCTGCGCGGATTACGTGACGACGGAGGACGGCACGGGCATCGTGCATACGGCGCCGGCCTTCGGAGAGGACGATTACAACACGGGCAGGCGCTACGGGCTGCCGGTTCCGAATCCCGTGGACGAGGAGGGCCGGTACACGCAAACCCCGTGGGCGGGCCGCTTCGTGATGGACGAGGGGCTCGACGTCGAGATCATCAAGTGGCTGGCGGCGGAGGGCAAGCTCTTCGCGCGCGAGAAGATGGCGCACAACTATCCCCATTGCTGGCGCTGCGGCACGCCGCTGATCTATTACAGCAAGCCGAGCTGGTACATCGAGATGACGAAGCTCAAGGACGCGCTCGTCGCGAACAACGCCGGCATTCGCTGGTACCCGGACTTCGTGGGCGAGAAACGCTTCGGCAACTGGCTCGAAAACGTGAACGACTGGGCGATCTCCCGTACCCGCTACTGGGGCGCGCCCATCCCCGTCTGGCGCTGCGGCGGTTGCGGACATCTGATCTGCGTGGGCTCCCGCGAAGAGCTCGTTCGCCGCGCCTCGGAGGATATAGACGAGAGCATCGAGCTGCACAGGCCCTATGTGGACGAGGTGCATATCAAATGCGAGCGTTGCGGCGCGCCGGCGGCGCGCATACCGGAGGTCATGGACTGCTGGTTCGACAGCGGCGCGATGCCCTTCGCGCAGCACCACTACCCCTTTGAAAACGCGGAGATCTTTGACGACGAGCTGTTTCCCGCGGACTTCATCTGCGAGGGCATCGACCAGACGCGCGGGTGGTTCTACTCGCTGCTCGCGATTTCGACCTTCGTCAAGAAGGCCTCGCCCTTCAGAAACTGCCTCGTGAACGATCTGATACTGGACAAAGACGGTAAGAAAATGTCCAAGAGCAAGGGCAACACCGTCGATCCCTTCGCGCTTTTCGACCGCTACGGCGCCGACGCGACGCGGTGGTATCTGCTCTGCGCTTCTCCGGCCTGGTCGCCGACGCGCTTTGACGAGGACGGCCTGAGCGAGATCGCGGGCAAGTTCTTCGGAACCCTGCGCAACGTCTATCACTTCTTCGCGCTCTACGCGAACCAGGACGGCATAGACCCGAGGGGCTTCGATTTGAGCCGCGCGGAGCGCCCGGAGCTCGACCGCTGGATTCTGTCGAAATACAACAGGCTCATCGCCGAGGTCACGGAGGAGATGGATCGATACGATCACATGCGGGCCGTGCGCAAGATACAGCGTTTCGTGATCGAGGATCTGTCGAACTGGTTCGTGCGGCGCGCGCGCAGGCGCTTTTGGGCCGACGGCTTGGACGACGACAAGAAATCCGTGTACGCGGCGACCTGGGAGGTGCTGGAAGGCCTTTCGCGGTTGCTCGCGCCCTTTGCGCCCTTCCTGAGCGAGGAGATGTACCGCAATCTGACGGACGGCGATTCCGTGCATCTGGCGCTCTATCCCGCATCGGACGCCGCGTCGCTCGACGACGCGCTCGAGGAGCGCATGGATCTCGTCCGCGACCTCGTCGCCCTCGGGCGGGGCGCGCGCGAGAAGGAGCGCATCAAGGTCAGGCAGCCCCTGACGAAGATCCTCGTCGACGGGAAGTACGAAGCCTTGATCGGCGGCATGACGGCGCTGCTCGAGGAGGAGCTGAACGTGAAGGAGGTCGTGTTTGAAAGCGATCTCGGCAAATACATGGATTTTTCCCTGAAGCCGAATTTCAAGGCGGCCGGCCCCGCGCTCGGCGCGCGCATGAAGGACTTCGCCGCCGCCCTCGCGCGGGCGGACGCGGCCGCGCTGAACGCAGCGCTCTCGGCGGACGGCTTCGCGGAGCTTTCGGTCGCCGGGGAAACGCTGCGCGTCGAGAAGGACTTCGTCGAGCTGCGCATCAGCGCGAAGGA
>JAISNR010000193.1 GCA_031276135.1 Eubacteriales Family XIII. Incertae Sedis bacterium | reverse complement strand
AAGAGCATGTCCCGCTCGTCGAGGAGCTCGTTCGGCGTGTTGCCGTGCGCGATCTCCTCGTTGATCTGCTTGTTCAGGGCGGCGATGTTTTGCACGATGCTGTTGAAGTTCGTGTCTATGTGGACGTTTTGCAGATCGTAGATCTGCTGGTCGCGCACATTCTCGATGTTCTGCGCATAGGTGTTCAGGAGCGAGGCCAGCTTCTGCGCCGCGTTGCGCACGACCATGGCCATGTCGTTGCTCGGCGGGTTTTCGAGCATGGGATCGAGCGCCTTCTTGAGGTTCGCGATCTCCGTGAGCAGACCCTTGGCCGAGGTCTGGTCCAGCACGTTTTCGAGGTCCTTGAGGCCGCTGAGTATGGCGGCGTATTCGCTGTCCTCGGAGTTCTGCATGCGGTAACGCGCATCGAGGAACTGGTCGCGCACGCGGACCACGCGCTTCGCCTCGACGCCGCCGCCCGCCGTCACGTTCATCGGTTTGAATTTTTGCACGGCCCCTCCGTTTGAAACGGAGTTGATGTCCACGCGCTGCCGCGAATAGCCTTCGGTCTGCACGTTGGCCAAGTTGTTGCCTGCGGTGTCCAGCAGGATCTGGCTGGTGGCGATGGCGCGGTGGGCGGTCTGGAAAGCCAAAAATGTCGGTCGCATGAGAATCCTCGCTTACTGTAAAATGAAATATGCTGCGGGCGCCGCCGGACGCCCGTATTATATCTTCTTCTCGAAGGTCTTGGAGTACAGGGACTTCGTCACCCCGCCGGCATTTTCGTCGTAGGTGACGCTCTCCCGGTTGTTCGGAACGCCGGCAAGCCGCCGGTCTATGCTGTACAGCTTGCTCTGCAGGAGCTCGCGGCACTTGTTCCTGTAAAAATCGACCTGCTCGACGACACGATCGAATTCTCCCAAAAAGTCATAAAACCGGAAACGATCGCCTTCCGGGAGCGCCTGCACGGTTTCCGTCAGTGTGGAGGCCGAAATGCCCAGTCTTTCGAGGTACCCGGCGATCCTGTCGTCGAAATTGCGCGTCCGGAGCACCAAAGCCTGCTGCCGCTTGAGCGTTTCGTCGAGCGCCGTGACATCGTCCTGCGCGATCCGGTCGATCTCCTCCCTGAGCACGGGGATGATGTCCGCATAGGTCTGCTTGACCTCCTGCAGGTAGTCATACAATTCGTCTGTGACGGATTTGGCGGACATGGAGAAGTCCTTTCTATAGTTAAAGCGCGGTCGCCGGTCGCCGCTTCACGCGCCGAAAACCGAAGGCCACGCCCTAGCCGAGCAGGGCGTCCGCCAGATCCGCGTCCGGCACGCTGTAGGAGCCGTCCTCCACGCGCGTCCGGAGCTCTTCGAGCCTCTCCGCGAAGGCGCTGAGGGAAACATCGTAGAGAATGGCCGATTTGGCGACCGACAAGCGCTTGTCCTCAAAGGCGCCGACGTGACCTGCGGAAATCTCGGCGCTGTCCACCTTGCGCGAAGCAAGCTTTTCGCCATCCTCGTCCTTCGGGACGCGAGGCACGTCCTGCGCCGTCTGCCGTTGCAGCGCTTTCGTCTTGCCGAGCAGGGAAATTTCCATGACGCGCTCCTTTCCTTCACAGCGGGTCTGCCGCCTTTGTACCCTTCGTACACAACATATATCGTAATTTTTTTCGGAAAATTAAGACGAAAATGATTTTTTTCCGAAAAACGCCGGAGAAAATTCCGGTTCAATTCCAGTATTCATATATTGCTATCGGAGTTTTGAACGAAAACTTTAGCTTTATGCGCGAATTGATTAAAAATTGCTTGTTAATCGAAGAGCCGTGTGTTACAATATCTTGGAATGACACAGTCGTAGATGTTATATTGTGAGAGGGATAGTATGATAAGCGATTCTGTGACCACAGCCGTCCTGCAACGCTCCTTGGACGGCACGTGGCAGCGGGAGAAGGTCATCGCGGCGAACATCGCGAACCATGAAACCCCGGGTTATAAGGCGATCAAAGTGGACTTTGAGGCGGCGCTCGATCGCGCCGTCCGGAACCTGAAACGCGAGGCCGCAGTTTCCGGGGGGAGCTATATGCGCGCGCTGGATTCCGTGAAAAAGGCCGACATCACCCTGCACGAGAACCGGACGTATTCGGAGCGCGCCGACGCGAGCAATGTGAACCTCGAAGAGGAAAACATCGAGATGGCCAAGGTCCAGTTGCAGTACAGCTATCTGACGCGGCAGATCACGGACACGTTTTCGCGCTTGCGCTATGCCGTCAGGGAAGGGAGGTAGCGGGAGATGAACTACTTGAACGCGCTGAACATCTCGGGCTCCGGCATGACGGCGCAGAAACTGCGCATGGACATCATGGCGCAGAACATCGCGAATTCCGACGTCACGCGCACGCAGAAGGGCACGCCGTACAGGCGGCGCATCGTCACGCTGCAGACCATCAACGAGGGCGGCTTCAAACAGGCGCTCCTGCGGCAGGCGGAGGGCGCGCCCGCGCACCGCGTGACGCCGGGCGTGGGCAAGGACCCGGACGTGAACGCCGGCGGCGTGAAGGTCGCGCGGATATTCGAGGACCAATCCGAGCTCGTGCCCGTCTACGACCCGACGCATCCCGACGCCAACGAGGAGGGCTACGTTTACATGCCGAACGTGAACCGCACCGAGGAACTCATCAACATGCTGGCCGCGACGCGGGCCTACACCGCGAACGTCACGATGTTCAACGCGACGAAGTCCATGATCGGCAGCGCGCTGCAGATCGGACGCTAGCGTTTATTAAGGATACATAATTCAAAGGATACAGAGGAGAGGTGAGATATGGTTATTGTTCCGATCAGCGCGAATCTCGATGTCAGCCGGATCAACGCGTTCATCAAGGAAATCGAAGGCGTGACGAGCGCACCCCCCGAAGAAGAGGCCGCGGTTTACAATTCCGATTTTCGAAAGATATTTGACGGCTTGATTCGCGACGTGGAAGAGACGGAGGCCGTCGCCGAGCAGGATGCGTATCTCCTGTCCATCGGCGCGATGGAGGATCCGCACACCGCGATGATCAACGCGGCCAAGGCCGAGCTTACATTGTCGACCATGGTCCAGATCCGGAACAAGGTGCTCGACGCCTATTCCGAAATCATGCGGATCAACGTATAGCGTCCGCACGGCGCTTCGGCGCGTTTCGCGTTGCATGAGCAGGAGAAGGATGAGACTTCTTCGCGGAACACAATACCAAAAGAAAGCCGGTACATACATATATGGGTGAACAACTAGCTAGAATATTTGCGCCCCTGCGGCAATTTTGGAGCGGATTGAGTCTGCGCGCGAGATGGATACTGATCTCTGCGGTCGCGCTGGTTTTGATCGCGGCGCTGGTCCTCAGCGTTTTGCTGAACTCGGAGGAATACGAAACGATCTACACGGAGCTTCCCGAGTATGAGCAAACCGAAATTCTGGCCCGGCTGGACGAGATGGGTGTCAGCGTGCGCTTCGACGACGCGGGCAGGATCATGGTGCCCAAGAAGGAGAAGGCGGCCATCCTCATGCAGCTCGCCACCGCGGGCTATCCGAAAAACGGACTCAGCTACTGGGTTTTGGAAGAAAACAACAGCATCCTGAATACGGATTACAGCCGCAGACAGGCCGAATACCGGCAGTTGCAGGAAAGGATCGGCGCCAGCATCAAGACGCTCGACGGCGTGCGGGACGCGACCGTCATGCTTACGCCGCCCGACGAGCGGGTCTTTTATCTGGAGGAAGAATATCCTCCCAGCGCGGCCCTGATCATCCATATGCAGGAAGGTCACAATTTGACGCAGGAGCAGATCACGGGCATTCGCAACCTCGTGATCAAGTCGGTCAAAGGGCTTACCGCGGAGAACGTCGCGATCTCCGACGGCTCCGGCGTCGATCTCATCGGCGCATCCGCCTTCGGCGGCAACCTCGATGGCTTCGAATTCAAACGCCAATACGAAAACGACATACGCCAAAAGATCTTCAGCGTACTCGCGGGGCCCTACGCCTACGCGGATCTTCGCGTGGCCGTTTCCGCCGTCGTGAATCCGAATCCCTCCTATACGACGCGGCGCGACTACATACCCTCGCCGGAGGGCGACAACCAGGGCGTGATCAGCCGCGAAGCCAGCTCCGCCGAGAGTTCCAGCTCGACGGAAAGCGACGCGGGCGTGCCCGGAACGGACACCAACTCGCAGATCCCGCAGTATCCGACGGGCGGCATAAGCGGCGAATCGTCGTCGTCCGGCGAAAGCAGCGAAACCGAGTACAAGGTCAGCGAGGAAAACAGCGCGACGGTCAACATGG
>JAISNR010000131.1 GCA_031276135.1 Eubacteriales Family XIII. Incertae Sedis bacterium | reverse complement strand
GCTGCCCGAGATCATAGAAGAATTCGAGCGCAAGCTGCGGCCGGACAGCGTCGAGGTCTTTGACGACATGGCGCTGATCGCCACGGTGGGCAAGGGCATGGCCGCGCGCCCCGGCGTTTCGGCCGCGCTGTTTTCGGCCCTCTACGAGGCCGGCGTCAACATCCGCATGATCGATCAGGGTTCGAGCGAGATGAACATCATCGTCGGCGTCGAGAACAAGGACTTCGAAACCGCGATCCGGGCGATATACAGGGCCTTTGTGAAGGAGTAGAAACCAATGGGTTGGATGGAAAAAATATTCGGCGATCTGAACGCGAAGGAAGTCAAGAAGCTCGAGAAGATCGCCGATCTCGTTATGGCCCGCGAAGCGGAGTGCGAGGCCCTGAGCGACGACGGACTCCGCGCCAAGACGGAGGCATTCCGGGAGAGGTTCGCGGGCGGCGAGAGCCTCGACGATCTCCTGCCGGAAGCCTTCGCCGTCTGCCGCGAGGCCGCTTGGCGCAGTCTGGGCATGAAGCACTTCTACGTGCAGATCATCGGCGGCATCGTGCTGCATCAGGGCCGCATCGCCGAGATGAAAACGGGCGAAGGCAAGACGCTCGTCGCGACGCTCGCGGCCTATCTGAACGCCTTGCCGGGCGAGGGCGTCCACGTCGTCACGGTCAACGACTATCTGGCCAAGCGCGACATGGAATGGATGGGCAAGCTCTACACCTTCCTCGGCCTGACCGTCGGCTGCGTGATCCACGGCGTCGCCGGCGAGGCGCGAAAGGCCGCGTACCGGGCGGACATAACCTACGGCACGAACAACGAATTCGGCTTTGACTACCTGCGCGACAACATGGTGATCGACAGAGAATCCCTGACGCAGACGAATCTGAACTTCGCCATCGTCGACGAGGTGGACAGCATCCTGATCGACGAGGCGCGCACGCCCCTGATCATATCCGGACAGGGCGACAAGTCCACGGAGCTCTACGGCAGAGCGGACAAGTTCGTCAAGCGCCTGCGCGTCGAGGACGACTTCACGATGAACGAGAAGGACAAGACGATCTCCCTCACCGACGCGGGCGTCGAACAAGCCGAAAAGGAATTCGGCGTCGAAAACCTCTCGGATCCCGAAAACATGGAGATCAACCACCACATCATCCAGGCGCTGAAGGCGCGCAACCTGATGCAGAGGGACGTCGATTACATCGCGAAGGACGGCGAGATCATCATCGTCGATGAATTCACGGGCCGGCTCATGTTCGGCCGGCGTTACAGCGACGGCCTGCATCAGGCGATCGAGGCGAAAGAGGGTCTGCACGTGCGGAAGGAGTCCAAGACGCTCGCGACCATCACGATACAGAACTATTTCAGGATGTATCAAAAGCTGTCCGGCATGACGGGCACCGCCAAGACGGAGGAGGAGGAATTCCGCGACATCTACAACATGGACGTCGTCGAGATACCCACGAACAAGGCCATCGTCCGCGAGGACATGCAGGATTCGATCTACGGCACGGAAAAGGGCAAGTTCCGGGCCATCGTCGAGCGCATCATCGAGTGCAACGAGAAGGGTCAGCCCGTCCTCGTCGGCACGATTTCCATAGAAAAATCCGAGCTGATCGGCAAGATGCTCGACAAGCGCGGCGTCAAATACAACATCCTGAACGCGAAGCACCACGAAAAGGAGGCGGAGATCGTGTCCGAGGCCGGCCGCCTGGCCTCCGTCACCATCGCGACGAACATGGCCGGCCGCGGCACCGACATCATCCTCGGCGGCAACCCGGATTTCGAGGCCAAGAAGGAGATGCGCAAGGGCAACCGCCACGACGAGCAGGCGATCTTCTACGCCTCCGGCATGATGCCGCTCACGGATCCCGCTCTGCTGAAAGCGCGGGAGGAATACCAATCCCTGTACGAGAGATTCAAGGAGGAGCGCGCGCGCGAGCAGCAGGACGTGCTGTCGCGCGGCGGCCTGCACATCATAGGCACCGAGCGCCACGAATCCCGCCGCATAGACAATCAGCTGCGCGGGCGCGCCGGCCGGCAGGGCGACCCCGGCTCCACGCAGTTCTTCATCTCCATGGAGGACGATCTGATGCGGCTCTTCGGCGGCGAGCGCATGCAGGGCATCGTCGAGCGGCTCGGCGTGGGCGAGGACGAGCCCATCGAGGCCAAGATGCTCACGAAATCCATCGAGAACGCACAGAAGCGCGTGGAGGGCAGGAACTTCTCCATCCGCAAATACGTGTTGCAGTACGACAACGTGATGAACAAGCAGCGCGAGGTCATCTACGGCGAGCGGCGCAAGGTGCTGAACGGCGAGGATCTGCGCGAGCACATCCTGTCGATGACGGGTGAGCTCGTCGACGAGGCCGCGGCGAGTGCGACGGTCGGTTCCAAATATGCCGAGGAATGGGATTACGAAAGCCTGTGGAACGCGATGCGCCGAATCAGCGCGCGCTTCACCCCGCCCGTCCGAAGCGCGGACGAGCTGCGCGTCTTGACTGCGGAAAGCCTGCGGGAGGACGTGTTTGAGCGGCTGGAAAAGCTCTACGAGGAAAAGGAAGCGGAGATCGGCGTCGAGCGCATGCGCGACCTCGAACGCATGATCCTGCTGCGCGTCGTGGACACGAAGTGGATGGATCACATCGACGCGATGGACCAGCTGCGGCACGGCATCGGCCTGCGCGCCCTCGGGCAGCAGGACCCGGCGAAAGCCTACGCCGCCGAGGGCTTCGACATGTTCGAGCTCATGGTCAGTTCCATCCGCGAGGACACGGTCCGCTACTGCTTCAACGTCACGATCCGGACGAACGCGGAACGCCGGCAGGTCATCGCGGTGGGAATGAGCAGGAAGGAAGATTACGCGGGCGGCGAAGCGCGGCCGAGGGCCGCCGTCGAAGCCGGAGACGACTCCCTGCCGAGCGGCGCCAAGGCCCCTGAGCGCGCGCGCAAGCAGGAAACCGTGCGGCGCGAAGGCCCCAAGGTCCAAAGAAACGACCCCTGTCCCTGCGGCAGCGGGAAGAAATACAAGAATTGCTGCGGCGCGAATTGAGGAAGCGTTTTCCGCAATGGGCAAACAGGAGAACGCGCCGGGGGCCGGCGCGAATTCGTTCCGTTCGTTGACGGAACCCGTCGTGAAAGATTGTAACGAAGAAAAGGAACACCCGCCATGCGAATACGCTCAAGACTGGACAAAGCGTTTATGAGCGCTTTTCCGTTTCCGTTCGACGACCGCTCGAAGTTCGTG
>JAISNR010000121.1 GCA_031276135.1 Eubacteriales Family XIII. Incertae Sedis bacterium | reverse complement strand
GCTGCCCGCCGGCGCGCCGCCCGCACCGCCGAAGAAAGCCGCGCCGCCGCCCGAGTGGGCCGCGCGAACGGACTATCCGATGATCACGTACAGCGACGGCGACGCGATCAAACAGACGGCGCCGCCTCCGTCGGGCCGGTCGAAGCCGGTGACCTTCGAATATTTGCCGGACGGCGCATTGCCGGACAAGCTGCAAGAGCTGCTGTCGGAGGGCGGCTGCGCGGGCATCGTCCTCGACACGGTGGGCAGGGCGCAGGAAGCGATGCGCATCCTCGGAGAGCGATTTGCGGGAACGGACATCGAGCTCATACATTCGAGATTTTTGAGCATCGACCGCATGCAAAAGGAGAAAGCGCTGCGGGAGAAGCTGGGCCCGCCGGGCCGGGCCGGACGGCGACCGGAACGCCTGATCGTCGTCGGAAGTCAGGTGCTCGAGCAATCTCTCGATATTGACTTCGACCTGCTCGTCTCCGACATCGCTCCGATGGATTTGCTCCTGCAGCGCGTCGGCCGCCTGCACAGGCACGCGCGCGCGCGGCCCGCCAAGCTTGAAGAAGCGCGCTGCTTCATCACGGGCGTGGAGGACGCGAACGAATGGAAATTCGCTCAATCCATTGAGAAAATATACAGCAGGTACGCCTTGCTGAACACCTTGCTGCTGCTGCCCGTTTCCCCGCGCCGCGTCACGCTGCCCGACGACATATCGCCCCTCGTGCAGGCCGCGTATGCGGAAGCCGCGGAAGGCGACGCGTTCCACACCGCGCACACCACCGACCGAACCGCGCGGGCGGAGGCCGAGGCCGCGATGCGCGAGGAAAAGCGCGCGGCATACGCCGAGGCGCGAAAGGCCCACAACGAAAGGATCAAACGGAAAGAGGAAAAGGCAAACGTGTTTCGGCTGAGGCCGCCCGCCGGCGCGAGCCGGACGTTGGTCGATTGGCTCGACATCGCGAAGAGCGACTCCGACGAGCGCAAGGCGGAGGCGGCCGTGCGCGACACCTCGGACAGCATCGAGGTGATGGTCGTGCAAAAGAAAGTCGATGGAAAAATATGCCTCTTGCCTTGGGTGTGCGATGCGGCCAAGGGCGTTGCGCCCGGCGCGGAGATCCCGACGGAACGCGTGCCGAAGGATGCCGTCGCAAGGGTCGCGGCCGCCTGCACGGTATCGCTTCCGATGCTTTTGTGCAGGTCGTCCCGAATCATCGACGACGTCATCGCCGAGCTTGAAAGCAAAGCGATCGCGTCCCGGGTCGGCAGATGGCAGGAATCGTTTTGGCTGAGAGGCATGCTGCCGCTCATCTTGGACGAGAATCTGCAAACCGAGATTTTGGGCCACACGGTGAGTTATTGCGATAAGACGGGCTTGTCCGTAACGCGAAAGGAAACAGGAACAGGAACATGAACAAGGAATTCAATCTGCTCGACGAGAAGTGGATACGGGTTCTCGACGAAAACGGCCGGCTTGCGGAGCTTTCCCTGCTCGAAGTGTTCGCGCGCGCCCACGGCCTAAAACGCCTCGCGAACGAAACGGAAACCGCAGACATGGCGATTTTGCGCCTGCTTCTGGCGATTCTGCACGCGGTGTTCTCCTCCGTGGACGCGGACGGCAACGACATCGCCCTGACAAACGAGAACGCTGTCGCGCACTGGAAATCGCTTTGGGACAGGGCCGGCTTCCCGCAGGAAGCCCTCACGCAATACCTCGAATACTTCAGAGAGCGCTTCTGGCTCTTTCACCCCGAAACGCCGTTTTACCAAACGGCCGATCTGGTTTCGCGGAAATGCACGGAATACCGGACGCCCAAGCTGATCGGCGATATTTCGCAGAGCGAGAACAAAGGCAGGCTGTTTTCCGGCAGAACCGACAGCGCAAGGCTCTCCTACCCGGAAGCGGCGCGTTGGCTGTTGCACGTCAACGCCTTCGACGACACATCGGCAAAGCCCTCCGTGCGCGGCGCGGGCATGGAATCGACGGGCGCCGGTTGGCTCGGAAAGCTGGGCCTGCTGTTTTCCGAGGGAAAGAATCTGTTTCAAACCCTGCTCCTCAATTTCGTGTTGCTGGATTCGGACAAGAAACCGCTTGAGCGGGGAAAGCCCGTCTGGGAAGCGCCGGCGCGCGCGGAGGAACGCGTGCGAATCGCGCAGCCCAAAAGTTTGGCGGAGCTCTATACGCTGCAGTCCCGCAGGCTTTTGCTCACGCGGGACAATGGCGGCGTCGTCGGCTACAAGCTGCTCGGGGGTGATTTTTTTGAAAAGGAAAACGCTCTCATCGAGCCGATGACGCTCTGGCGGCGCGATCCGAAAACCGACGTATTCACGCCGAAACGCCACAATCCCGCAAGGCAGATCTGGCGGGATTTCGAAGCGCTCATCGCAAGCGCGGACGGCGGCAGAATGCCCGGCGTCGTCAAATGGAACGAAACCTTGGTGAAGGAAAAGGTTCTCGGCGGCATGTGGCTGAAATTCTCGGCGCCGAGCGTGCGCTACGGCGACAAGGACTTCTTTGTGGACGACATGTTCTCGGATTCGGTTTCGATCAATGCGCATCTGCTGGACGAATTGGGCAACGAGTGGCGCATCCGGATAACCGATATGCTGAAAAAAACCGACGAAGCCGTGCAAGCGTTCGGCCGGTTCGCTTCGAATTTGGCGCTTGCGGAGGGTACGGACGACGAAAAGGGGAACATCGCGGGCATTCGGAGCGCCGCGCGCGAGCGGGCCTACGGAGAACTCGATCTTCCGTTCAGAAGATGGCTTGCCGCCATAGAGGGCGACGAGGATATGGAAGAAATCTCGGACAAATGGAAGGATGAGGCGAAGGCGATCTTGCGCAGATTGGCAAACGAGATGCTGGATGCCGTCGGCGACGCGGCCCTCGTCGGAAGAAAGGGGCATACGGCGTTCACGGCGGAATCGTATTTCGGCGCGGGCCTGAACAAAGCATTCGATCCGTCTTAGAGTTTGTTACGAAATTATCCGCACAATTCAGTTTGAGAACAGACCTCCCCCGTACAGAAAGGAGCAGTGATGAGCGAAGTCGAAAAGCTCACGAAATTCACAAAAGCCAGGCTCGATCGGTTTCAAAGCGACGACGGCGAAAAGCGCGGCGGCGAGAGGCGGGCCGCCCTTGCCAGGCTCAGGCTGGGCGTCGGAAAGGAGGCGGGCACCGTACCGGAAACATGGAAATACATATACGAAGGCTTTCCCGACGAGCTGGCCGGAAAGGGCGACGCGCCTTCATACGCCGAGAACGCGATCCACGCCGCCCTGACGCTTTACGCAATGCACGCGCAGGGAAAGGGCAATCCGCGCGTACACGACGGGGACGCCGGCTCCATCGGCATGGCCCTAAACAATCTGAAGCGGAAGAATCCCGAAAACGAACAGGGCATCCTGCGCAGATTCAACGCGCTCGTCACGGCCAAGACGGCCGATGAGATCAACTTGCACGCGCGCGGCGTCATCCAACTGTTGAAACAGGGCGAAATCAAGC
>JAISNR010000118.1 GCA_031276135.1 Eubacteriales Family XIII. Incertae Sedis bacterium | reverse complement strand
GAGACTGTGTTTCGATATTTGACAGCGGAATATGGAACGTGCGCAACGAAGAAATCGCCTTCGTCGTTTAAAGTCGCTTATTATTTTTCGCTGGGAATATTGAATTATGCAATTTCCTCGTTTGATATCCCGCCCTTCGAAGTTGTAACTGGTGGGCACGAAATGAAATTGGGGAACGAGGCGGTATCCCCGGGGCGTATTGCTTTCCTCAAAACGAAACTTGAGGCCGTACTGTTCCAATTCGATCACGTCTTTGGCTGAATTGCGGACAAAGATTTCGATCAGATCCCGTCGTTGCAAATTGCCCGTGTTGCCGCTCCAATTCACCTGTTCGTTCACCATGTCATTCTCTGTGTAGCCGACTTTTTCATGCACTTCCGGTACATAACTTTGGATATGGTCGATGCCGGAACCCGCATTCCCGCTCCTCTCCGTATGAGACTTTTCCAGAACGATGACCTCCGCGCCATGCCGGCGCGCGCGTATCGCCGCCGCCAAACCGGCGATGCCGCCGCCGACGATCAGTACATCCGTACGATACTTCCTGACTTCAAATTCGCCCATTTCTCATTCCTCTCCTGTATTTTTATTTCCTGTCAATTCCGTATGGCGGGATTGGGCAGCCGAACGGTCTTGACCCGATCCCCATCCCAATAGGCGCCGATGGCATCGCCGTATTTTTCTGCGGGATAATCCGCCTCGTCCAACCGTCTGAAGAAACCGAGGCTGCTTTTGCGTTCCCGAATCGAAGCGACCACGAGCTCCGCCAAATCGTACAGATCCAACACTTCAAAGGCACGGCTCAACTCATGGGGATTTTTCGCCGCAAGACGCAGATCGTTCCGCAAACGCTTGAGCAACTGCGCTGTCAGGGAAATGTCATTCTCCGTGTACGCTTTGCCCAAGCGCGTATCCAGAAGCGCCTGCAATGCCCGCTCGCCGACAATCCAGGGTTCGCCGTCATCACGGGAAAGAATCTCTTCGGCTTGTCTTTTCAGTGCATTGATATAGGATTCGGAAACATCCGGAACAGGTGCGAGTTCTTTGGCCCTGCGCGCGGCGAACTTGCCGGACCCAAAACCCAGAACCACGGCACTGCCCGCGACGGGAAGGGGCGTTACGCCGGCCGCCTCGTTTCCCGAGGCATACAGGTTTTCGATATTTGTTTCGGTCGTTTCATCTTTTGCCCAGAGTCCGGCGGTTACGGAGCTTCGCTTGGCCGACAGCCTGAGCGGAAAGCGGGCGGTTTTGAGGTTGACCCCGTTCTTTTCCAAATGATGCTTAAAGATGCCCGTTTTTCCTTCATGGCCCAGAGTCCACCAAATGTAATCCAATTCGTCGTCGGTGGCTTCGTGAAGATCGAAATAAAGCGTCTTGCCTTGTCCAAGCAGTTTGGCAATCTGCGCTCTCTGTTTGCCGTAATGTTCGCAAAGCTCACGGTATTTCCGCCGGTAGTCGGGTTCATCCAAGCGCAGGTCGCGGGTACGCTCCACAACAATATTGCCGTCTTCGTCCACAATGCGCCCGGCAGGCCAAAACGATCCGCCGGGAAGCCCTACGGTAAACGAATAATTGATCCAGCTGTAGGTTTGAATCAGATTGTCGAATTCCAGATTTACCACTTCGGCGCCGACCTTGGCCGCCAAGACCTTGCCGCTGCCCACACTGGCTGTGGGCGCCGCATAAAATTCAAACGTATCACCGGAGGTAACGCCGCTGTGCAGACGGGATGCCCATCCCGATGTGGCCAAGATCGTGGTCTTCGCATTGACCGCCGTAATACTTTTTTCCCGCGTGCCGATGGCTACGGCGCCGGTGACGGCATTTCCGTTTTTCAGCAAGGAACGCACATGCGCCCTGTTGATGATTTCGACACCCAAATCCAAAGCGCGATTGACCAGCGCGCGTTTGATGTCCCGGCCTTCAAAATTATAACTGGTGGGCACGAAATGAAACTGGGGCACGACGCGAAATCCCCCCGGCAACCGGCTGTCCTCAAAGCGAAATTTCAATCCGTATTTTTCGAGTTCGATTATATCCTCGGCGGAATTGCGGATGTAGTAGTCGATCAGGTCTTTGCGTTGGAGCCCGCCGATGTTTCCGCCGTATTCCACCTGTTCATTCGCCATATTCTCCACGGAATAGTTGATTTTTTCGTGAACCTCCGGGATGTAGCTCTGGATGTGGTCGATGCCCGAACCGGCCAAACCGCTGCGTTCCGCATTGGCCTTTTCCAACACGACGACGCTTGCCCCATTTTCTCGCGCCCGAATGGCCGCCGCCAAACCGCCGAGTCCGCCGCCGACCACGAGTACGTCCGCGCTGCGTTTTCTGACTTCAAAATCGCTCATTTTACACCACTCCTCTTCTTTCTTTGAAAACACCGTTGTGCCAATACCGATTTCGGCGAAATCATGTTCAGTTTGGGATGAAAACGGGTGCCTGATTGATGTCGTAGATGATTTTAATTGCCCCGTGGGGGCAATCGATCTGGCATCCGCCGCAGAGCCAACATTCTTCCGGTCGTTTCAGACAAACAATCCCTTTTTCGTCCAACGCGTAGACATCTTCAGGGCACCGGTCGTAACAGACCAAACAGTTTGTGCATTTGTCGCGATCGATTGTATGCGCCATTTTCTTTTCTCCTCTTCCTCACGCACCTGCATTGGCACAGGGGCCTTCCTGCGCCCGCTCCTTGATTTCGCCTTGGTGTCGGTTAAAAACATATTGACCGTTTTCTTTATATAAGCCGATGATTTCCGGCAGACTTTTCTCCTGTCCGAAATCCGATTTTTCGGTGCCGTTGCTGATGCGTTGAAACGGGCCGACGCTCTCTTTGCGTTCGTTGATGGCGGTAAATACCGCAATGGCGGTTTCAATCAGCGTGATCACCTCAAAGCTTTTGGCGGTTTCATAGGCGTCCTCCGCCCGAAATGCGACCTTGTCCTTGAGTTGGTTCAACAGATACAACGCGTCCGCTGTTTTCCTGTCGGTGAAGGGAGGCCTGCCGAACACATTTACGATACCCTGCACATGAAATTCCACCTCTTTCCATCCGCTTCCGGCCCGATTTCCGTAAATTGCCCGGTATTTTTTGAGCAGATCCTGCACCTGCGTTTCGTTCACATCCGGAAAATCAGCGATTGTTTTCGCCTTGTGCGCCGCCTGCAGACCGCCTTCGAATCCGTAGACGACCGCGGCGCCTGCGGCAATGCACCCGGCGCCTCCCATTTCTGAGCCCGCCGCATACAGATTTTCCACAGTGGATTCCAGCTTTTCGTTGACCAGCACGCCGAATACGCCGACGGTATGGCTTTTTTCCGCCACGGAAACCCCCTCATAGAGTTTGACCGGCACACGCACTTTTTTCAAATCGATGCCCCAATCATTCAAGTGCTGAGACAAAAGCCACAGTTTTCCTTCATGGGTGAGCCCCCGCCGTATCTTGAACAGTTCATCGTCCGAAGCCTCGGACATATCCAGATACAGCTGCCTCCCCTCATTGATGTACTTTGCCAGGGATGCCCGCTGCTTCTTCAATTTTTTTGTTTGTGCCTCATATTTTTGCACATAATCGGGATCGTCCAAGGAAAACTCTTCCTGCCTGTCCAAAACCACATTGCCCGCGTCGTCAATGAGTCGACCCGCAGGCCACCAAGTGCCGGAAGGCGCTCCGCCCATCCAGCCATAATTCAGATAAACGGTAATCGGAGAACCGGATATGAGCGAAAATTCCAAGTTGATCACTTCCGCCCCGGCATTGATCGCCAAGACGGTTCCGGCTCCGTAATTGGATGCCGATACATTTTCATTATGCCGGTTATTGTTGTTTCGGCGCTGCTCCAATCGGTGAAACCCTCCCGATGTCGTCAGAATTGTCGTCTTGGCGCTCACCGCATAGATTTTGTTCTCTCTGGAAGAAATGGCGATGGCCCCGGTTACTTTGTCGCCGTTTTTCAAAAGTTCGACAACCTGCGCCCGATTGATGATGTTGACGCCGGAGGCGATCATGGCCTCGGTGAGCTTGACCTTAATATCCCGTCCGTCCATATGAAAGCTTGTGGGTACAGAATGAAACTGTACGGCCGCCCGGAATCCCCCGGGTATGGGATTGTTGTCATGCCTGAAGTTAATGCCGTACTTCTCCAAAGCCAAAATGCGTTCCGCGCTGGTTTCCACAAACCGATCCGTGATTTGGGGTCGGCCCAGACCCAGATGCATCAAACCGTTCCTGCCCTCTTCGTACTTCATATCGTTCTTGGTATAGCCCACCCTTTCATGCAATGCGGGAATATAACTCTGCAAATGATCCACCCCGCCTCCCGCGTTGCCGCTCCGCCAAGTGTTTGCCTTTTCCAGAACGATGACGTCCACACCTTCTTCCTTTGCGCGGATGGCCGCCATGGAACCGGCAATGCCCCCGCCGACGATCAGCACATCCGTACGGAGCCTTTCAATTTTCGTGCTCATGTTCTCTCCCCTCTCCTGCATATGAAACAACGCACTGCGATACTTTATCCATATTCTCCGCGTATCGTTTTCGAAATAACGGCAGATGCCTATTCAGTTAAAACAGGATCGCCGGCCGGGAACCGGCACAACTCTCCGGTCGGCCCGCTTCCGAGGAATACCGGTTCCCGACCTGATGATGATTGTGCGCTAATTGTATAGTCATATGACGGTATCGGTTTCCGCGCGCTTTTGCCGTTCTGTAAAAAATAAAGATAACACTGCGCACCGCAATGTTATCTTCAGTCTTCTGATCAATAACATATTAAATATATATGTTTAACCTATAATACATTTGTATCTTACCACACCGCTACATCTTTGTAAAGAGAAACTTTTTAAAAAAAAGAGAGACTTGAAGAGACTTGAAGAGATGCAGACAAAGACCAAACCCGCTACAGTTCCGCCTCCCGCGAACGGCCCGTCCGCAGCAAAAGCAGCAGGGGCGTGTTGAGCAGCAGCAGGGCGGCGGCCAGACAATACACGGCGGTGAAGCCGAAGAGGTCGATCAGGCGGCCCCACAGGAGCGCGCCCGCGCCCATTCCCGTATCGACGAAGAGGAAGAAGGTGGCCATCGCCACGCCGCGGCGACGGATCGGCGCCGCGTTCATGACCACCGTGTTCAGGGTGGGCTGGCAGGTGCCGTGCAGACAGCCGTACAGACAGGCCGCCGCCAGAAAGACGGCCTTGTTTTCCACGAAGGCGACGGCCAGCATGCAGGCGGCGCCCCCGAGCATGCAGGGCGTCAGAATCGCCGCGACCGAAACGCTGTCGATGATCCGCACGACGAGCAGACGCGAGGCGATCATGGCGAAGGACGCGACGACGAAGAACAGACCGGCGTCGGCATGGGCTTTGCCGACCGCGAAGAGCGGCAGAAAGAATACGATCGACGAAACGGAAACGCAGACGATCAGCTGGATCACGGCGGGCCTCACGGCCGACTTCTCGAGATACGCGCCCGGCAATCCCCTGATCCCCGCCCCGCGCGCGGGCCGCGCGGTCTCCTCCGGGGCCGGCCGCGCGATCTGCTGCAATCGGGCGGTCTGCGGATTGGCGCGGAAGGAGCAATTCATCGCCAGCGCCGCAGAAACGAGAGAGATGCCGGACGCGGTCCAATACACCGCGTCGAAGCGATCGCCCAGAATCAGAGCCAAGCCCAAATAGGGCCCGATGGTCGTCGCGCACGAATGCGCGAGGCTGAAAACGCTGATGCCCTTCCCCAAAAGGCTCGGATGCAGGGTGTTCGCCACGGCGACGCCGGCCGCCGTGCTGATCAGGGAAAAACTCACGCCCTGCAGGAAGCGCCAAGCGCCCAATGCCGGCAGAAAAGGGAAGAAGTTGTAGCAGGCAATCGAAACGGCCATCGAAATGGCGCCGAACAACACGAATACGCGGCAGCCGCGCCGGTCGATCCATTTTCCGCACAGTATGCGGAAGATCAGGGCTGCGGCCGTGTAGGAGAACATCATAAAACCGCTGTACGTCGCCGACCCGCCCAGCGCGTCCACGAAGAGCGACGTCGTGGAATTCACGATCTGCGTAACCGTAAACGAAAACAGGGAGAAAAAGCACAGCAGGATAAAATCCTTTTTCCAAAGGGATATGCGATTGTCCTCGACGTGCGCCACCTCTGCTTCTACTCGAACATCGCCGCGGATTCGGCCATGATCTCCGCTATGGCCAAATGCTGCGGGCATTTCTCTTCGCATTGCTTGCAGGCAATGCATTCCGAGGGCAAGGGCCGCACGAAATTGCGAATCGAAAAGGAAACCTTCTCCACGCTTTCAAAGACGGTCGCCTCGTTCCGCAGGCCGATTATTCCGGGAATGTCGATCTCGACGGGACAGGGCATGCAATATTTGCAGGCGGTGCAGGCATAGGGCGTCAGTGCGTTGTACGCATCCGCCACCCTGCCGATGATCGTGCGTTCCTTCTCGGTCAGCATGTTCGCGTCGACATCCGAAAGGATGCGCAGGTTCTCCTCGACCTGCGCGAGGCTGCTCATGCCGCTCAGTATGGTGAGCACCTGCGGAAAATCGGCGACCCAGCGGAAAGCCCATTCGACGGGGGTTCGCTTTACCTCGATGCCGTCCCAATATCTCCGGATGGATTCCGGCAGGGCGTCCGTGAGCTTGCCTCCCTTGAGCGGCTCCATGATCACGACGGGAATGCCCTTGCCCGCGGCGTACTGCAGCCCCTCCACGCCCGCCTGCAGCGCGGTGTCCATGTAATTGAGCTGTATCTGGCAAAAATCCCACGGAAAGGCATCTATGATCTCCCGAAACAGCGCGAGCGTTTCGCCGTGGTAGGAAAACCCGATGTGTTTGATGCGCCCTTCGGCCCGCTTCTCTTCAAGAATATTCACTATTTGAATTTTTTTTGCTTTCTCCCACGACATCTCGCGCACGTCGTGCAGGAGATACATGTCGATGTGCGCCATGTCCAAGCGCCGCAGCTGCTCGTCCAGAAGCTTCGGCACGTCCGCCGCCGTGTGCACGTGCATGAGGGGCAGCTTATCGGCGACGAATACCCTCTCCCGATAGCCGTCCTTCAAAGCCCTGCCGACAACGCCCTCGCTGTTGCCGCCGTGGTACATATAGGCGGTATCGACGTAGTTGACGCCTTCGTCGATGGCGCGGCGGATCATTCGAACGGCCTCCGCTTCGTCGATCCTCGCGTGATCCCCGTCCAAAACCGGCAAGCGCATACAACCGAATCCGAGCAGGGAAACCTTTTCGCCCGTCTTGGGAAATATTCTGTAATTCATTGCACGCTCCTCTCTATCGCACAGAAACTTTCAACGCCACAAATAAGATTATACCTGTTATTTTTATTTTAGTCAATAAAAGGAGCGGAAAGGCAAAAGTTTTCTTGAATTTGTCTCGCTTTGAGAGTATGATTGTATGTAGCAAGAAACGAAGGCCTTTCCTTTTGCAGATTCGCGCCGTGACGCAAGAACGGCGCATACGGAGGCTTGTGCGGGTTTGGAGATTGCCGTGATCCTCGCCGGCGGGCAAAGCCGCAGAATGGGACGGGACAAGCTGCGGCTCCCCTACGGAAACGAAACGTTCCTGCAGCGCGCCGCGCGCCTCTACGCGGGCTGCTTCGACAAGGTCTGCCTGAGCGTCGGCGACGGCGAACGATACGCCGATGCGGGTATCGAGCGCATCGAGGACATTTTTCGCGGCTGCGGCCCCATGGCGGGCCTGCACGCGGCGCTTGCAAAGACGGGCGCCGACGGGATCTTCCTGCTGGCGGCGGATCTGCCCTTCGCGAATCCCGAGGCCGCGCGCTTCCTGACGCGGCGGGGCCGGGGCCATGACGCGTGTATCATACGGACCGACGCGGGGCATTACGAACCGCTTTTCGGATACTACGCAAAAAGCATGCTTCCGCGCGCGCAGAAAGCGCTCGAAGCGGGCAACTACGCCATGGCGGCGCTCTACGAGGGGGCGGACGTCCGTTTCGTCGCCGCCTCCGAGCTCGGCGACCTGTGGCGCGAGAACATGCTGCGCAACATCAACTCTCCCGAGGATTACGAGAAGGCGCTCGCCGAAGCGAAAGCCGGCGCGGCGAATCCGCCGTAAACCGCCGCAACGCCTCTGTCCCGGCCGGACCCCCGCCCGGGCAAAAGCCCGCGCGGCGTTTGTATAACAAAGCAGCGAAAGGAGCAGATGAAATGAGCTACAAAATCACGAGAAAGAACGAGAGCTACAACTATGAGGCGCCGGGGCATTTCGACGTCAGGACGACGCGCCTGCACGATCCCGGGGACGTGAACGCCGGCGGCATCACGATGGGCCTGAGCCACTTCCTGCCGGGCGGCGGCTGCAACTACGGCTCCAACGCCAAGGAAACCGTCTACTACATCATAGAGGGGCAGATGTATCTCGAAAGCGAGCTGGACACGCCGAACGAGATCAAGACCACGCTGTACGCCGGCGATTCCTACCACTGCGGACCCGACACGAAGAAATCGGTCGTCAACAACGGCACGACCTCGTGTCAAATGCTGGTTGTTCTGATCACGCCGAATCAATAAGCGGACCGCGAGGAAGGGTGTTTTCAATGCAGTACAAAATCGGTGACGTGGCGGGAATTCTCGGCATATCCACCGACCTCATACGATATTACGAGGAACGTGGCATTGTCAAGCCGAAAAAGGACGCGAACAACAACTATCGCTACTATGACGCTTGGGACATCAATTTCCTGATCGATTGTCTTTGGTACAAGAATTTCGGATTCGGCATCGACGAGATCGCGATGATGACGACCGCCGAATCCCGCGACATGCTGGTCAATCGGCTGACCGAAAAGGGCGACGAGATATTGGCGGGGCTTCGACGCCAAAACATGCTGCTCGAACGGATCCGCGGACATGCCGAAAGCGTCGCCCGCATCAAGGACCACATCGGCCGGTGCGATCTGCGCAACTGCAAGGAGCATTACTATTACCTGAATCGCTTCAACCGCGCCTACGACAACAGCCCGAAGCTCCGCGTCCTGAACAGGGAATGGGGCAAATTCATGCCCTTCACCAAGCGGTATTTCGGGGTGAAAAAGGATGATCTGCTCGGAAAAGGCGCCGATTACGCGTGGGGTTTTTCGATCGGCGCGAAATACGTCGAGGCATTCAACATACCCATCGACGCGCCCGTGGTGCATACGATGCCGCATCTTTGCGTCCATTCCGCGTTCAAAAGCTCCGGCAAGGAGGCGTTCACCGCGCGCCACCTCGATTTCATGCGGGATTTCGCGCAGAAGAACAGGCTGGAGGTCAGCGGCCGCGCCTTCGGCAATCTGATCTGCAGCGTGCTCGACGAGGAAAAGGGCGCCATCACGGGCTATTTTGAGGCTTGGCTGCCGGTGGAGAAGACGGAATAAGGGAGGGAGGTGCCCGTGAACATTTTTGTCCGAGTCAAGGCTGCCGGAAAACGGCGGGACATGCTGGAAAAACAGCCCCGGAACATTCCCGACGCTGCGGATACGCCGGAAAAACTCATCGAATGTCTGGTGCGGGAAAACGTCCGGGCCTACAATGCCAAAACGATAGACGCGCCGCTCTTTCGTTATTTGTCGCTGCAGGAACTGGAAGACGGTGAACATACGGGTAAAATAGGATTCGGTGACCGAAAAAACGAACGGGACGCGGACGAGGAAAAAGCGGTGCAAAACGCCCTGCAATGTTTTGCCGACGGCATCTACCGTGTTCTGGTAAACGAAACCGAAGCCCTGCCGGGTATGCCCTTCAACCTGAAAGAGGACGATACCGTCACGTTTATCCGCCTGGTGATGTTGGCGGGCCGACTATTTTAGTACTTTTTTGACAAGAGGAGTTGAATAATGGACAAAGATGCGATCATCGGAAAACTCGAAAAACAGAAAGGCCGGCCCGGCGAAGTGGCAAAGGCTTTAATTGCCTGGCATAAAAGCGGATGGGGAGAACGCAACCGGAATTTTGGCGTCCTGTCCTCTGTGTTAATGGAAAATTCCCCCAAAAGCTGCGCCGAGATGTTTGACGAGGGTCCCCGGGAACTTTTTGCCGCCGTTCACGGCAAAGACATTGCGGCCCGGGCGGGCAAGGCGGCGGAGCGGTTGCATCTCTACGTTCACTCTCCTTCGACCTACCGCCGTTCCTTCAGAACCAAAGAAGTACGGCCCTATCTTGATCGCTTTGCCACCATTCTGGAGATGCTCTTTTTTTCCTGGGAAGATTTCGACATGGCAAAAGATTTGACCGCGCCCCCCGCGGAAAACCGGACGGGCGAGTTTGGGATCCATGCGTACGGCGACTTTCTTGCGGTGTGCATCGACGACGGCGATGCGGAAGTTATCGGCACGGTAAAGGAGATCCTCCTGGGGGACAACAACACCGCCCTCCTTTCCGGCGCCATCATCAACGGCATTCTCAAAAGCGCCGACGAGGAGCTGCACAAACTGCTGGAGGGTCTGCTTCTGGCGGCAAAACTCCAGGAAGGGCTGCGCCAGGCTATTCTGGAAAACGCTGACAACGGCCGGGTCGAGGCGTTCATTCGCCTGATAAAAGTCGTCCTGGACAACGACCTCCTCCGGTATTCCTCGGCGATCCGGGCGCTTGACGTATGGATGGGCCTGGGCGAAACCTTCGAGGACAAGCGGGTGGCGGTAAAGCTTCTTTCCCTGGGCTATGCGTACCTCACCGGAACGAAACCGGTCAAGGCCGGAATGGAAAGCCCGGACCTGACGGAAATCTACGCCGCCCTGTGGGCCGCTTCCGTCGTGGAGATGAACGCCGCTCTTGTCCTGATCGATGCGCTGATGAAGGGAGAAAAATACCAAAAGCTGGCGGCCCTGTACTTTTTGCGGCAGACGGAGAACAGGCCCCTCCAGTCTTTCGTGGCGATGCAGCTCTTGGGCGAAACGGACCCGGATGTCCTTTCCCTGGTGATAGGCAATTATCTTTCTTCCTATACCGGCTGGCACAACAACGCCGATGATTTTACCGCCGCCTGCCGGCAGCATGAGGTTCTGGCCAGCGATGTGCTGCGGGAACGGCAGTTTGAGGCGCTTTTGAATCTGCTTCCCCTGGTACCGGCCGGGGGCCACGCTTCCCATGGAAAGCCCTTCCCCTGGCACGATCTTTTCCTGGCGCCTAAGGATATATTTACCAGGCTTCTGATCGTTGCCGGCTATGACCGGGAACCTGAAAAAACCGACCGGCTTATCGATGTGATGTCCCGGTCCGACCCGGACAATCGAAGCTTGTTTATTCGTTTGATAAAAGTCGTCATGGACAACGACCTCCTCCGTTATTCGTCGGCAATCCGGGCGCTTGACGTATGGATGGGCCTGGGCGAAACCTTTGAGGACAAACGGGTGGCGGTAAAACTTCTTTCCCTGGGCTACGCCTACCTTACCGGAACGAAACCGGTCAAGGCCGGAATTGAAAGCCCGGACCTGACGGAAATCTACGCCGCCCTGTGGGCCGCTTCCGTCGTGGAGATGAACATCGCCCTTGTCCTTATTGATACGCTGATGAAGGGCGAAAAATACCAGAA
>JAISNR010000099.1 GCA_031276135.1 Eubacteriales Family XIII. Incertae Sedis bacterium | reverse complement strand
TCCCGATACTGATGAAGTTTTGCAATGAAATCATTGAACGGGAAAAAATTGCGGCGAATGCCAAGCCATCCGTCATCGAGGCCCTCCGAGCCGACCGCGAAGCGAAGAAAAGGAATCCTCCGACGAGGAACGCAAACCGGAAAAACGAGCCTGAGTTATGATCGTTCCGCTCGACGCCGTCCGATACCGGGCGGCTTTTGTTTTGTTTCGGGAGAGGTGATCATGGCGACAACGAGGCTCATGGCTCTGCACACGGGTACGGGCCGGAGCGTGGCGAAGGCGCGAAGGACAGCGTCGACTTGTGGCTTGCGATTGCGCCGAAATATCTGCTGTGATCGCGCAGATCTCTTTCGGCGTTGCCTTCGCGGTATTCTTCCTGAAATGCCGCAGACGTGCCGAATTCGTCAATTCTGTACCAAGACACCGTGGAAGTCAGGTCACCCAAGTGATGGCAGAGACTCGCAAGCCAATAGACGATGTCGTTGGAATGGATTTTTTCGGGTTCTCCCGCTGCCGTGAACATCCTGTAAAGTTCCGCGTAGCACAAAACGGATTGCGCGTAAAATTGACATGCCAAATTCCGATCTCCCGAATCTCCCCGATTTGCGCACAGCATGCCGAGTTCAAGGTAATCCTTGGCAAGCACGACAAGCAGACTCGGCACGGTGGCGGAGGAGGAGTCCTCTCTGCGCAGGTTTTCGTCGGTAAATCTCAGCGCCGCTTGCCGGGCAAATGTCGGTGCTGGCGCCGCACGAAGGGATCATCCCGTCGGACGTGTGGTTGAAGTGCCGGAAGAAAACGATGACCAACGGCGGTTTCCAACCGGCCCGGAAAGCGACGAACACATGGCCGGCGGGGAAAATCAAGTGCGGGCGTTGCGGGTATGCGCTCGCAAGCGCGACCGGCTCAAACGGCGTGGGCTGCCTGCGGTGCAAGAAGCGGACGGAGGATAAAAGCCGCGATGGCGCCGGAACCGTGAAGACCGCCGATTTGGAGCGTATTGTCTACGAGGCGATGTTGGAGAAGCTGCGGGATTTCCGTACACTGACCAAGCAAAGCAATGTGAGTTCCGTCAACCCAAAGGTGACCGAACTGAAAGTGGAGCTTGCGCGCGTGGGGGATGAGATTGAGGAGCTGATCGATACGCTGACCGGCGCGAACGACATTCTCATATCGTATGCCAACACAAAAATCGCCGATTTGGACGCGCGTAAGCACAGCATATCCAAACGCCTCGCCGACCTTACCGCCGACGAGGCGCCGCCGGAACGGATGCTGAAAATTTCCGTTCTTCCGGACGATTGGGAGAACACGGGCTTTGACGACAAGCGTGTCGTCGTGGACGCTCTTATCGGCA
Source organism: Eubacteriales Family XIII. Incertae Sedis bacterium (assembly GCA_031276135.1). Classification (GTDB taxonomy): domain Bacteria; phylum Bacillota; class Clostridia; order Peptostreptococcales; family Anaerovoracaceae; genus JAITLA01. Next base: position 11,249 of record JAISNR010000099.1, on the reverse strand, counting down.
GAATCAAAGCAACGAGTGAAAACGTGGACATCGAATGGAAAATCTGACGAGCGGTGTCGCTCGCAGAATCAGCGGGAACCTATTGTTCCCTTGTAAACTTTGATAAATCATGGTTTACAAGGGCGGCATAAAGACAAAAAACCAAGTAAAATCAAAAGCAGAGCCGCCAACGCCAACAGCCGTCACGCCATAAAACAGCGCGGCGGCTTTTGATTTGCAAATCCGAACACCGAAGGATTCGCACAATCTTTCGGGTTTTCGGCACGAGCCGGAAACGCACCGCATCGACACCGCACCGGAGATTTATGTCACGGGCAGCCCGAACGTGTTCAATACCGCATTTTCGGAAAACATGACTTGCGCCGTTGCGCGACAAGAGTTAACATCACAATGTCGATTGCGGCAAAATCATCGAAACGGAGGAAATGCACATGAAATCGATCATCCTGCAAATCTTTGAAAACAACATCGATCCGTTGGAAACCGTCGTTCCGGCGGGCGAAGAGCACCAAGAGGTCAGGGAGCGCATCATTCGAGAAGAAAGAAGGCTCAAAGACCTGTTGCCCGCCAATGAGCGAGAGCGTTTTGGCGAATGCTCGGATTTGAACGGCAGACTGCTCGAACTGAGCAGCGGAGAGGCTTTCGTCTACGGGTTCAAACTTGCGGCGCGAATCATGGTCGAGTGCTTTTGCGACGGAACGAAATCGGAGCGCGAACAGGCGCCGCCGCCGGATTGACGCTCGGGAAACGGAGGTCGCCGTATCCGAGCGGTCGTCGGCGGCCGAAAAAGACGAAAGAAATTTTATCCGCTCGAACGGGAACACACAATCGACGAAGGAGGCCAACGACAATGGATATCGTTGAAGCGAAACGCATCATGCGCCTTGTCGCCGACGATGCTTCGGAATCCGGGCGGGCGTGGGAAAATCAAAACGAAAGCGCAGATGCGATACTGAAAGAGCTTGCGCGTCTTGAAGCGGAATGTATTCGGTTGCGAAAAACACTTTCTTTGATTCAAGGCTAAAACGCCGGCATGGTTTACAAAGGCATAACACCAAAAAAGCCGGTAAAATCAAGGACTGATCCGCCAACAACAAGAGCCGTCACGCTGTAAAAAACAGTTCGGCGGCTCCTGATTTACACATCTGAATAATCATAATTCAGCCGGGGGAACACCGACGCTCTTACGGAGTCGGTGCGTTCCCCCGGATTTTTGTTTTGCTGTCAATACGAAGGAGGTGATGCCCGGATGGGTCGGCACACGCGCATATATCAAAAATTCGAATGCCGGAGCGTCAATGACTGCCGCTGTGAGTCATGTTTGCACCGGCGCGGAAAAAAGCGCGGTTGCGCGCTTGAAGAGCGCGTTCGCACGGAGGAGCGACCGGAGACATTCCGACGCGAACGGTGCGCGGCAGGCGGCCTCACGGCACGGGAGGAGGCGGCACAATGCCCGGCGTGAGCGCGGAACAGATAGCGGCGGCGAAAGAAGTCGATCTGCTGTCATATTTGCAAACCGGCGAACCGCAGGAGCTTCGCCGAGCCGGGCCGCACGAGTACCGCACCGCCGGCCACGGCAGTTTGGTCATCAGCCGGGGCTTGTGGTTTTGGAATCGGGGCGGTTTCGGCGGGAAAACCGCGCTGGATTATCTCATTAAGGTACGCGGCATGGGTTTTGTGGAGGCCGTGGAAACGGTTCTCGGCAGCCGCGCCGCGCCCGCTTTGTCCCTGCCGGCAGAAAAGCCCGAACCGCAGGAGCGAAAAAAGTTCGCGTTGCCGCCGCCCGCACGGTTCGCTTCCCACGCCCTTTCCTATCTGCAGGGTCGCGGAATCAGCGCCAAAATCATCGGTCCTTGTCTGCAAAACGGCACGGTTTACGAAAGCCGTGACAACGGAAAGGTTGTCTGCGTGTTCGTCGGGCGCGACGGCTCCGGCGTTCTCCGCTTCGCCCACATGCGCGGGATTTATGAAAAATATCACCGCGACGCGGACGGCTCGGACAAACGTTTCGGCTTTTCCCTGTCGGCGAAAGACCCGGCCGATACCGCTCTGGCTGTGTTTGAAGCTCCGGTGGACGCGCTTTCCCACGCCTGCCTGTTCCCGGAGTTCGACGGCCACCGCCTGTCGCTGGGCGGCACGTCGGATGTCGCGCTGACGGCGTTTTTGGAGCGGAATCCACACATCGCAAGCGTTTCCCTCTGTCTTGACGCCGACGAGGCCGGACAGACGGCGGCACGGAAGATACACGCCACACTTGCCGAGAACCGCCCGGACATCACCGTCACCATCGACCCGCCGAGGCAGGGCAAGGATTACAACGATATGCTGCTTCACGCCATTCGGTCAGAGCGCGAACGGCGTTCCCAAAGCCGTCACAACGACGGCTTCATTTTATCTTAAACCCAAATTACGAGAGGAGATTTTCCGTTATGAAAAATGAATTCCAACAGTTCCACAACGCCGAGTTCGGTAACATAGACATCCTGCTTATCGACGGCAAGCCGTATTTCCCCGCAACCGAGTGCGCGATTGTTCTCGGCCACAAGAACCCGCGCAAGGCAATTATCGACCGCTGCAAGGGGGTAACGAAACGTGACTCCCTTTCGGCGGGCGGTGTTCAAGAACGCAATTACATCCCCGAAGGCGATTTGTACCGCCTTATTATCCGCTCCAAACTCCCTGCGGCTGTCAGATTCGAGGCGTGGGTCTGTGATGAAATCCTTCCCACGATACGCAAATACGGCGCTTACGTCACCGCCGATACGCCGGACGAAATGCTCCGCAATCCGAAATTCACGGAGGCGGTCATCGGCAAACCGAATAAGGAGCGTGAGAGAAGCGCCGCGCTGCCGGAGCTCGCCGAGGAGATGGCGCCGAAGGCGCTCTACTGCGACCTGATTCCGCAGAGCAAAAGCGTCATCCCTGTCAGTCTGATCGCCAAGGATTACGGCATGACGGCGGCGGCGTTCAACAGCCTGCTCCATGACCTCGGTATTCAGTTTCGCATCGCCGGGACATGGCTGCCGTACCGGGACTGCGCCGCGAAGAGCCACACCCAAACCCGCACCTGTCACGTCGGCGAACGCACCTCGGCGATGCACACTTTCCGGACGCAAAAGGGCCGCCTGTTCCTGTACGAAACGCTTAAAATCCGGGGCATCCTGCCGGTTATAGAGAAGAAAAACCGCAATGGCGAAATTTAAGGAGGGGCAATCACAATGGCAGCTTTCGGGGACAAAGTCCAATCTCTCATGGATGAATTTTACACCGAGTGGCAGAAAGAAGAAAACAAAGACAAGGGCAAATGGGACGTCCTTGACGGATTCTCGTCGGCGCACCAAATCGCGGTGGTGTTTGGAAATTTTAACTACCAAGTCGGAAACGGAGGCATTGAGCAGTGGATATACAACGGATATTGCCACGATGATGCCGAGAAGCTCATTGAATATCTCGAAGTCGGCGCGGAGTCAGACGAACGGTGCCGGGCGATACGCGACAGGATTTACGCGCTCAATCAGTACGCGCAGGAAACGGAGTGCGACCGATACGGCAGTCTCCACGACGAGGACGGCGAAAGCGGTTTCATCGGCGACATCATAGACTGCAACGCGTTTGACACTTGGTATTACGCTAAATGCGGCGAAGACAATTGGTGGCAAGCGGTTTGCGAAATTATTGATAAAACGGCGGAGGCCGAACCGGGTATTGCGGAGGAGTCCGCAGACGTTCCCTCCGCTGATACTCCGGAGGTTCTTCCGCAATCGAAAAATCTCACTTGGGGCGTCGGCAATTCTATGTTCAGTGTGTTTATTGAAAACGCCGCCCATCCCGAGTTCGGCGGTTTCACGATGCCGCTGCCGGCGTCGCGGGAGCAGCTGCAATCGTGGCTTGACGGTCTTGAGATTAGCGCCCCCTCTGATGTTGCAATCACTGACGTCACCTCATCGGCGGAGCGTTTGGCAAACGCCGTCTGTTCCTGCGCCGACAAGGAACCGGATTTGGAGGAACTGAACTACCTCGCCGCGAAAGTCCGTGCTTTATCAGACTCCGAGACAGAAACTCTGTCCGCTGCGCTGGAAGCCGAGAGACATTGCGGCAGCGTGGCGGAGCTTATCAACCTCACGGAGAACCTCGGCAATTTTGAGCTTCAGCCGGCGTTCAACGCGGAAATGTTGGGACAGCATCTGCTGGATATGGACGCCGACAACCACGCCTCCGGGTTTGAAAAACTCTACGGCTCCGATGAGGAGGACTTACACGGAATCATCGACTATATTAAGACGCTGGAGAAGCACTTTAATGCCTCGGAGTACGGAAAGTGGTATGCGGAAAACGAAAACGGCGCGTTTACGGAGTCCGGCTATCTCACCGAGAACGATGCCGAGTTCAAAACGGTCTATCGCGGGACAGAGGACATCCCCGCCGAGTATTTGGTGTTTTACGCACAGCCCGCTGTGGTCAAAGACGTAGATCTCGCGCCGTTCCTCGTGAAACTGCACGCTCTGACGGGTTGTCCGCAGCGTAACGCAAACCACGCGCTTGGTACGCTTACGGCACTGCGAAGCACCGAATATCTGCTCCTGCTGGACGGAATAAACAGTTATCTCACCGAAGCCGCTCACGTCTATAGAAACGGTTCGGAGACGTTTGAGGCGTGGATGGACGGTTCAGACAAAGCGCGTGCGTTCGCCATTCACATTACCGACGTTCATGGCAGGCTGACCGGGGACGTTGCCGCGCCGGACTACATGAAGCACCGCTATGAGGTCTTGAACGCGATTATCCGACCCGACCACATTGAGGCCGTTTTCAAGGACGGGAGCGAAAAAACCTTCACGCCGGAGGAATGGGCCTCTCTGCCGCCTATTGAGCGCGATGGTGCGGCAACTTGGACGCGGCATTTTAAACCCGAAGATTTACAGTCTGCGCGTCGGTTGCCGGAGGACAATCGCACCGCGCACGAGGAACACGGCAAGCCGGTGGACGAAGCTGACTTTCTCGCGGAGATGAACGCCGCGTATATGAAACAGTCCGAGAACCCGCAGCCGGATATGCTGCGCGTTTCGCAGGAGACCGCAAAGGAAATGCTGGCGCGGGGAGACGCGGAGGTGTACCGCCTGCTCCCCTCCGGTGCGGAAAAACTCTCGCCGATGGACGCCGTTAAGAGCGGCGGTCTGTGGTATATGAACAACCGCGAATTCGCTATCCGGCGCGAGGACATCGCGGGACTTGACAAGTGGGCGGAGCGCACAGCCGAGACCGCGATGCGCCGTATGGAGCGCGGCGAACACAAAAAATCACAGGGAGAGGAGCTTTAGCTTATGCCGGATGACAAACGGATTATTGACGGCTACACCGAGCTTTACGCCGTGCGGTTAGACGGCGCCGAGGAAATCGTCGCGGAAAATTTAGCTGCGACGGATCAGTACAGGATTTACACGTTCACGCGAAACAATCCGCTGATTGCGGAGTACTGCGTCGCCTTTGCCTGCGACGACTATCTGAAGGTCATGCGTGAGTTTGTCAGGCGGCTCGGAGTCCGTCTTGACGCTCTTGACCTCGAGAGGGTCTATCGCGGTTCGCCGCTTGCGGACGCGCCGCTCCTGCCGGAAGACTGTGCGCCGGGTGGCATGGACGCGGATTTGACCGGCAAGGTCGTTGCGATTAAACAGGAATCCCTTGCGCCGGAGTTCAGGGCAACCTCTCATCAGTTGCACTTGGCAACGGGCGGGTTCGGCTGCGCTCCTAAAGCAAGGGGGCGCGCCGTTTACTGTACCGACATTTATTCGGGCAAACAGGTTCGGTGGGAGCGATACGACATTCTCGGCGTGATTGCCGAGGATGCCTTACCGCAATGGGCGCGGGAGAAGCTCGCCGCGCTGCGCGATCCCGCCAACCGCGAATCCACTCTCGCCAAGCTGCGCGAGGGCAAAAAAACAGCGGCGGAACAGCCGCGCAGGAAAAAAGAGCGGGACAACGGCGGGCCGGAGCTTTGAACTCCGGCTTTTTCGTTTCAATATTCATTTTTGAGGCGCATATACAGCGCGACACGCCGGAGGCGGCACGCTTTCGGCATTCATCATTTTTCAAGGAGAGAAACATTCATGATTGACATCAACCAAAATTTCAAGGGAACGGCAATCCTCCGCGGCGACGCGCTGCGGGTACTGAGAGATTTCCCCGACGCGGTGTTCGGAGGGATTATCACCGACCCGCCTTACGCTTCGGGCGCGGCTGACCAAAACGGCAAGCAAAAGGCCACCTCGCAAAAATACTCCGGCGTCAAGTCCGGCAACCCCCTGCCCGACTTCGAGGGCGACTCCAAAGACCAGCGCAGCTGGACGGACTGGATGACCGAGTGGCTGCTGGAGGCGCGCCGCTGTGCCTTGCCCGGCGCGCCGGTCTGTATGTTCATCGACTGGCGGCAATTGCCGTCCATGACAGACGCTTTGCAGTGGGCGGGCTGGACGTGGCGCGGTGTGCTGGTGTGGGACAAGACCAACAGCCGTCCCCAGCGCGGTCGGTTCCGTCAGCAGGCGGAGTTCATCGTGTGGGGTTCTAACGGCGCGATGCCCATGAGCCGCAAGGCTCCCGTTCTGCCCGGCGTGTTCCGCCGGGCCATGCCGCCTTTTGCGAAGCGCATCCATCAGACGGAGAAACCGCTGGAGGTTATGCGCGACATCGTCAAAATCGTTGAGCCGGGCGGGATTATACTTGACCCTTTCGCGGGCGCGGGTACCACCGTCCTCGCCGCCAAGCTGGAAGGTTATCCCGCTGTCGGTATCGAACTTTCCGAGCATTACGCGGAAGCGGCGGCGAAGCGCATCGATGGGTACGGCGAGACGGAACAGGCCGCCTGACGCGCCGCCGCGTTAAATATATTTTCGGAGAGGAGGTTGACGAGCATTGCAGGAGGATTTGGAAAACAAGAGCGTGGTGCTGACCACGAAAGCGTTGAAGCTCACCGGGCGCGGGCTGGCTTTGCTTATGCGGGCCGCGCTGCGCAAACTACGGCAGTCTAAGGGCGCGCCCAAGCATGGCAGGCAGACGGTCAAACAGCTTGCCAAAGGCGGTTCGCTCCAAAACATTGAGATTTCGGACGGCAACATCAAGGCGTTTGAGCCGTTCGCACGGAAATTCGGCGTTTCCTACGCGCTCCGGCGTGACGATTCCGAAACGCCCCCGCGCTGGCTGGTGTTCTTCAAGGCGAAGGACGCAGACGCGCTGACGGCGGCGTTCAAAGCGTTTTCCGCGAAAATGGTCAAGCGCGAGACCGAGAAGCCCTCGGTTCAAGACTCCATGCAGAAGTTCCGCGAGGTCATCAAGAACGCGGTGCGCGACAAGACGAAGCACAAGCACAGGGAGGGGCCGGAGCTATGAATATGAAAATCACCGGCTTTCTCAAACGGAGTGTACTGCCGAACCTTCCCTACCTACTCATCTTTTGGTTCGCGGACAAGCTGGGGATGGCGTATCGGCTGGCGCCGGGCGCGGATTTTCTCCGGCGTCTGACCCGCAGCGTGGGCACGCTGAGCGCGGCGATGAGAGATCCGCTGCCGTCCTTCGTTCTGCTTGACGTCACGGTGGGCGTTCTCGGCGCGGTTATTGTTTACGCTGTCGTGTACGTCAAAAAGAAAAACGCCAAGAAGTACAGGAAGGATGTGGAGTACGGCAGCGCCCGCTGGGGAACGCCCGCCGACATCGCGCCGTTTATGGACGGCGACAAGGAGAACAACATCATCCTGACCCGGACCGAGGGGCTGACGATGAACCCGCGCCCGGCGAATCCCAAGTACGCCCGGAACAAGAATATGCTGGTCATCGGCGGTTCCGGCTCCGGCAAGACGCGCTTCGTTTTGAAGCCTAACCTTATGCAGTGCCGCTCCAAGGACTATCCGGTCAGCTTCGTGGTCACCGACCCAAAAGGATTAGTATGTCGGGGACAGATATACGGTCTGTCATAAAACACGGGCAGTCGGTACGTTTGCGGCACACGAACGGACGAACGCCAAGCGCCGAAAGGAGTATCTGCCATGGAAATCAAACGAAAGACGGCGATCTACTGCCGCGCCGCGCTCACGGACGAAATCGCTATGGCAAGGCAGGAAAGGTGCTTGCGCGCCCATGCGGAGGAACGCGGCTGTACGGACATTATCCGCTACCGCGACAACGGAGCGCTCGGAACCACGCTCGACCGCCCCGCGCTGAATCAGTTGGTAGAGGACATCAAAGCCGGGGAAATCGGCGCGGTTCTCGTCACGGACGTCTCGCGGATCGCAAGGACGCTTCCGCTCGTTTCGGAGTGGCGCAACCTGCTCCGGGAGTACGGCGTGGCACTCGTCATTCCGGCGGATGGCGAAACGCCGCGCCCGGCGAACGAAATCGCCTATACCCGCGTGGGAGATTATCTGTTGCCAAACTTGATGCTCTCTGAACGTGAGGGCGAATACCCGCCACTCGGACTGTGCGGAGAGAAGCACAAAGAACACTTACGCCGCCATAAGCCCGCGCTTTACTCGCAATTGCTGCTGTCGGAACGGCTTTATCCGCTGTGCAGAGCCGTTGACAAATCGGCGCGTGAGCGCGGCGGCAACGTCGATGAACTTATTTACGATTGACAGATGTAGCTGCGTGTAGCGGCCTTTGGCGAGACGCACCTTGAAAACCGAATGTTTTTTCCGCTGTATGCTTACCAAAACGCCCGAAATTGGACATTGGGCAGAGGGACTCGCGGCAATTGTGAAGTTTTTGTGAATTTTTGTCCGAATACATGCCAAACGGCGATTCCCGCGGCTATAAGGTGAGGGTGTTTTTCCTTCGCCGCACCTTGACAATTGAATCACGCTGCCGTAAGCATATCGCGGTTCGCAACCTTGCCAAGTCCGTTTCGTGGAAACGGCGCGAGGGCAACCCGGAGAAAACGCGCCATAGTCCAAACAGGCTCAACGCAGGAACGTAATCGGAGAAACAGCGGAAAGGCAATTCTCGCACACCGCCACGACGGAGCGAGCGACCACGCCCGGAGCAATGACGAAGATGGGAGGATTGCGACAATCCGAAAATTCAACGTGACCGCCGCGCTCAAAGGGGGACGGGACAGCGGCAAGAGAAAGCATATTTTACCAAATCAAATCAAAACCAATCAAAAAAGGAGTCAGTCAGAGCTATGCAGACAGTGAAAACAGCGGCGTTAACGCCCGAACGGGCGGATTCGCCGGTTCTGCAAAAGCGGATTGGCTCCACCACTTACGTGGTGAACGTCCGCTTTTGCGAGAACGCAAAAGAGACATTGGAGGACAAAATCCTCCGACTGATCGAGAGCGAGGTGAGGAAACTTGCCTGACTCTCAATGTGCCGCAAATGTTCACGACTGCCGGAATACGGAGGCGGAAATGAACAAGCCAAAAATCACGATATGCTACTCTCGCCTCAGCCGGGGTGACGCCAATCCCGGCGAGAGCGGAAGCATCAAAAATCAACGCGACATTCTCCAGGATTACGCGGAGAAAAACGGGCTGCTCCCGACAGTCCACATCAGCGACGACGACGAATCCGGAACCGGGTGGAACCGACCGGGCTGGCAGGAGTTGATGTCCGAAGTCGAAGCGGGGAACGTCGGAACCATCCTGCTGAAAACGCTCGACCGAATGGGACGCGACCATCTGCGCGTCGGACTGCTTCTCGAACAGTTCAGGGATTCGGGAATACGCCTGATTGCGGTTTCCGAGGGCATCGACACCGACAAAGGCGAGGACGATTTCACGCCGATTCGGACTTTGTTCGCGGAGTGGTACGCCCGCGACTGCTCGCGCAAGATTCGGCAGGTTTTCAAGAACCGAATGGCGAACGGCAAGCGTTGCAGCGGCGCGATACCCTACGGCTATCTGCCGAACAACGGCGACGTGAACGACTTAATCATCGACGAAACGGCGGCGGTCGTCGTGCGCCGGATTTTCCGAATGATTATCGACGGCAAAGGCGTAAACGACATAGCGCGGACGCTGATGGGCGAGCAAATCCCGATACCGTCGGAACATTGGAAACGGATAGGACAGCCGTACCGCAGCATCAAGTACGCCGACCCATACGGCTGGACGCCCACAACGGTCAGTTACATCGTCACAAACCCCTCGTACAAAGGCACGGCGGTACTCGGCAAAACTCAAAACTCGTCGTACAAAGGCAAGAAAGCCGTTAAGACGAGCGCAGAGCAACAATATGTTTTCGAGAACGCCCTGCCCGTCGTCGTTGAGCCGGAGGTCTGGGAGAACGCGCAACGGCTCAAGAAAACCGTGCGCCGCGCCCCGAAGTCGGAGACCGCGCCCAATCCCCTGACCGGCTTGCTCTATTGCGCCGACTGCGGCGCGAAACTGACCCACAGACACAGCGGATATGACAACGCCTACTGTTGTTCCGCGTATCGCAAAGGCATAAGAAATTGCTGCACCATGCACTACATCAGCGTGAAGAACATCGAGAAAATCCTGCTCTCCGCGATACGGCGCGTGGTGTGTTATGTCCGCGACAACGACGGCGACTTTATCGAAAAGGTTCGCGCCGCAAGCGTCGTTCAAGCGGAGAAATCCGTCAAGGAGAGCAAGGCGAAACTGACGAAATCCAAACGTCGGACAAACGAACTGGACGGACTGATAAAGAAGCTGTTCGAGGACAACGCGAGCGGCAAAATCCCCGACAAACATTTTGAGAGAATGTTCGCCGATTACGACGCGGAACAGACCGCGCTCGAAACGCAGATCGCGGAATTGCAGACGGCCATCGACGCGTTCAACGAGGACGGGGTGAGGGCGGACAAGTTTATCGATCTCGCGCTGCGTTACACCGAGTTCCCGGAATTGACCGCCCGGCTTTTGAACGAATTCGTTTCCCGCGTGGAGATTCACGAAAAGGACAAATCCGGCGAACGCGTCACGCAGGAAGTGGATATTTGTTTCAACTTCATCGGCAACTTCACCGTGCCGGAGGACTACGACGAACTGACGCCGAAGGAACGCGCCGCGCTGAACGCCGAGCGCGAGCGGCTCGACCGCAAGAACGCTTACGAAAAGGAACGCAGGGAACGCAAAAAGCAACTCGCGGAACGGACGCCGGAGGAAATCGCCGCCGACGAAGCGGAGAAGTATCAACGGCGATTGGAGTACAATCGCAAATATTCGCGGGAGTGGGCGAGGCGCAAAGCCGCCGAGAAAAAAGCCGCCGCGCAGACCGGCACGGTTGCGATGTAATCTTTT
>JAISNR010000080.1 GCA_031276135.1 Eubacteriales Family XIII. Incertae Sedis bacterium | reverse complement strand
ACCCGCACGGGATTGCCGCGCACGATGCGGGTGTGCTCCAGCCGGTTTTGCGACTTGACGGCTCCGGCGCTTTCCTCGTTGCGCAGACGGACGGCTTCGCGCAGACGTTCCAGCGCGATGCGCTTGTTCATGTACTGGCTGCGCTCGTCCGTGCTCACCGCCGAAAGGCCCGTCGGCGCATGGACGGCGCGCACGCCCGTTTCGACCTTGTTCACGTGCTGCCCACCCTTCCCGCCGCTGCGGAAGGTTTCAAAGCGCACATGCGCGTCGTCGAAGCCCTCCTCCTCGGCCCGGCCGCACAGACTGACGTCCACAAACCAGTTCTTGCGCCTGTGGTGCGGGCGGAACGGGCTTTGGCAGATCCATTGCACGGTGCCTTCGAGGAAGGACAGATCCGTTTCGCAGGCTATGCGCACGGAGCGGTAACAGCCCGCGCGGCTCCCCTCTGTTTTTTCGATGACCGCAATGCCCGGAAATTCGCGCGTCAAGGCGCACAGCAGCTTCGCCACCGCCAATTCGCATTCGGCGGGGCCCTGTCCCGAGCTCAGCTGCAGCTCCGTTTTCGCGCCGCGCGCGCTCACAGCTTCACCGTCAGAAGCGGCCGCAACGTCGCGATCACGCGGCACAGACCGCTTTGAACCATCGCGTCGATCACGTGCTCGATGGGCTTGTAGGCTTCGGGCGCTTCCTCGTACAAAAGATCGGCGTCGTGGCAGACCGATTTGCTCCCAAGCCTCGTTTCCGCGATCGCATCCCTGCCGTATTTGTTTTTCAACCGGCCCTTGCATTGGGATCTCATCCACTTTCTTCCTGCTCCGTGCGCGAGGGAATGCGCGGCGAAGGCCGTATGCTCGCCCGGCGCCACGATGTAGCTGAACGCGCCGCGCGAACCGGGGATGACGACGGGGCCGCCCAGCGCGCCGGTCGCGCCCTTGCGGTGGATGTACACGCCGTTGTGCCGCTGCAAAAAGTTGTGCGGGCAGTCGATGACGGTTTCCGTCTCGGGCGCGAAGCCCAGTACGTGCATGAGCTTCCGCGCCACGACGAAGCGATTGCGCTCCGCCCACAGCAGGGCGTCGTCGTGCGCGGCGAGATAGGCGGCGGCCCGTTCGCCGTTCGCCTCCAAGCCGCCGTAATCGGAAAACGCGTCCATGATCCGCTTGCCGTAACCGCGCGACCCGCTGTGCACGAGCAGGAGCAGGTTTTCCTTTCCGAGGCCGAGCGCGCGGCAAGCGTCCTCGTCGCGGATATCTTCCAACTTTTGGAATTCGGCAAAGTGGTTGCCGCCGCCGATGGTGCCGAGATCCTCGATGGGGCTTTCCTCCGGATACGGGTTTCCGACATCGACGTCCCGCAGGGAGCGGACGCCGTAGAGCTTTGCGAAGAACCGCTCCTTTTTGTACTTCTTCACGGAACAGCCGGTCACAAAGAGGCTCATGCCGCAGCCTATGTCGCTGCCCAAAAGGTGCGGATAGATGATCTCCTTCGTTTCCGCGGCGACGCCCACGGGCGTTTTCCCGGGATGCAGATCCGGAAGCCCGACGACGCGCACGACGCCGGGCAGCGCGGCGAGGCCTTCGAGCTGCGTGCGCGCGTCCTGCTCCATCCAACATTTTTCGTTCGTTATGAGCGTGATTTTTTTGTCCATGCTTGATTTCGATTCCTTTCTCAACATTTCCTTTATCGTCGATTCGCTTTCGGGATAAAGCGTGTCGCGCAAATGTAATACTGCTTTGCAATTTAACCGGAGAGCCGTATAATGCGCTTGAACCGAACGAAGCGGCCCCGCATGCCGATTATACCCCAAGCCATGTGCCAAAAATAGCGCACAAAAACGCCTTGTGCGCGCCGGCCGGTCGCTGTATAATGGTGTCGGATGAAAGAGAGTACGGGAGGGAATGCGGAACATGTACACGAAACAACCCAAGAAAATGCTGACGCTCAACATTCTGGAAATATTGAACCGCCACACGGACGCGGAGCATCGCCTGTCGCAGAAGGAGATCGCCGCGCTGCTCAAATCGGAATACGCGATGGAGGTTGACCGAAGATCCGTGAAGCGCAATCTTCTGCATTTGACGGACGCGGGCTACGACATCGAATGCGACGAAACCGCCCGCGTAGGCAGGGACGGCAAGGAGGAAATCCTCTGCTCCGGCTGGTACATCAACCGCAAATTCGACGACAGCGAACTGCGGCTTCTCATCGACGGTCTGCTGTTTTCCAAGAGCATCCCCTATCGCCAATGCAAGAACCTGATCGAAAAGCTGCGCGGTCTGTCCAATGTGTATTTTGCCGCCAAGGTGAAGCACATCTGCAATCTGCGCGAAAACCGGCCGGAGAACAGGCAACTTTTCTTCACGACGGACGTGCTCGACGAGGCCATCGGGAAGGGCAGACAGGTTTCTTTTTTATACAATGATTTCGGCATCGACAAGAAGCCGCACCCCAGAACGGGCGCGGACGGACTGCCGCGCGAATACCTCGTGAATCCCTATCAGATCGTCGCGACGAACGGCAGATACTACCTGATCGGCAACCATGACCGACACGACAACGTGTCGCATTACCGCTTGGACCGCATCAGCGAAATCCGCATGACGGCCGGGCGCGCGAAACCGAAGAATCGGGTTCGGGGGCTGGAAAACGG
>JAISNR010000059.1 GCA_031276135.1 Eubacteriales Family XIII. Incertae Sedis bacterium | reverse complement strand
GATCACGTAGAGCGCGTTGTCCACATAGATGGAGCAGGTCCGCCACCAGCCGGCCTGAAAGCCCCAGAATTCGCCGAGGGCCTCCTGCACCCACTTGTAATAGCCGCCCTCCTGCGGCCGCACGGAGCCGAGTTCCGCCGCCACGAGACCGAAGGGCAGACCCCATATGAAGGGCAGGACCATGAGCATGACGAGCGTCAAGCCCGGCCCTGCATCCGGAATCATGTTTTCGATTCCGTAGCAGCCCGCCGCCACGAGGGAAAACACCATGAACACGACGGTTGCCGTCGACATCCTGTGCTTCTTCAAACCGAGGCGCTCCGTATTCATGGGCGCGCCCGATTTGCTTGTATCAGACATCTTTTTCCTCCTTCCCGCTTCATTTTCGGTTCCGGCGAAAAATTTGAAACGCCGCGCCCATACAATCCGCGCAGCGCCTCGGTATTATTCCCTTTGAATGCGTCTTAATTATATAGCAACGCGTTGGAAAGGTCAACAGACAATGCGAGGGAATATTTTAAGAAAATATTCCCTCGAAAAGAATTTAATGGAATCAGATCATCAGAAATACATCTTGTCCGACGAATTGACGTGCCGCGCCATGTTGTCCGGGTCGATCGCACGCGTCAGCGCGTCCCGCGCCGAAACCTTGCCGTCCTTGTAGAGCTTCAGGATCGCGGCGTCCATGGAAATCATGCCCTCGTCCGTGCACGCGTCGATGGTTTGATTGATCCGGCCGGACTCCCCTTCGCGAATCAGCGCGCGTATCTCGTTGTTGCAGAGCATGAGCTGAAAGACCGGCTCGACATCGCCGTCCAAGGTCGGAATCAACTGCTGCGAAACGATCGCCTGCAAGACCAGAGAAAGTTGCATGCAGACGCGCTCCCGCTGCCCCTCCGGGAAGATGTCGATCAAGCGGTCAATCGCGTTCGCGGCGCCGACGGTGAACATCGTGGATATGACCAAATGTCCCGTTTCCGCAGCGGTGAGCGCGGTGGAAGCGGTTTCCGCGTCGCGCATCTCCCCCATCAGAATGACGTTCGGGCTCTGGCGCAGCGCGGCCCGCAGCGCGGCCGCGTAGCTCTCCGTGTCGAGCGATATCTCGCGCTGGCTCACAAGGCTCATCTTGTGGCGATGCAGGTATTCTATCGGGTTTTCGAGCGTGATGATGTGTCCGTTCCGCGTGCTGTTGATCCTGTCGATCAGGCAGGCCAGCGTGGTCGTTTTGCCGGATTCCGCAGGCCCTGCGAACAGGATGAGACCCCGCGTGCGGTCCGACAGGTCCAATACGGCGGGCACGATGTTGAGCTTCGCGGGATCGGGCAGAGAGAAAGCCACGACGCGAATGACCGCCGCGAGCGAGCCGCGCTGCTTGTACACGTTGACGCGAAACCTGGAAACGTTTGGGATTGCAAACGCGAAATCGTCGTCGCCTTTTGCGTACAGACGCTCTATCTTTCGATCCGACGCCATCCCGTAAATTTCCGCGATGAAAGCGTTTGTCTTTTCGGGAAGCAAGGGCTCGTCGTTCAGGGCCTCAATGCGGTTGCCGAGCTTGAAGCTGACCGGCCGGCCGGCGAGGATGAACACATCCGAGGCCCCTTTGTCGACGATTTCTTTTAAAATTGTTTTGATTTCCATAGTGTCAAACCTTTCCGCAGCCTACAGCAGCATATCCGCGCGCACCCTGCCGGCGGTTTCCTCTCCCGCGAGGATGTTCGCCAGCGCGAAGGCAAAGTCCATCGCCGTGCCGGGACCGCGCGAGGTCACGATCCTGCCGTCGCGGACGACGTTCTCCCTGCGATAGTCAATCCCCGCGAGCTCCGCTTTCATCCCGTCGTAGATGGTCGCTTTCTTTCCTGCCAACAGGCCGTTTTTCGCGAGAATCATGGGCGCGGCGCAGATGGCCGCGATCCACTTGTCCGCGGCGGCAAAAGCCGCGAGGACGGATTTCAGCCCTTCGTGGGCCAGCAGACGCTGCGTTCCGGGACCGCCGCCCGGCAGGATGATCATCTCGCATTGCACATAGTCCACATCCTCGAACAGCTCATCCGCGATCACGGGAACGCCGTGATCGCCGGTCACGGTGAGATCCTTCATGATCGAAACCGTCCGCAACGCGACGCCCGCGCGCCGCAGCACATCCACGACCGTAAGGGCTTCGACCTCTTCAAAACCGTCCGCCAAAAACAGATAGACCATCGTAAAATCTCTCCTTTCCTGCAATTGTTTCTCGATTATGCAACCGGCATCAATAAAACATGCCGACGACTCTGGTCAGCCGCTTCGTGATCGAATAGCCGATCAGCAGCACAACCAGCGAAACGACGGCCGCGACGGCCGCGACTTCAAACAGGATCACGGGCGGCAACAGCTGCGGAACGACGTCGGTTTCTTCGAACCTGTACAGCAGGAAGCGGTCGAGAGAACGCGTGACCGCTTCCCTTTTGTAAAGCAAAAACGCAATGCCGGCGGCAAGGCCCGCATAGAGAACCATTCCCGCCCGGTATGCAAAGCGCACCGCCTCCTTGCGATCCTGCCGCAACAGGAACCAGTAGGTGAATGCGATGAAGCAGACCATGACGGCGAGGCTGAGCAGACTCACGTTCAAAAGGCTGCGCAGACGATCCATGAACACGGCTTCGCCGATGCCGAAGATGGGCCGCTCCCGCTTCACGTCGGTATATTGAAAATCCTCCAAGGTTCCGAGCATATACTCGGAAAAGAAGCGTGCGAGCTCATCGTTCGTCACGCCGAGGCCCATCTCGCTCACGATCTCGCTCCGGTTGAACTCGTAGCGGTAGATGTCCGGCAGCCGCGCGCTCAAATTCACTGCGGTCAGGATGGCACTCAGCGGTATCGTCAATATTAAAAGCACGAACAGCGTGCGGTTGATGATCTTCATCGGGCGCTCCCTCACAGGGTAATCTCCGCGGCCTTCGCCGCAGACATGCGGGCTCACGGAAGGTGCGGCGCGGAAGCTTGCCATTAGTATATCATAAATTTCGGCGTTGCGCTTCAAAATGTTTCGCGCGCGGCAAAACTATTGGCATGCTTGGCGCAATATGCTATAATACCTGTAAACATCGCGCGGTTTTCGTTTGCCGGCGGGCGCGGCCGCCGCGGGGCAGGAGAGGTTTGCATGTACGACAAGCTGGATTTTATTCAGGAAAAATACGACGCGCTGTCGCGGAAGGCCTCCGATCCCGAGGTGATCGGCGACCAACCGACGTGGCGGAAATACGTAAAAGAAATGAACGAGATGGAGCCGATCGTCAAGGCCTACGCGGAGTACAAAAAGACGCAGGCGGATTTGGCCGGGGCGGAGGAAATGCTCGGCGACGGCGATCTCGACGCCGAGATGGAGGCGCTCTGCAAGGAGGAGCTCGCGTCGCTCTCCCGGAAGCTCGAAACGGACGCCGAACGGCTCAAGCTCCTGCTTTTGCCCAAGGACCCGAACGACGACAAGAATGTGTTCCTCGAAATCCGCGCGGGCACGGGCGGCGAGGAGGCCGGCCTCTTCGCCGCCGATCTGTTGCGCATGTACACGCGCTACGGGGAGCGCCTCGGCTGGAAATCGGAGATCATCGATCTGAACGAGACGGGACTCGGCGGCGTCAAGGAGGCGGTCGTGCTGATCAAGGGGCGCGGCGCCTATTCGAGGCTCAAGTACGAAAGCGGCGTGCATCGCGTGCAGCGGGTGCCGGAAACGGAGTCGAGCGGCAGGATCCACACCTCGGCGGCCACCGTCGCGGTGCTTCCCGAGGTGGACGACGTGGAAATCGAGATCGATCCCGGCGACGTGCGCGTGGACGTCTACCGCTCGTCGGGCAACGGCGGCCAATCCGTGAACACGACGGACTCCGCCGTGCGGCTGACGCACATCCCGACGGGCATCATCGTGACCTGCCAGGACGAAAAATCCCAATTGAAGAACAAGGACAAGGCGTTCAAGGTGCTGCGCGCCCGCCTGTTCGACGAGAAGCAGCGCGAGAAGGACCGCGAGAGGTCGGAAACGCGCAAGAGTCAGGTGGGCACGGGCGACCGCAGCGAGCGGATCAGGACCTACAACTTCCCGCAGGGACGGGTTTCGGATCACCGCATCAATCTGACGCTGTACAAGCTCGATTACTTCCTCGACGGCGACCTCGACGAAATCATAGACGGCCTGATCACCGACGACCGCGCCGAGAGGATGAAGAGCTTTTGATGTTGAACGATAAGCAAACGGCGATATACGATGTGAAAAATCTGACCGACGAGATGCTTCGGCGCGCCGAGGTCTTGGGCGAGGCGGAGGCGATTCAATTGACCCGCGCGGCGCTGGACGCGGTGGAGGAAGCCGCCGGCGTCATACGGCGCGGCGGGCTCGTCGCTTTTCCCACGGAAACGGTCTACGGGCTCGGCGCGGACGCCTTCAACGAGGAAGCCGTGCGGAGGGTCTACGCCGCGAAGGGCCGGCCCTCGGACAATCCCATGATCGTCCATCTGGCGCGGGCGAGCGATGTGGGCGCGCTCGCGGCCGCACTCACCCCGGACACGGTGCGACTGATCGAGGGCTTTTGGCCCGGCCCGCTGACCCTCGTGATGAAGAAGAAGGCCGACGTTCCGGCCGCCGTCACGGGCGGGCTCGACACCGTCGCGGTGCGCATGCCGGACGACCCCGTCGCCCTCGCGCTCATACGGGAGGCGGGAACGCCCATAGCGGCCCCGAGCGCGAACCTCTCCGGCAGGCCCAGTCCGACGACGGCGGAGCACGTCCTGCGCGATCTGAACGGGCGCGCGGACGCGATATTGGCCGGAAATCCGTGCAGGATCGGCATAGAATCCACCGTGCTCGACCTGTCGGAGGGCGTACCCGTCATACTGCGGCCCGGCTTCGTGACGGCGGACGCGATCTCCGCGCTCCTCGGGAAGCCGGTGGAGCTCGATCCCTCGCTCCGCGAAGCGGACGGCGGCGCGGGCCAAGCGCCCAAGGCGCCGGGCATGAAATACAGGCACTACGCGCCGGAAGCGGAGATGATCGTGCTCGAAGGCCGGCGGGACCGCGTCAAGAGCGAGATGGAACGCCTGAAGGCGCTGAACGAACGCCTGGGCCGCCGCGTCGGCACACTCCTCTTCGAAGAAAAGGCTTTTTTGGAGGCGGCGCACACGCTCTTCGCGGAGCTTCGCGCGCTGGACGACGGCGGCGCCGATCTGATCATCGCGGGCGCCCTCAGCGCGGACGACGAACTCGGCTTCGCGGTCATGAACCGCATGATGAAGGCGGCCGGCTACAACATCATACGGGTATGACGCCGGCCGGGTTTGCGCCGGATCTTATTGTTAAAGTTTTGTCAAATGCGACGGGAGGAAAGGCATGCGGATCGCAATCGCTTCGGATCACGGCGGCTACGCGCTGAAGGAATATCTGAAAGGCCATCTCGCGAAACGCGGCGCCGAGGCGCTCGACCTCGGAACCGACTCGGAGGAATCGGTGGACTACCCCGCTTTCGGGCGGGCCTGCGGCGAGGCCGTGGTTTCCGGGAGAGCAGACAGGGGCATCGTCTGCTGCGGCACGGGCATCGGCATTTCCATCGCCGCGAACAAGGTCAAAGGCGTGCGCTGCGCGGTCTGCGCGAACGCATTCATGGCGGAGATGTGCGCGCGCCACAATGACGCGAACGTCCTCGCGCTCGGCGGGCGCGTGCTCGACGGGGAAACGGCCGCCGCGCTCGTCGACATATGGCTGGACACGCCCTTTGAGGGCGGCCGCCACCAAAGGCGCGTGGACGCGTTGAATGATATGTGATGTCCGCCCTCCGGAGTTCTTCGTTAAAAACAGTATAAATCAAAGCCACCACCTTACAGGAGGAACAAATGGGGAAATTATACATATTCGACCACCCGCTGATCCAGCACAAGACGGCCATGCTGCGCGACAAGAACACCACCGTCAAGGACTTCCGGGAGCTCGTCCGGGAGCTCGCCCTGCTGATGGGCTACGAGTTCACGCGGGATCTGCCGCTGGAGGAGGTGGAGATCGAAACGCCACTCGCGAAGACGAAGGTCCGCATGCTGACGAACATGGACATCGCCATCGTGCCGATCCTGCGGGCGGGCCTCGGCATGGTGGACGGCATATTGGAGCTCGTTCCGAACGCCAAGGTGGGTCACATCGGGCTGTACCGCGATCCCGAAACGCATCTGCCGGTGGAGTATTACTGCAAATTGCCGGCCGACATAGAGCGCAGGCACGTGTTCGTGCTGGATCCCATGCTCGCGACGGGCGGTTCGGCGGCCTCCGCCATCGACTTCATCAAGGAAAGGGGCGGCAAAAACATCTCCTTCGTCTGCCTGATCGCGGCGCCGGAGGGGATAGAGGTATTGCAGAAGGCCCACCCGGACGTGGACATCTTCATCGCGGCCAAGGA
>JAISNR010000054.1 GCA_031276135.1 Eubacteriales Family XIII. Incertae Sedis bacterium | reverse complement strand
GCCTACCGTTCGAAGGGCGGTCGGGCTTTCATCTGCATGAGTTCCGCGTACACGAAAAAGGGCGGGCTGGTTTCCAGAATCAAGTCCACGCTTACCCCGGGCGCCGTCGTGACGGTGCCTAGGACCATGGTGCATTACCTCGTTACGGAAAACGGCATTGTGGATCTGAAAGGTCGTACGCTGTGGGAAAGAGCAGAGGCCGTGATCTCCATCGCGCATCCCGATTTCAGGGATCAACTGATCAAGGAAGCGGAGGAGATCGGCGCTTGGCGCCGGAGCAACAAACGATAGAGCCCGCAAGATGGTCTTATTTCTGTGGCGGCCGTTCGCCGCCGCGGAATGTGTTTCATTGCGCGCACAACGGCTCGTATTGTTATTGCGTTTGTTAATTGTTGGTTAAGGAGGCTGAAATGAGCAAAGATATTGCCAAACCGGAGACAAACTACCGCATCCATATGGTAGTATTTGCTTGTATTGCTATTATCATCAACTATATCGACCGCGTGAATTTCAGCGTGGCGACGCCGACGATCATGGAAACGTTCGGAATTACGCCGACGCAGATCGGCTTAATGGGTTCCGCTTTCTTCATCCCCTACATGTGCATGATGCTGCCTACGGGATACCTCTTGAACAAGATGGGTCCCAAGAAACTGATGAGCGCTTCCCTGATCCTGTGGGGCTTGGCCACGATGGCGACGGCGCTTGCCTATAACGTCGCAACCTTCCTGTGCACGCGGGTCGCGATGGGCCTGTTCGAGGCTCCCGGATTCCCGACGGCCTCGCGCGTGGTTTCGGTTTGGATTCCCAACAGGGAGCGTACGCTGGCGTCCGGCGCCTTCGACTGCTGCGCCAGGGTCGGAACGGCCTTTGCGCCGCCCTTGGTCGTATGGATCATCATAAACTGGGGCTGGCAGACGTCCTTTGTGCTCACGGGCGTGATCGCCGTCATCTTTGGGGTCATATGGATATTCATTTATCATGAACCGGACGACCATCCGAAGGTCAGCAAATCGGAATTGGCCTACATCCGTCAGGAAGAGGTGGTCGACGAATCCGGCAAGGTAAAACAGTCGGCGCCCATTCCCATGCGCAAGTTCATCTTCTACCCGCGTTTGGTGCGCGCCGCTTTGGCTTACGGTTGCTATCTTTATGTATGGAACACGTTCACCTCTTGGATGCCGTCATTCTTCGTGAACGCGAGGGGCTTCAGTTCGACCGCCATGGGCAACGCCACGATGATCCCCTATTTGACCGCGGTCATCGCGGAACTCATCGGCGCGACGATCTTTGACAGATGGTACCGCGCCGGGGCGAATTTGACGACGATCAGGCGAACCGGCATGGCCATCAGCCTCATTGGTTCCGCCATATTCATTTTCATCGCCATACAGGCTACGACGCCGTTCTGGATCGTATTCTTCCTGTCCGCCTTCGCCGGCATCAGCGGCCTCGGCGCGGGCAACGTACAAGCGCCTCCGGTCGATTTGGCGCCCTACGGTCAGGCCGGCGGTTTCAGCGGGTTCTACGCGTTCGGCGGTGCGCTGGGAAGCTTCTTCGCTCCCATGCTGACCGGTTTCGTCATCGATTCGCAGTTCGGTTACAACGGCGGTTTCACCCTGTCCGCCTGCGTGGCGCTCTTGGGCGCGGCACTGTTCATCTTCAACAGGTACGAACGTCTGGAAGCGCGGCCGCAAGAGGTGATGGAAGCGGAGGCGTCGGCGGCGCGGAAAGCGGCGCAATAAGCGGCTCATTCGAACAGTATGACGGTGGCAGCAAAGAGTTTCTCCAAGGGCTCTTTGTTGTCGCGTCATGTATACGGACGAAACGCACCGGATCCCGACGGTCGGCGGACATGTGCTCGTCGACGGTCATCGTCGCGATCAACAAGGACCCCGAGGCCAACATCTTCACGCCTGCGGACTGCGGCATCGTCGAGGATCTCTTCGAGATCGTGCCGCTGCTCACGGAGGAATTCAAGAAGCTCGCTTCCTGACGCGGATTTTGCGCTCCGCGCGCGGGCGACGGCAAAGGCCGGTCCCCGCGCGCGATTTTATTTTGCGATTGCGACGGCAAAGCGGGGAGAAGGTCGGATGTATTATAAAACAACCATCATATGCCTTTTGGTTCTGTTTCTCATATTTACCCTGTATCGCGGCGACAGACTGATCAAAGCAAGGAAAAAATTGAACGAGCAAATGGAGGAGAAGTACGGCTCCATGACGGAGATCATCGAAGATGTCGTCTATCAGGGGGGCTTTCCCCCCATGCCAAAACCGGCCCGCCTGAATCTGGGCCTGACCGAATCGGAATTGGTTCTGTTCGATAAGGAAGGAAACAACGGCAGCATCGAATACAGCACGATCCGAAAGGTTGACAAATTCACGACCAAGAAGGTGCGAAAACGCAAATTCGGTGTGGTTGCGTATGGGCCGCTCGCGCTCCTGCTCAACGCGCCCACGTTTCGGCACTTCTTCGTGGCGGAATACATCGACATCAACGGCGAAGAAAACAATCTCGTGCTGATGGTGAAAACAAAAGAAATAGCCGACAATTTGCATCAAAGCGTCAAGACTTGCGTCAAGCGCGTGAAAAAGAAATGATGCCGTTTGGTTTTTGTTGCTTGCCGATCCCGCGGCGGCGCACAGTGCCGCCACGGGATCGGTATTTTTTTGCCGCATTTGTTGCGGCCTTTCTGCGGGGGAGAATGCGCATACGATGCGAATACGAAAAAAATTTATCGCTTGACAAAAGTGTTAGAGTATGCTAATCTGTTAAAGCATTCTCATCCATGGATCGGACAGGCCGGGCCGGGCGGTCCTTCGGGCGCGCGCGGCGCGCGGAAGGCTTGCGAACGGCGAACGGCGAGCGGGAGAATGGGAGAAAAGGAGGCAACCCCGTTGCGAAAAAGAATTGTTGCGACGATCGCAATATTGTTAGTGATGGCTAACATTTTCCCGACGCAGGCTTTCGCGGCCTACGAAACGTGGAATCAGGTCGTGGACGACATGGAAACGATCCTGAACGACGCCTACGACATCTTTGCGGCAGGCGACACGGAGGGCGGCAAGGACAAGGTGGACGAGGCCTATTTCGGATTTTACGAAAAGCTGGGCTA
>JAISNR010000001.1 GCA_031276135.1 Eubacteriales Family XIII. Incertae Sedis bacterium | reverse complement strand
ACGGGCTCCCACAAGATCAACAACGTGCTCGGGCAGGCCCTGCTCGCGCGGCGCATGGGCAAGACGCGCGTCATCGCGGAAACGGGCGCGGGGCAGCACGGCGTCGCGACGGCGACGGCGGCGGCGCTCCTCGGTCTGGAATGCGAGATATTCATGGGCAAAGAGGACACGGAGCGGCAGGCGCTGAACGTGTACCGCATGGAGCTGCTCGGCGCGCGCGTCCACGCCGTGACGGGCGGCACGGCGACGCTCAAGGACGCCGTGAACGAAACGATGCGCGAATGGGTGTCGCGCACGAGCGACACGCACTACCTGCTCGGCTCCGCGATGGGGCCGCACCCCTTTCCGATGATCGTACGCGACTTTCAGAGCGTGATCGGCCGCGAGGCGCGCGCGCAGATTTTGGAGCGGGAGGGGCGACTCCCGCGCGCCGTGCTCGCCTGCGTCGGCGGCGGCAGCAACGCCATCGGCATCTTTCATCCCTTCATCCCCGACGCGGACGTCCGGCTGATCGGCTGTGAGGCGGCGGGGCGGGGCGTCGATACGCCGTACAACGCCGCGACGCTCGCGAAGGGCGCCGTCGGCGTGTTCCATGGAATGAAATCCTATTTCTGTCAGGACGGCCAAGGGCAGATCGCGCCCGTGTACTCGATATCGGCAGGGCTCGATTATCCCGGCATCGGCCCGGAGCACGCCATGCTGCACGACACGGGCCGGGCGGAATACGTGCCCGTGACGGACGAGGAGGCCGTGGACGCCTTCGAGTTCCTCGCGCGGACGGAGGGCATCATCTGCGCGATCGAGAGTGCGCACGCCGTCGCGCACGCGCGGAAGCTCGCGCCCGCGCTGGACGCTTCGGACAGCGTCGTCGTCTGCCTTTCGGGGCGCGGCGACAAGGATGTGGCCGCCATCGCGCGGCACAGGGGGGTGAACGTACATGAATAGCAAGGACGGCAATCGCATTTCAAAGGCCTTCGCGGGCGGAAAGGCGTTCATCGCATTTCTGACGGGCGGCGACCCCTCGCTCGAAGCGAGCGAGGCGTTCATCCTCGAGATGATTCGCGCGGGCGCGGATTTGATCGAGATCGGCGTGCCCTTTTCCGACCCCATAGCCGAGGGCGAGGTGATACAGCGCGCGAACCTGCGCGCCCTGTCGTCGGGAACGACCTTGGATGGGCTGTTCGGCCTCGTAGAGCGCGTGCGCGGGAAAAGCGACGTGCCGCTCGTGTTTCTGAGCTATCTGAATCCGCTGTTTCGCTACGGCTACGAGGCCTTCTTCGAGCGTTGCCGCGCGGCGGGCACGGACGGCGTGATCGTGCCCGACCTGCCCTTCGAGGAGCAGGCGGAGCTGCTCGAACCCGCGCGGGCCTCGGGCGTGGACGTCATCTCCCTCGTCGCGCCGACGAGCGAGGCGCGCATCCTCGAGATCGCGAAAAACGCCTCCGGCTTCCTCTACGTCGTTTCCTCCATGGGCGTCACGGGCGTGCGCGGCGCATTCGAGAGCGACGTCGCCGCCATGATCCGCCTCGCGAAGTCCGCGTCGAACATCCCCGCCGCCGTCGGCTTCGGCGTCGGAACGCCGGACCGGGCGCGCGAGATGGCGCGCGTCGCGGACGGCGTGATCGTCGGCAGCGCGATCGTGCGCATCATTGAAGAGCGCGGCGCCGAAGCCGGGCCGGAGCTGTACCGCTTCGTGCGCGAGATGAAAGCCGCCGTCCGGGAATTTGTTCTTGCTTAAAACAAAGGAACGGGTCCGCTAATCCGTCGCTTTGATGAAGCGGTGCAGGATCGCCGCGACCTCGGCGCGCGTGGCGCGGCCCTGCGGATCGAAGTTGCCGCCGGACTTGCCGTTCACGATGCCCGCGGCGGCGAGCGCGTTGACCGCCGCCCGCGCGTAGCCCGCCGTCCGCGCGGCGTCCGCGAAAGCGACGCCCGAACGCGCGGCGGGAAGCTCTCTTCCCGTGAAGTCTGCGCAGCGCAGAAGGAGCGTCGCGAGGTCCTGCCGCGAGATGTGCGCGTTCGGAGCGAAGGCGCCGCCTCCCACGCCCGCGACGATCCCGTTCTCCGCAGCCCACGCGACATAGGCCGTGTAATAGCGGCCGGCCGGCACGTCGCCGAAGCCGCTCACCGCGTAGACGCTCTCGTCCGCGCCGCAAAAGCGGCCGAGAACCGTGACGAGCATTCCGCGCGTCATGGGCGCGTGCGGGCTGAAAAGCGCGGCGCTCGTGCCGTTCATCAAGCCGCTTTCGCAGACGCGGGCGACATCGTCATAGAACCAGTCGCCCGCGCGCACGTCGTCGAAGGCGCGCCCGCGCGTCTGCGGCGTTTCGGACAGGGGGCCGCCCGTCAGTTCGAGCGTGAATTTCTGCGCGGCGATTTTCTGCGTACCGGGCCCGCCGTCGGGATCCGGAACCAAAAACGCCGCCGCGGCCGTGTGCGCGCCATTATCCAAATTTTGGAAAGTCTTGGCGTAGACCGTGACGATCGTACTGCCGTCGCGCGCGTCGTATTCGGCGCTCGGGTCCGTGACGGGGCCGCGCGTCAGTCTGCGGCCATCCAGCCAAAAATCGGCGAAATGGCTGTAATTGCTCTGATTCCGCAGGATGTCCTCAAAACTGTCCGCGACCTCGAAGCTTTGGTCGGCGAGGCCGCCCGCGTCGCGCGATCCGCGCAGCACGTAAGCTCCCGCCGTGCCGGGCTCTGCAGGCTCGCCGATGAAGGCATGCACGACGTAGTCGTTCGCGGCGGCGAGCGCGGTGTCCGTGGGTTCCGTCACGGTCAGGCTGAGCTTCCGCAGATCCAGGATGTACGCATCCTCCTCGCCGAAGAGCGTGAAGCGGAGCGCCACGTCGAAGGTGAACGCGCCGGTTTCGAGCGGGGCGCCGCGAAACCGGCCGTCTTGCAAAAGCGACAAGCCTGCGGGCAGACTGCCGCCCACGACCTTGAAGGACAGGTTTTCGTTGCCCGGCACACTCGTTCGGATGACGTACGAATAGGGCACGAACCTATGGGCTTCGTCGCATTCCCCTTCCTTGATCCGGGCGCGAATGCTCTCGAACGCGATGCCCGTCTCGCCGGCCCATCCCTCGATATAGCTGCCCGCGACGCTGCGGATGCGCATGTTCGCGGAGGAGGGAAGCTCGATCTTCGGATAGGCCGAAATGACGCTCGCGGGGACGTAGATCTCTGCGGGATTCGAAAATATTCCGCGCAGGATATGGGTCGGGAGGCTCGTCCTGCCGTGGCTGAACACGATCGCGCGCAGTCGCGGCATGTCGGCGAAGGGATCGGCGGCGGCATCCGAACCCGTCGGCATGGCCGAGGCGGGCACGGTGATTTTCTCGATGCCGGTGCGGGCAAACGCGCGTTCGCCGATGCTTGTCGCGCCGTCGGGTATATCGATGCTCGTCAGACCGCCGCAATCGGAGAACGCGTAGGCGCCGATGGCCGTGACGCTGTCCGGAATGTCGATGCTCGTCAGACCGCCGCAGCCGGCAAACGCGCGTTCGCCGATGACCGCGATGGTATAGCCGGCGGCGGCAAGCTCCCGGAAAGCCTCCGACACCTGCGCATCCGCAGCGGATTCGTCACAATCCGTGATCACGGCGATGTTTCCGTTCAATGTGCAGGTGAGCGCGCCGTTCGCCGTCGTCACCGCAAAGACCGCCGAAAACCCGCCGGCGGAGAGACCCAAGGCGAGCGCCGCGACCGCAGCGCAAAGGATGCGCAGCAACGCGCGCGCAAGTGTGCCGGCATGTCCGAGGGCGCACGCGCTTTCGCTGTGCTTTTCCCGCATGGCAACTTCGCCTCCTTTGTTTTTTTCGCGGCGACCGCCTACGGGCCGGCGGTGCGCGGACAGTCCCTGAACGCGCAGGTCACAATGTGGTCGTTCACCACGCCGATCGCCTGCAAATACGAGTAGACGATCGTGCTGCCGACGAACTTGAAGCCGCGTTTCTTCATGTCGCGGCTGATTCGGTCGGACAGCTCCGTCTTTGCCGGAATGTCGGACATTTGCTTCCGGTCGTTCAGGATCGGCTTGCCGTCAACATAACGCCAAATGAAATCGGCGAGCGAACCGAGCTTCAGCGTTGCCTGCGCGTTCGTCACGACGGAGCGGATTTTCAGCCGATTGCGGACAATGCCCGGATTTGCGAGCAGTTCCGAAATTTTGTCCTCGTCATACGCCGCAATTTTGGCTGTGTCCCAATCGTCAAACGCAACGCGGTAGTTTTCGCGCTTGTGCAGAATCGTCGCCCACGACAG
>JAISNR010000242.1 GCA_031276135.1 Eubacteriales Family XIII. Incertae Sedis bacterium | reverse complement strand
TTGAAAGGAGCGGAAAATGAGCGAATACGTGTTGCGCACGCGGGCGATCGGCAAGAAATACGGGGCGAACTTCGCGCTCGACAACGTGAGCGTGGAGGTGAAGCGCGGCTGGATCTACGGGCTGATCGGCTTGAACGGAGCGGGGAAAACGACGTTTATGCGGGCGGTGGCGGGACTGATCGCGCCCACGTCGGGCGACGTCGAACTGTTCGGCGAGAGCGGAGAGGCGGCGCTCGGGCGCGGCAGGCGGCGCATGGGGCAGTCCATCGAAACGCCGGCCGTCTACCCGCACATGAGCGCGAAGGAGAATCTGGAGGTGCAGCGGATCTTGGGCGGCGTCCCGGACAGGGACGCTGCGGAGCGCGTTTTGAAAATCGTCGGGCTGACCGACACGGGGAGCAAGAAGGTGCGCAATTTCTCGCTCGGCATGAAACAGCGCCTCGCGCTCGCCATCGCGCTGATCACGAACCCGGAGTTTTTGATGCTCGACGAGCCGGCGAACGGATTGGATCCCAAGGGGATCATCGAAACGCGCGAGCTCATGCGCCGCCTCGCGAAGGAACAGGGCCTGACGCTGCTCGTTTCCAGCCATCTGCTGGACGAACTGGAGCAGGTGGCAACGCACTACGGGATACTCCACAAGGGGAAAATCGTCAAGCATCTCTCGGCGGAGGAATTGTCGCGGGAGATGCGGCGATACCTGCGCATTGTTACGCCGGACGCGCCCAAAACGGTCGCCCTGCTGCGGGAGGCCTTCGGCGTCACGGACGTCAAAGCGGTTTCCAAAAACGAGATCCGGGTTTACGAACAGCTCGGGCGCGTTTCCGAGATCAACGCCCGGCTCGTCGCGGAAGGCATAGCCGTCGAGGGCATCGGCGTCGCGGAGCAGAAGCTGGAAGAATACTTCGTGGCCCTGACGGGAGGTGATCGGTGATGCGCGGATTGATTGCGGCGGAGTGGTTCAAGCTCACGCACAACAAGACATTGCCCATACTCCTGGCGCTCGCGGCCGTTTTCGTCGTCGCGCAGGCGGAGGGGAGCGCGTTCAAAAATGATGTGATACTCGGACAATTCGGCGTGACGCTGCTGTCCGCGCTGTCGGCCTTTGAAGTCATGCTGCTGGTCGCCTTTGTGGGCTTTTTCGTCACGACGGAGTTTGACAACGGCGCGGTTCGCAACAGCCTCGCGCTCGGCAAGAACAGGCTGTGCCTGTATCTGTCAAAGCAGGTGTCCGTGTGCGTCGCCATCGCGGCCCTGCTGCTCGCGTCGAGCCTTGTCGCGACGGCCGTCGGCACGGTGCGCTCTGGGTTCGGGGAGATGTCCGCCGCCGCGTATGCGGGCTTCTTTTTGACGATCTTCGGTCTGCATTTGCTGTACCATACGGTATACGCCGCGTTCTTCACGATGATCGCCTTCGTCACGAGAAATTCGATATTGACGGTGCTGCTCTGCGTCGGCGTCATCGTAATCGAGATCATGCTCGTGTCGCTTTTGGGATTCTCGGGCGAATTCGGACAAACGGCGCGCACGGTTTTTCCGGTGTACAGCATCAAATTGCTGTACAGCACGGGCGATCCGGCGTTTTTCGGATACGCGGATCCGGCGTTTTTGGCGCGCAGCGTCATCGCAAGCGCGGCGGAGATTGCGCTGTTGATCGGTATAGGCGCGTGGGCGTTCAAGAAAGCGGAGATCAAATGAGTGGTTTTGATTTAAATTTTTGAATGGTGATCATGAGCGGGAATTGCATTATATGACTAAAATACCGATTCTTGTCGTAGAGGACGACGCGGCGATCAACCGCCTGCTGTGCGAGGCGCTTTCCGGGGCCGGCTACGACCCCGCCGGCGCCTTTTCCGGCAGCGAGGCGCTTCTTGCGCTCGACGCGAAGCCGTGGAAGTGCGTGATACTCGACCTGATGCTGCCGGGCAAGCCGGGCGGGGAGGTGCTGCAAGCCATCCGAAAGCGCGCGAACGTCCCCGTCGTCGTGCTGTCCGCCAAGACGGACAAGGAAAGCAAGTTAGAATTGCTGGGCGGCGGCGCGGACGATTACATCACGAAACCGTTCGACGTCGACGAGCTGCTCGCCCGCGTGTCGGCCCTGCTGCGCAGGTTCACCGAGTACGCCGCATGCGCGTCCGAGGGAGAGCTGTCCTATTTGGACATTCGCATGAATCCGGACGCGCGGGAGGTGACGGTCGGCGGGGAAGCCGTCCATCTGACCCTCCGCGAATACGAGCTTCTCAGGCTGTTCCTGCGCCATCCGAGAAAGGTTTACAGCCGCAGCAATCTCTATGAGAGCGTGTGGGGCGCGGATTTCTTCGGCGACGAGAGGACGGTGAACGTCCACGTCAGCAACCTGCGCGCCAAGTTGAACGGTCTGTCGCCGCACAAACATATAAGGGCGGTATGGGGCGTGGGCTTCCGCCTCGCGGAGTAGGGTGGCCAATCAAACGCCACGCAAATTTTGTCCATTTCGGAACCTGCCGTCCCATATTGGCTTCCTCACGTAGCTTTGAGTACGCTCCGGGAGCCAACACGCGGCTCCGCCGCATTCCTCCGGTCGCTTCGCTCCCTTCGCTATCCTGTTTTACATTGCGGCTAAAGCCGCGTAAAACAGGCAAGGCGTTGGGTTCCGCAAATGCTTGCAGTATTCCGCGCGGGTTCAAGGTGCCGTTTCGCGAGTTCTTCCATCAACGCATTCATATTCTCCGAAGGAAAGAAAATCGAAGAAAACAGTACGTTTGTGTCAAGCATCGCCTCCATTCCGTTCCTCCCACATCTCTTTCCGAATTTCTTTAATCAATTTTACGACATCTTGTTCGTCCCGCAATCCCAGACGTTCAGCCTCGCCCGTGAATGCTTCCTGCACTTCTTTTAAAGCGACCATGGCGGCATTGGCTATAACGATGTTGCCCGCCTGCTCCATGAACACGACCTTGTCGCCTTCTTTTATGCCGAGTTTTCGCCTCATTTCAACGGGGATTGTAACCTGTCCCTTTGCGGTAACGCGGGAAACGTCAAACATAATTCTCACACCTTTCATACAAGTATTACTTTCATTACTTCAATACTATACATCGTTTGGATTTGAATTTCAAGGAGCAAAAACGGAATTTAAAAGAAAAAAATGATGTTTGAGCGGTGGACTCAGAACATCACGATGGCTCGCGTCGGGCAGACGGGGGCGCAATAGCCGCAGCGGAGGCACAGATCGTAATCCACATCGGCAAGGGCGCGGCTGTTGAAGCGGAGCGCGCGGTTCGGGCATCGCCCGATGCAGGCGCCGCAGCCTTCGCAGTCGCCTTGATCGACGCGGATTTTTTTTTCGCTTGTGTCGGGCCGGTAGCTTCGGTCTATTCGCCCCTCCGCGTATTCGATCATGCGATCGACCTCGTCCCGCCGGCCGATACCCAGCATCATCGAGTCGATTCCGGGAAGCTTTGACACATAATCCAAGGCGGTCAGATAGTCGCCGACGAGATTGCCGCCGCCGAACACCTTCATCGCGAATACGCCGAGGCCGGCTTCCGAAGCCTTCTTTACGGCGGCCGCCATCTCCTCCTTTGTGCCGGGGCCCGCGCCTCTGCGAACGCCGAGGCCCTTGTAATTGATCAGCGCGAAGAGCACGTCCATCTCCGGCGCTTTCGCCATCCTTTCGGCGACGTCGATGTGGTGCGTGGATGCACCCACGGCCCGCACGAGGCCCTTGGCCTTTGCCTCGCACAGGGCTTCGAACGCGCCCCGCCTGTTCGCGAAATCGCCTCCGTGCCGCAGTTCGTGCAACAGGAACACGTCTATGACGTCCCTGTCGAGCTCCCGTCTGGCCTCCTCGATCGCGTCCCGCATGCCGCAGGCGTCGCCGTGCAGAGATTTTGAAACGATCACGGGTTCGAAGCGCGTGCCGCGCAGGGCTTCCCTGATGTAGGGATAGGTTCTGTAATACTGCGCCGTATCGAGAAAGTTGACACCGCGTTCCAAGGCGTAGCGCAGGAGAGCCGCGCCCTCGCGGACGGGCAGATTGAGCTGTGTACGACCGACCGTCAAAACGCCGAAGCCGACGGGCGTGACCTGTATACCCGTTTTCCCAAGTGTGTGTTTTTCCATGTGAAGACCTCTCCAACGCCCGGTTTTCGGCGTCATCCGCCGCAGCGTCCGATATCAGTATAGCATAGGCAGCGCGGACGCGCGCGTTTTTTTGTCGGTTTTTTGTTTTATTGCCCCCGTTCCGCTAATTTCATTGTGTTTTTGGCCGATATATGGTAAAATATATCTATCAAAAGACAGAGGTCTTTTTCGTTCTCGCAGGGCTTCGGAGGTGTTCATGGCGTTTGCAGCGATCAAGAAAATTAAATCTTTTCTGCATATCCCCGCAGTCCACGCCGCAGAGGATCCGGAAGCCGAGCGCAGGCCGAATATAAAATCCTTGGACGAATTGCTTTCGACGGAGATTTCGCCGGAACCGGAGCAGGCCGCAGACGAAACGCCGGCCGCGCCGGAGGAAACCGTCGCCGAAGCCGTGACCCCGGCGGAACCGGAACAGGCCGCAGACGAAACGCCGGCCGAGGCCCCGCCCGCGCCGGAGGAAACCGTCGCCGAGGCCGAGGCCCCGGCGGAACCGGAACAGGCAGCGGACGAAACGCCGGCCGCACCTGCGCCGGCCGAAGCCGAAGAACCGATCGAGGCCGAGCCTGCACCGGTCGAAGAGGCGATGCCGACCGTGCCGGAGGAAACCGTCACCGAGGTCGAGGCCCCGGCGGAACCGGAGCAGGTCGCGGACGAAACGCCGGTCGTGTCTGCGCCGGTCGAAGAGGCGATGCCGGTCGAGGCCCCGCCCGCGCCGGAGGAAACCGTCGCCGAGGACGAGGCCCCGGCGGAACCGGAGCAGGTCGCGGACGAAACGCCGGCCGCATCCGCGCCGGCCGAAGCCGAAGCCCCGGCCGCGCCGGAAACCGAAGCAACGCCCGCGGATTCCGGCGATATAAAATCCCTTGAAGAATTGTTTTCCGACGGCGATCCGTCGCCGGAAGCGGTCGGGATTGAAGCGCAAGCCGAAAGCGGGTCCGCCCCGGAAGCGGAAGCCCCTGTTCCGCCCGCGCAGGACGATGCGGACGAATCCGACGTGCACGATGCACCGGACACGTCGGCATCTGCAACCGACGAAGAACAACAGAAATTGCATGCCCAAGCTCTGCGCTTCGCAAACAACAGAACGGGGCTGAGCGGTTTGGCGCACCGGCTTCGCGCTGTTTTTCCGGCCGTTGCCGCGCTCGTGGCCGGGGCTTTTTTCCGTTTCAAAAAATCCGGTGCCGCATCCAAGTCCGAGAAATTCGATGTTCCCAAAGAAGTGGAACTCGCGTTTTCCTCTGCAGAGGAAGGCGATTCCCCTGCGGAAACCGCAGCAAAACCCGCGCAACCGGAGGAAGCTTCCGCGCCCGCGCAGGCGCCGGATGCCGGGGCGGGCAAGAGGAAGAAAAAAACACCTCCCGCGAAAAACGCGACGATGGGGAAAAACGCTTCGAAAAAATCCGCCGGCGATGCCGAAACGCCGCTTGACAAGGCCGCCGCCAAGAAAGCAAAAGAGAAAGAAAAAAAGGCGGCGCAGAAGGCGAAAGAGGATGCGAAAAAGGCCGCGAAGAAAGCCAAGGCAGAGGCGCTGAAAGCCGCCAAGGAAGCCAAAGCCGCGGCTTTTGCCGAGAAATATCCCAAGAAAGCGGCAAAACAGGCGGAGAAGCTCGCAAAGAAGGAAGCGAAAAAGGCCGCCGACGCAAACAAGAAAAAAACGAAGGCGGACAAAAGCGCCAAAGCCGCAAAGGCGGCCGCCCGCGCCGCGAAAAAAGCACAAAAAGAAGAAAACAAAAAACCCAAGCTCACAAAGGAAGAAAAATTTCAATTAAAACTCGAGAAGCAGGCGACAAAGCACGAAAAGAAGATCGAGCGCTTCGAGAGAAAAGCCCAAAAGATCGGACAGAAATTAGAGGAAAAGCATAAAAAAAAGGAGATCATCCAAGGGCGAAAAGACGAAGAAAAATCGATCCGAAAAGAGCAGAAGCGCATTCGGAAAGAGCGCAGGCTGGAGATCAAAAAGCAGAGAAAATATTGGCTCGAACGGGGCGTGGGCCGCGCCAGGAGAAACGCGTCCGTCATCTCGCTCGCGGTCCTGATCCTCGCCGCAGTCGTGTCCGGCACGACCTTTCTCTACAAGAGCGAACGCGTGAACATACCGATCCTGAACAAGGCCGTGCAGATCGTGGCCGATTCCCCCGTCATGTCCGCGGTGCGATTCCTCGACAAGCCGGTCCGCGTCGTGATACGCTATGCGGCCATTCCCGTGGCCTATGTCATAAAACTGATCCAAGGCGAACCCAAGGCAGAGGACCTGTACTTCTTTGAGGCCGACAAAATGGAGCGTTACGAGGCGTTCCGGGAAGCGAATCCGGACATGCCGATCGATGAGGTGGTTTGGCGCGTAAACGCCGGCGCGGACAAGAATCTCTATCAGGATCCCGTCACGATTTCCGATTTCGGCAAGCGACCCATCCTGGTCAACAAATTCCGCAGCCTTCCCAAGGATTACGAGCCGCAGGATATGATCCGGATGCCGGACAATGTCCTGATGCGGGCAAATGCGGACGCGGCCGAGGCTTTCTCGCATCTGCGGGAAGCCGCCGCGCAGGAGAACCTGAACATCACCGTGGCTTCGGCCTATCGCTCCTATGAATACCAAAACCTGCTCTACAACCCGGGTACGAGCGACACGCGGGAGCGGCTTGAAAACTACCTTTCCCGTCCCGGATTCAGCGAAAACCAATCCGGCCTCGCGTTCGACCTTTCCGTGGGCGACGGGCGCATGTACGATTTCGTGGGTACGCCCGAGGCCGCGTGGGTGGCGGAAAACGCCGAGAAGTTCGGCTTCATCCTGCGGTATCCCGCAGACGGTGAGGACGTGACCGGCATGCCTTACCAACCGTGGCACATCCGCTACGTGGGCGATGCGGTCGTGAAAACCATGCGGGAGAATAATATCAAAACGCTGGAGGAATACTGCGTGAAGTTCGTCGATCACAAGCCCGGCGACGAACCGGAAAAGCCGATCGACAAGGGCGGCATGACAGAGAGCGCGGACGGGCCGATTTAGGGCGAGAAGCCGGCGCGCAAAGCAGACAGAGAATCCGCGCAACCACCCTGCATCGAAAGTGCAGGGTGGTTGCGCCGTAACGAACAAGGAAGGATGGATCGCGGAATGGAAAAGCTTGGGCTGAATCAACTGCGCAGCATGTTTCAAGAATTTTACGAGGGGAAGGGACACTGTGCGAGAAAGAGTTTTTCACTGATTCCCGATCGCGACAAGAGTCTTTTGCTGATCAATTCGGGCATGGCACCCTTGAAGCCGTACTTTGCGGGCATTGAAACGCCGCCGTCCAAGCGGATGACCACGTGTCAAAAGTGCATTCGAACCGGCGACATCGACCATGTGGGGCATACCGCGCGGCACGGCACTTTTTTTGAAATGCTCGGCAGCTTTTCCTTTGGGGATTATTTCAAGCGCGAATCCCTGCAATGGGGCTGGGAATTCATCACCGAGGTTCTGAAGATGCCGGCGGACCGGCTCTGGGCCAGCGTCTATGAGGACGACGGGGAAGCCGTCGCCATATGGACGGACGAAATCGGCCTCGATCCCGCGCGCATAGTCAAACTTGGAAAAGATGATAATTTTTGGGAGATCGGTGTGGGTCCCTGCGGTCCTTGCTCCGAGATCTACTTCGACAGGGGCGCGGCCCACGGCTGCGGTCGTCCGGACTGCAAGCCCGGCTGCGAATGCGACCGCTACGTGGAGTTTTGGAACCACGTGTTCACGCAGTTCAACCGCGACGAAAAGGGAGAATACGCGCCGCTCGCGCACAAGAACATCGACACGGGCATGGGGCTCGAACGCCTGGCCTGCATCATGCAGGACACGGATTCGATCTTCAACATCGACACGATTCGCTACGTGCTCGACGGCGTGTGCGAGGCCGGCGGTGTGCGCTACGGGGACGGTGCGGACGAGAAGGATATTTCCGTGCGAATCGTCACGGATCACATCCGTTCCGTCGTGTTCATGACCGGCGACGGCATACTGCCCGGAAACGAGGGCAGGGGATACGTGCTCAGGCGGCTGTTGCGCCGCGCCGCGCGGCACGGCCGGTTGCTGGGCGCCGGCGGCGGCTTCCTCTCGAAGCTGGCGGAGCGCGTGATCGAAACGGCGAAGGACGCCTATCCCGAGCTCGCCGAGAAGCGCGCGTACATCAAGCGGATCATCCGCGCGGAGGAAGAAAAGTTCAGCGCCACAATCGATCAGGGCAGCGATATACTGGAGGCTTACATCTCAGAGCTTGCGGCCGCTTCGGAAAAGACGCTGTCCGGCGACAAGGCGTTCAAGCTGTACGACACCTACGGTTTCCCGTTGGAGCTCACAAGGGAAATTTTGGATGAACAGGGGTTCTCGCTGGACGAAACCGCGTTCGCGGCCGCCATGGAGCGGCAAAAGGAATCCGCGCGGGCCGCGCGAAAGCACAGCGGCGCAGGCGAAGGCTGGGCGGAAGAAGGACTCGCGGGTCTGCGGACGGGTCCGACGGCGTTCACGGGCTATGATCGCCTGACGGACCGCGGCGTCGCCCTGCTTCTGTTCGCCGGCAATTGCGAAACGGACGCGGTGCGGGCGGGGGAAGAGGCCGTCCTGATTTTGGACAAAACGCCGTTCTATGCCGAGAGCGGCGGGCAGGTGGGCGACAGGGGACTGCTGCGCGGGGACGGTTTCTTGGCGGAGGTGCGCGACGTAAGCAAATCGCAGAACGCGTTTCTGCACCGGATATTCGTAAAAGAGGGCGTCCTGCGAAAGGGCGACGCGGTCACGGCGGAGGTGGACGCCGCGCGC
>JAISNR010000240.1 GCA_031276135.1 Eubacteriales Family XIII. Incertae Sedis bacterium | reverse complement strand
GATCTCGACCGCGCCCGAGATCGGCGCGTTGAAGATGCTGCGCAACAGGATGTTCGCGAGGGTGATCACGCCCACGGCGATGAGCACGGCCGAAGCGGCCGCCGCAAAGCCCGAAGTGATTTTGTCGAGCAGGGTTTTGATCATGGGGGTTCACCGATCCTTTCCCGTTTGTGCGCCGTCGTTCAGGGAAATCCGCATGGTCCCGAACGGGCCATGCGGATTTCCGCGTTCGTCCGCTTATTCGGATTGACGCGCCTTGATCCACTCGAAGGCTTCGCTTCCCCGCAGACCCTTGCCGTCGAGTTCGGCGGCCTTTGCCTCGAGGATGCTCTGCGCGGCTTCCGCGAGCAGATCGACGTCTTCGTCGCTGAATTCGATGAATTCAAAATCCGGATTCGCCGCTGCGGTTCTGTCGATGGCGTCCTGCGTCGCGGCGTGCACGTAGTCGAGCGCGACCTGCCGCATCTCTTCGCAGACCTCGTCCACCTGCGCCTGCAAGGTCGCGTCAAACGAATCATAGAGCGCCTTGCTCATGAACAGCGCGAAATCGGTGTGCTCGATCGGAAACGCGGTGAAGGAGGAGCAGACCTCGTCGAGGTGGAAGGTGGGAATGGCGTGATTGCTCGTGTTCACCGCGTCGATCGTGTTCAGGCGAAGCGCCTCGTACATCTCGCCGGAGGAAACGTCCACGCTGCTCGCGCCGAGCTTGTCGAAGAGCGGGATGAACTGCGCCGTGTTGCGAATCGCCTTGCCTTTGATGTCGGCGACCGTGCGGATGGGATCCGTCGAAACCAGGCCGAATTGTCCGGCGTCGCACAGCACGATGACCTTGTACAGATCCGTGCCCGCGTCGGGGAACTCCGCGATGAAGTCGTTCGCAGCCGCGGTGAATTCTTCAAATGTGCCGAACTTCCATCCCGGCGCCGTCAGGAGATCGAAGTACGGGTACTGCCCCGCGTAGCGCGTGTAGCTGTCCTGCCCCGAATCCACGGTGCCGTTCTTGATCCCGTCGAGCAGTTGGCCGGGCTTGGAGAGCGAACCGCTCGGATAGAGCTCGACCGTGATCGCCCCGTTGGTCTTTTCGGCCATCAGATCGGCGAACTTCTGCTCGAGCATGTCGTAGCGAAGGGTCCCCGGCGCGTCGTTTGAGGCATACGTGATCGTGATCGGTTCGACCGAGGGCGCATCCGCTCCTTCGGCCGCGGCATCGCCGGTCGCCGTCTGTTCCGATTCCGGCTCCGAGCTCGAGTCCGAACCGCCGCACGCCGCCAAGAACAGGGCGAGCGCCACGAGGAGCGATACCAAGACCGCCCGTTGAAGCATTGTTCGTTTCATTTCATCTCCTCCTTTTTCCATAAGCTGCAACAATTATTGTTCATCCGCAACAAGCGGCCGTGCACCGTGCAGGGCCCGCAGTTTGCGGTACAGCACGCTCCTGTGGATGCCGAGCAGGGCCGCCGCTTCCGCGACGCGGCCGCCGCAGGCGTCCATCGCGGCGCGGAGGCAATCCGCTTCGGCGCGCGCGAGCGCGTCGCGCAGCTTGCAAGGGCGCGCGCGGGGCGGGTCTGCGAGCTCGTCCGCATCGGGCGGAACGTCGCTTTCCCGGAAATAACCGTCCTCTATGTAGATGTCCGCGTTCTCGGATGTGACGACCAGCCGCTCGATGACGTTCCGCAGTTCGCGCACGTTGCCGGGCCAGTCGTAATGGAAGAAAGCCTCCTTGGCCTGCGGCGTGAACCGCTTGTCGAGGCCGTATTTTTCGTTCAGCTCTTGCAGGATGCTGTAAGCCAGCGGCAGGATGTCGTCCGGCCGCTCGCGCAGACCCGGCAGCGGGATGGGTATGACGTTCAGGCGGAAGTACAGGTCGCTGCGGAAGAGTTTCTGCCGGATCATCTCCTTCAGGTCGCGGTTCGTGGCCGCGATCAGGCGCACGTCCACCCTGCGCGGCGCGATGTCCCCGAGCCGCGTGACCTCGCCCGTTTCCAGCACGCGCAGGAGCTTGGACTGCATGTTCAGCGGCAGATCCCCGATCTCGTCGAGGAACAGGGTGCCGCGGTCGGCCAGTTCGAAAAGCCCCTCCTTGCCGCGCGGATTCGCGCCCGTGAAAGCGCCCTGCACATAGCCGAAGAATTCCGATTCCATGAGCTCCTGCGGGATCGCCGCGCAGTTGACGGGGATGAAGCCGCCCTTCGCGCGCCGGCTGTGCCCGTGGATGAAGCGCGCGACGACCTCCTTGCCCGTGCCGGACGCGCCCGTGAGCAGGATCGTGCTGTCGCTCTTCGCCACGGATTCGGCCGTCGCCATCACGCGGCGCATCTGCGGGCTTTCCGCCACGATCGCGCGATCCGCGCAATCCGATTCGCTCAGATACTGCACCGTCAGGCGATAGCTTTCGTCCGTCGGCGCGCCGCGTTCGATCAGGGCCTCGTAGCGGTCCACGAGCGTCTTGTCCATGGCCGTGACGACCACCATGCTCACTTCTCCGTGCCCGTCCAAGATGGGGTTCGCGCATACGAGCTGTTTCCCGCTGTGCTTCGTCGACACGACGCCGACGACGGGCGCGCGGGTCAGCACGGCCTTTTGGCTGGGCGACCAGCTGTATTCGTGCACGAGGTCATCCACGTTCATGCCCACGAGGTTGCCGACCTTGATGCCCTGAAAATTCAGCAGGATGTTGCCGTACCGGTCGTGCAGGGAAATGGAATTGGA
The DNA here is from genome assembly GCA_031276135.1 of Eubacteriales Family XIII. Incertae Sedis bacterium. GTDB lineage: Bacteria > Bacillota > Clostridia > Peptostreptococcales > Anaerovoracaceae > JAITLA01. The sequence goes on along the minus strand of JAISNR010000240.1, from coordinate 16,545 downwards.
ATGGTCCGCCACGATGCGGTCCATTTTGCGCCGGTCAATGCTTTTTTTCGATTCGGGATTCATGCTTCGCACCCTCGCGCCGCCGCAGATGATCGAAGAAAGTTCCAACGCACGTTTGAATGGCTGCCGCCGTTTTATGAGATAAGCATACAGGAAATTGCTGAAAAAATCAAGATTTACAGGCGCTTTATCGCAGTGACGGAGATTTTTCGTATATTCCCACAAAGACGCCGGATATATTTCGGCATATTTCACAAAGATTTGTCCCGCGCCTTGCGATATAATTGGAATTGTCAGAAAATGTTCCAAAAGCTTCCGGATGCGCGCATCCGTGTCCCCGCAAGCTTTTGCGGCGCGACCGGCCGGCGAGGCGTGGCCGGGAAGGAGTTTGTGAGCCTATGAAAGACATGTTACAGGGGCAGGTCGCCATCGTCACCGGCGCGACGGGCGGCATGGGCGAGGCGACCGCGCGCCTCTTCGCAAGGGAGGGCGCGGCCGTGATCCTCGGGGGGCGCAGCGCGGACAAGGGGCGGCGGATCGCCGGGGAGATCGCTTCCGAGGGCGGCGTTGCGCGCTATTATGCGCCCATGGACGTGACCGATCAAAAGAGCGTGGACGCGACCGCGGACGCGACGCTGAAGGAGTTCGGGCGGATCGACATCCTGGCCGCGTATGCCGGAAAGACCTTCGACGGCGAGGGCCTCGATCCTGCGGAGCAATACCAAAAGACCATGGATTTCAACATGACCGGCACGTACAGAACCGTGTTCGCGGTGCTTCCGCACATGAAGGAGCGGCGGTCCGGCAAGATCATCATCTGTTCGTCGAACGGCGCCTTCAACCCCACGACGCCCGCCTACGATTACCACATGGCCAAGGGCGCCTGCGAATCGCTCACGGTCAATCTGGCCACGGAGGTGGCGCCCCTCGGCATCCGCGTGAACTGCATCAAGCCGGGGCCGATCGTGACCTCGTTTTGGGATGAGCTCGTGGAGGAGGGGCCGGCGCGCGACGCGCTTTTCAAGGGCATCGCGATGCGGGAGGTGCCGATGGAACGCCTCGGCACGGCGGACGACATCGCGGGGCCGGCGCTGTTCTTCGCGTCGGAGCTGTCCGCGTACATCACGGGGCTCTGCCTCTACGTCGGCGGGGGGATGGGGTATGTGTATTCCCACGGCCAGTCGTTTCTGATGTCGGAGAGGTAACCACTCAAATGCCACGCAATTTTGAGTGCTTTTGATTGGAACTATAGGTCGTAACCCTGACAGAGGAGGATCGAGTATGAAAGAATACAAGATGTACATCGGCGGCCGGTGGGAGGATGCCGCTTCGGGCGAGGTCATCACCACGCTGAACCCGTCCACGGGCGAGCCCGTCTGCCGCGCGCCGTCCGCGGGCCCCGCGGATGCGGACCGCGCCGTGCGCGCGGCGCGCGCGACCTTCCCCGCGTGGTCGGGTCTGCCGCAGGCCGAGCGCAACAAGGCGCTGTTCCGCATCGCCGCGCTGATCCGCGAACACGCACATGAGATGGCCCTGCTGGAGGGGCTCGAGCACGGCACGCCCTACCGCGACGCTTTCGGCGTGTGCATGGGCGCGGCCGAGAAATTCGAATGGAGCGCGAACGCGGCTTCGGGGCTCATGGGCGAGCAGATCCCCGTTCCGGGCGAAAGGCTGAGCTATGTGAAGCGCGAGCCGGTCGGCGTCGTCGGCTTCATCATCCCCTGGAACCTGCCCACGATCATGACGGCCGTGAAGCTGGCGCCGGCCTTGGCCGTCGGCAACACCTGCGTGCTGAAACCGCCGAGCATCAATTCGGCGATCGGCCTGCACTTCGCGGAGGTGCTGTCGAAGGCCGAAGGTCTGCCCCCGGGCGCCGTCAACGTGATCACGGGATCGGGCGCCGGCGTCGGCGCGGCGCTGGCCGCGCACCCAGGCGTCGATATGATCGGCTTCACGGGCAGCAGCGAAACAGGCAAGAGCATTCTCGCCTCCGCCGCCCCCACCGTGAAGAAATGCGTCATGGAGCTGGGCGGCAACAATCCCGTGCTGGTCTTTGCGGACGCGGACATCGACGCGGCGCTGAAGGTGCTGGCGTGGCGGCAGTTCAACAACAGCGGGCAGCACTGCTCCGGGCCCGGCCGCTATTACGTCCACGAAGCGGTCTACGACGAATTTGTGGAAAAATTTGTTCTGTATGCCAAGACCGTCAAGGTCGGCGATCCCGAGGACGAAGCGACGACGATGGGCCCGCTGGTGAGCCGCGAGCACCAAAGCAAGGTGGCGGGTTACATCGAGAGCGCACTGAAAGAAGGGGCGCGGCTCGCGTTCGGCGGGGAGGTGTCGGAAAAGGGCTTCTTCATCGCGCCCACCGTGCTGGCCGACTGCCGGCACGACATGCAGGCCGCCCGCGACGAGATATTCGGCCCCGTCGCGGTCATCATCAAATACAAAGAGGGCGACGACATCGTGTCCCTGGCGAACGATTCGCGCTACGGACTCTGCGCGCACGTGTGGACGCGCGACATTTCGCGCGGCCTGAAGCTCGTGGACCGGCTGCACGTCGGCGCGGTGTTCGTCAACTGCCAGATGCTCTCGAACGAACAGCCCTGGGGCACGAGCGTCAAGGAGAGCGGCATCGGCAAGGAGGGCGGCCTGTACGGTATGGCGGAGTTTACGGATCAAAAATTGGTCTGCGTGCACTACGGAGAATAGGGAGAAAAAACCATGGCTTACGAGTATAAAATACTGATCGACGGCGAGCTCAGGAAGTCGCTGAGCGGCGAAACGATGGATGTCGTCAATCCCGCCGACAACACGGTCGTCGATGCGGTCCCGAAGTGCGGCCCCGAGGATGTGGATCTGGCCGTGGCCGCCGCACAGAAAGCGCGCGCGGCCTGGCGGAACACCTACGTGGGCGAGCGCAGCGAGCTTCTGATGCGCTTGGCCGCGATCCTGCGCGCGCACGAAAAGGAGTTGGCCCTGTTGGAAACGGCCCAGTACGGCGGGCCCATCGGCAAGACGAGCAAATTCGACATCCCCTTCGCGCCGGCGGAATTCGAGTTCATCGCCGGCCTCGGCCGGGGCCTGACCGGGCTCACGATCAGCGCGGACCCGAGCGCGCGCGTGATGACCTTCCGCGAGCCCTGCGGCGTCGTCGGCCTCATCACGCCGTGGAATTTCCCGCTGGTGACGGCGGTTTCCAAGCTGGCGCCGGCCCTCATCACGGGCAACACGGTCGTGCTGAAACCCGCCTCCTGCGCGCCGCTCACCGTGCTCAAGCTGGGCGAGTACATCGTCGAGGCCGGCATCCCCGCCGGCGTCGTCAACATCGTGACGGGCCCCGGGCCGAGCGTCGGCGAGGCCATCGTCAGGCATCCCGGCATCGACAAGATCAACTTCACGGGCGATTCGGACGTCGGCAAGCGCATCATGAGCCTTGCCGCTCCCCGCGTCATGCCCGTGGCCTCCGAGCTCGGCGGCAAGAACGCGATGATCGTGCTGGACGACGCGCGTTTGAACGCGGCCGTGGAGGGCGCGACCTACGCCGCCTTCTTCAATTCCGGTCAGAACTGCGGTTCCCCGAGCCGCTTTTACGTGCAGGCGGGCATCTACGACGCGTTCGTGGAGCGTTTCGTAAGGTCCGCCTCGAAGATCGTCGTCGGGGATCCGATGGACCCGGGGACCATGATGGGCCCCTTGGCCTACAACGCCTGCCGCGACACGGCGGAACGCTTCATCGCGGGCGCGAAGGCAGCGGGCGCGAAGGTCCTGCTCGGCGGGGAGCGTCCCACGAGTCCGGATACGGTGAATGGCGCCTTCGTCATGCCGACCATCTTCGAGGTATACGACAACCGCATGGAGCTCATGCAGGAGGAGATCTTCGCCCCCGTCGTCGGCGTCATGAAGGTCAAGACGCCCGAGGAGGCGGTCGCGCTCGCGAACGACAGCAGATACGGGCTGTGCGCCTCCGTGTGGTCTGCGGATTACCGAAAGGCGATGCTGCTCACCGAAGAGCTGAAGGTGGGCACGGCATGGGTGAACCAGCATCTGGCCATCGTCAGCGAAACGCCGTGGGGCGGCCAAAAGGAATCCGGCTGGACGAAGGAGAATTCCGTCCTCGTGCTGGAGGAGTACACCTATCACAAGCATTTATGGGTTAATATGGAAGAAACACCAAACACTTTCTGGAAGGAAGCTATTTCACTTTGACTTTGACGCGTTTTCGCCGTCGCTGTATTCCATGAAGCGGAAGGACAGCTCGATGTGCAGGAGCGCGTCGCTGTCGGAGAGCCGGAGGTCCAGCATCTCCTCGATCCTGCGCAGCTGGTAGATCACGGAGTTTCGGTGCATGTGCAGCGCGGCGGCGGTGTCGGTGATGTTTCGCGCGCAGCGCAGATAGGTGCGCAGCGTCCGCGTGAACGCGGTTCCGCGCGCCGCGTCGTACTTTAGAAGCCGCGAGAGCTTGGGATGGCACAGCGTGCGCAGGTCCGCACTCTCGGCGCAGAGCCTTGCGATGTGGTGGATCGCGCAGTCGTCGTAGAAGTACACGCGGGCCTCGTCGTTTTGGCGCGGGCCGAGGCGCAGGGCCTCGATGGCTTGCAAATAGTGTTCCCGCAGCGCGGAGAGCTCCTCGAAGCAGCGGCTCACACCGCAGCGCATGCTGTATTTTCGCAGAAAATCCGCGATCTGCGGCATGTCGGCGCCGGGAAATTTCCCCGCGCTGTCATGGCTTGCGATCGCGACGATCCTGCCCCCGTAGAGGACGGCCTTGCTCCCCTTGAGCAGCTTTTCGATGAAATCCCGCATGTAGGAGGCGGAGAATTGTTCGCTGTCGAAGCCCATGATATCGACGGCCAACACGTGGATGTGCTTTCTGACGCTGAGGTTCAGCGCGCGCAGGTTCTCCTCGATGACGCTTTCGTCGCGGACGCGCCCCTCCAGCAGGTTCACGATGAGGTCCTCGTAGGGAAGACCCCGCGAGAAGTACAGGTACTTGTTCTTTTGCACCTCCGCCGAAACGGCGTTGCACAGCAGCGTCATCATCTCAAAATCCCGTTCCGCGAAGGGTTTGAAATAGGCGAGGGCGGAAACCGTCGCCGCATGCCGTCCGCCGAGCAGGACCTTGCCGAACATGCGCCGGTATTTCATGCCCTGTTCCCGCGCGCAGAACGGGGCCTCGCTCCGCTCGATTCGGTCGGCGAGCCTGCTCTTGATGTTCGATGAAACCGTGTCCGGGGACAGCGCGCCGCCGTGCATGAATTCGTTCCAGCCCGCGTCGTCCGGGATCTCGACGCCCGCGGTCATGGCCATGAGATTCCAGCCCTTGTCGGAAACGATCACGGGATTTCCCAGCATCGCGCTTCCCGCGTCCACGACGCTCTGAAGGCCTTCGGATTTCGCGAGCGTTTCAAGCAGCTCGGCTGCGGCGCACGCGCGTTCGCCGCCGCTTGGACTTTTCGCAGACATGATTTTCCTCCTCTCGACGCACGAGATGCATATAAAAGTATTTGCTTTTAATTGTAATCTGTATTAAATTGAATGTAAACAGGAAACGGAGGTATTCCATGCAGAGTATTTGGTCAAGTCCCAATCCCATCCTGTTCGGGCGCGGCGCGTCCGACGCGACGGGAGAGCATCTCAGGCGCGCGGGCTGCGCGAAGGCGCTGGTCGTGTACGACGCGGGCGTGAAGGCCGCAGGCATCGCGGACCGCATCTTGGACAACATCCGCGCCGCCGGCATTGAAACGCTGTGCTTCGACGGCGTGCTGCCGGATCCGCCGGATTGGTCCGTTGAGCAGGCCGGCGCGCTGGGCGTTGCCGAAAAAGCGGACTGCGTGGTGGGCGTGGGCGGCGGCAGCAGCCTCGACACGGCGAAGGGCGCGAAGCTGCTCATCGCCAATCCGCCGCCCCTGCGCCGGTACTTCGGGCGCGAGGGGGTCGTGACGCAGCCGAGCGTCCCGCTGATCGTCATACCCACGACTGCGGGGACCGGCAGCGAGTGCACGCCGGGCGGCGTCATCACGGACACGGAGCGCGGCATCAAGACGAACATCGCCGGCATAGGCTGCGCCGTCACGCTGGGCATCGTCGATCCCGATCTGACGTTCGGACTGCCGCCGGCCATCACCGCTTCGACGGGCATGGACGCGCTGTGTCACGCCGTCGAGTCCTACACCTCCGCGCGCGCGAACAGCTTTTCGGAGGTCGCGGGGCGGGAGGCGATCCGGCTCGTGGCGCGGCATCTCGCGCGGGCCTGCGAGGACGGGAGCGACGCGGAGGCCCGCGAAGGCATGATGCTGGCCGCGACCCTGGGCGGAATCGCTATGTCAGGGGCCCTTTGCCATCTGTCGCACGACATCGGCCGCAGTCTGGGCGCGAAATTCCACGTGCCGCACGGAAACGGCTGCGCCGCCTGTCTGCCGCAGGTGCTGGAGCGCGTCGCGCCCGTCATGCCGGAAAAGCTGCGCTTCTTCGCCGCCTGCTTCGGGCGGGAGCTTCCGGGCGAAGCGGGCGCGGCGGAGATCGGCCGCGCCGCGCGGGAGGCCGCGCTGTCGCTCATGCGGCGCATCGAGCTGCCGAACATGAAAGCCCTCGGCCTGAAGCGGGCGGATCTCGTGGCCGTCGTGCCGGACGAGGTCGTCATGCAGTGCGAAACGGCCGCGAAGATCGGCATCGTGACCTCTCCGCTGCCCGTCACGCGGGATTTGATCGCGGACATCGTTTCGCGCGCTTTCGACGAGAATTGAAACGGCCGGCCGTCGGCGGCCGGGGGTGAAGCTTTAAGAGGTGTCTTTTCGGTTCGGTTTCGACAACCGAACGGTTGCAACGGAGGCAGAGATGGATATCAAGGGGCTTCAGTATTTTATCGTCGCCGCCGAACGGCTCAACTTCACGACCGCGGCGAAGGAATGCTACATCACGCAGACGGCCATGAGCCTCCACATCAGCAAGATGGAGGACGAGCTCGGATTCAAGCTCTTCAACCGCAATCGGAACAAGCGCGTCATGGAACTGACGAGCGCCGGGCAGGACTTCGTGCAGAGGGCGCGCAGGCTCGTGCGCGAATACGAGATCGCCCTGCGCCATTCGGCCGGCGTGGCCGCCGGCGTGACGGGCCGCATCAGCGTGATGCTGCCGAGCTGCATCGAGGGCTTTGTGCTGATGGACCGGCTGCACGCCTTCCGGGAGCACTACCCGGACGTGGCGCTGACCCTGTACGTCGAACCGCCCGACAGACACATCAACAGCATCAAAAGCGGCTGCGCGGACATCTGCGTGGGCGCGCCGGACGACATGGAGCCGGACGGGGATTTTGCCGTCGTGCGCCTGCGCGAGGACCCCATCGTGATCATATGCAGCATCCGCCATCCGCTCGCGCGGGAAACGAAGGTGAATTCCGGCGCGCTCAAAAACGAGCGCGTCATTCTCATCGGGCCCAAGGGCATCCCCAACACCTACCGCATCCTGCACAACAGCAGGCGGCAGCTGGGCTTTGAGCCGGAGTCCTTCATCTCCGTCAACAACATGGACGAAATGCTCCTCATGATCGAGCTCGAACGCGGGATCGGCTTCCTGCCCTGTTTCGTGCGCGACCGCATCCGCACGGAAAACGCAGGTCTGGCCTTCATCCCCTGCGACAACGACGGCTCCTCGCCGACCATGACGACGGCGCTGGGCTATCTGAAGAGCAATTCCAACCCCGCCATCGGGAATTTGCTGGGATTGCTGTAGGAAATTCCATCGCGTTCAAAAGGCGGATATATGGTATAATGATCGCAAAGGGTGCGGTGATTCCAACAGGAATGCGTTGGCGCGCAAGGGGGGATTTTTGGATATGGAAAACAAGGAAGCCCGACTGTTCGAAGCAATTGAGAAAGCTGCGATCGATATGTATGGAAAAGACAAGACGATGCGCATCGACAATGTCGAAATAAAGAATTTTTTGGTGTTCAAAGGATGTTTTTCATGCGACTTCTGCCCCGGTACGAATGTCATCATCGGCGGCAACGGCACGGGCAAGACCACATTGCTTAAAGTCATGTATGCGCTGTGCGAGCATTCGTCGGAAAGCGCGATCGGCAATTCCCCTGTATTTCTTGCCGATTATTTTTTGTCGAGCCGGGGTGCTAAAAAGAGGGATTTTTACCGGAGTATTTATGAATCACAGGGCGTTGGAAGGGTCGGGTCGGGCGAATACGCGTTTTATTGGTTTTATGAAGCGGAGAACGAGAATCCTTTTTTTGGCATGTCATTTGAAAACAGACCGATTTCGGAGGACAATAATCCACATGACAATATTTTTCATAATCGGCGCATGATGAAAGCCGTCTATATTCCCACAATGGAAATGCTGTCGCACTCCGAAGGTTTTCTTGCCCTGTGTCACGAGCGTAAAATGCCGTTCGACGAAACGCAGATCGATATACTGTCAAAAGCCGAATTGCCTGAAATGCACGAATTGCCGGTTGCCGCCGGCAGAATCATGGAGAAAATAAGCGGGATCATCGAGGGCACCATTGTTTATGAAAAAGATGTATTTTATGTTAAAAAGAACAATGGAAAGACCATTCCGTTCTCGCTCGAAGCGAGCGGTTATCAAAAATTCGGCTTGTTGTGGAAGCTGTTGCACAACGGATTGCTCGACAGCGGTCATATATTGTTGTGGGATGAACCCGAAGAGAGCATAAACCCCGAACTTATGCCTGCACTTGTCGATATTCTTCTCGAACTTTGCCGCAACGGGGTGCAAATATTCATCGCGACGCACAGCAGCAATCTTGCGCAGCTTTTCGATATAAAGCGGGCAAACGGGGATTCGTTGCTGTTCTGCAATCTCTCGAAGAATTCCGACGACACGATTCGTTGTGACAGCGCGGAAAATTATTCCGATCTTCGCAAGAGTGTGCTTGAAGAGGCCGATGAGGCGCTCTACAGGGCCGTTGTGGCAAGGGCGATGGGGGTGGAAGCCGATGACCGGCGTTTATAGGGAAAGCGAATTGATCTTTGATTTCAGCCGCTGTCTGTTCGTCGAAAGATGCGATGCAAAAGCCTGTCAAGGCATGAAATCCGTGGATTTCATGGTTGACACCGGGGATCGTGTTTGTTTCATTGAGGTCAAAAATTTTGCGCAAACAAACGCGCCGCAGGAGAATCGCGAACGGGATTACAAAATGCTGACGGATAAGAATGCGGTCTTTCCGCTTGAGATCGGCATGAAGATTAAGGACAGCTTGCTGAAAAAGTATGCCGAAGGCTATGTTTTTGAAAAACCGATCGTTGCATTGCTTGTATTGAAACTCGACAAGCTATACGTCAAGCAATTTCAAAAGTTGCACGACAGAATAAGGGGCTACGTTCCTACCGGATTGAACAAAGGCTATACGCATTTCTCGAAGATAGAATTTAAAATCTCCAAAACGACGGAAACGAAGGAATACGGATTTACCGTTGCGTCGGCGGAGTGACCTTGCAGAAAGACAAGAGGAAAGCGAAAATGCCAAAACGCGCACCGAAATCGGATTTGACGAGGTGTTTCCTCGTTGTTTTTATAGTTTATGCGTTTCCCGCCGTCTTTTCCGCTTTGGTTTTTGCCGCTGAAAAAATCGGTGTTTTGCAAACCGGGGATTTGGGCAATGCGGGAGAAGATATTCTCATGTTGCTCCTTGTTTTGTATGCGTATGCTCCCGTTCCGTTCGCCTTTTTCTACGGAGCGGGGCGTCAAATCCATTTGGAAAAGAAGCACAGGCTTGGCATATCGACAAGCATCGTCGCCGCCGTTTCCTTCGCATACCATGCAATATTCTACGGTGCCGGCATGAACTCGCTTGCGCTTTGGCCGGGGCTTGCTTTTCTCGCCGGCGGTGGCATAGTGAAAGTCTTTCAAGCGTTGGGGAATCGGGCAAAACGGGACTCGTCCTGATGGGCGACATTGCGTGCCGGCCTTGCCCGCAAATTCGCGTCTCGGCTTGCCGTGGGTCAATCCGCGTCACCGGACCGGTTTCCGACAAAAAGCATTTGCTTTTCTGCTTGCGCAATATATACGAGGAGAGTGCAGGAGGAAAGGGTTGAGAGCGGGCGCGATCCCTTGCGGAATCGGGACATTGGATTCAAATGCATTGACAATTTCGTCCCTTCGTCTGTTGCTCAGCCCCAATCCTCCGCACCGAGCCTTTCCTGCAGCGCCCCGAGCCGCGCGCGCCGTTCGCGGTAGTCCGGCAGGACGCCCTCGACGATCGCCCAAAAGCGCGCCGCGTGGTTCATCTCGCGGAGGTGCGCGAGCTCGTGCACGACGACGTAGTCGATCACCGCGTCGTCGGCGAGCACGAGCCGCCATGAGAAGTTGATGCTCTTTTTCGCGGAGCAGCTGCCCCAGCGGGTTTTCGCGGCGGTGATGCGCATGCCGGCCGGCCGGGTGCCCATGCGCGCGGCGAAGTGCGTCACGCGCTCGTGCAGATGCGCTTTCGCCAGCATGCGGTAAACGCGGACGAGCAGCGCCTTGATCTGCTCCTGCGCGAGATCCGGCGGGAAGTAAAACCGCTCGCCGTCAAAGCCCGCGCGCGCGCCGGCCCGCGCGGTGACGGGATATTCCGCGCCGCGAAAGAGGACGGCGTCCCCGTAGCGCAGCGCGAAAGCCTTGCGCCGCTCCGCCCGCTCCTGCGACCGCGCGCGCCTGTCCGCGATCCAAAGCGCCTTCGATGCGACGATCCTGTCGATCTCGCGCTTGGGCATGCGGAGCGGCGCGCGAACCGTGACTTCGCCGTCTTGAATGTGGATCGCGAGCGTGCGGCGGCGCGAGCGGATGAGCGTGTATTCGATCATTTCGTGCCTTTCGTTCGATTTGTTTGAATTCCGTTTTCGGTAATTTTTTGTTGATTTGTCAAGATGAGGGCGAATGTTCGGAGTCGAGTTCGAGTTCGATCCCAAACGCCTCCGCAAGCGCGTTGTACAGTTCTCTTTTCGTAAGAAACGTCCGCGTTTCCATCGTTTCGCCCGCAAGCTTTGTCAGCGTGTTCCCCTCCAGCGACAGCTTCCCGTCCGGGCGCCGCAGCTTGACGATGCGCGTGTCCCGAAAACGGATGTTCGCCGAAGCGCCGAACGCGTTCGGCACCGTGAAGTCCACCGCAATTGCGGATTCCCTGTCAAAGGTCAGCAGGGGCAGCGCGGCGCCGTTCGCCTCCGTGCAGAGGGAAATCCAGCGCGCGGTGCAGGGTTTGAAGAAAAACACCTCGCCTCGGATCTCCTGCCGCAAGCCGTCCTCCACAACGAGCGAAGCCGAAGGCGTTGTTCCGCCGAATCCGACGTCGCAATACAGCGACGCTCCGCCGATTTGGACGAGATTCACGCGATGCAAGGGCTTCGTCATGAATTCGTCCCCGTGATAAACCCGCGCAAAATGCGCGGTAACGCTGTAGCCCAGCGCTTTCAGCAGGGAGGCAAAGAGGCTGTTCAGCTCAAAACACCAGCCGCCTCTGCGCCGCCGCACGATCTTGTCGAAGAGCCGGCTCGTTTCCAGATGCGGCGCGGTTCTGTATTCCGCAGAATCGAGGTTTTCAAACGGAACGCTGCATTGATGCGCGAAAATGATTGCGTCGAGCGCGGCCCTGTCCGCGGCGGCCGGCCGCCGAAGGCCGATCCGCTCCAAATACGCCCGCACTTCTTCCGCGCGCAGGCTTTCATCCAATTTCCGATACATAAGGCTTCCTTAACCGTTTCCCGCGCCGCAGCGCGCGCTTTTCAACCCAACCTGAACGCGTTCGTGTCGCTCTCCGAGCCGACGCGCTTGTAATCGCCGCCGACGCCGCCCGAGAAGTGGATGATCGGACGCTCCATGCGCGGCACGAGGATGGGGCTGTGGCGCACGCCACGCGGGATGTAGACGAGGCAGCTCTTCGTGACCGTGACCGCGTCGCCGCCGATGTGGAATTGCACCTCCGCGTTCAATTCCTCGGGATGCGCGGGATCCGAGCCGATGAAGCCGATGAATTCGTCGAATTCGTGTTCGTGCGGCGCGGGGCCCGTGTCGTTGGTTTGGTTGAACCAGACCGCCTCCACGTAGGGCGCGCCGGGCAGCTTCCTTCCGTCGAGCCACAGGAGGAGGGTGAGGAAGCCTTCGGGCGCGCCGGGCAGCTTGCCGTCCGTGGGCTCGTAGCGCTCGACGGCCTGCCCCGCGTAGGTTCCGGCGGGTGCGGTGGCCTCTGCGGCCTCCTCGCCGCAGTCGCCCGTCCCGATCAGGCTGCTGCAGCAAAGGACGGGCTTGTCCACGCGGTCCGCCGACAGCTCGCCGTGCGCGACGCCGGCCGGGATGAACACGACGCAGGTGTGCGTCAGCGTCAGCAGATCGTTCTCGATGCGCAGCTTGAACGTTGCGTGCAGGTTCTCCGCGTCCTTTGGGTCCGAGCCGATGAAGAAGATCAGCTTGTCGGCCTTGTGCCGGATGAGCCCCTCGTCGCGGAAGGGCTTGCGGTACCAGGACGCGCCGCCCCACACGATGCCGCCGATGTCGCCGCTGCGCATGCGCAGGAAGCGGCTGCGCGCCTCCTCGCGCGCCGCGTCCGCTTCGGGATTCTCTTCTTTTTTTGCCAAATAGAAGTATTGGGTTCCTGACATGATCGCCTCCTTTGCTTATAAATACCCGGTAAAAGTACAATCAAAGCCGCTCAAACGCTAAATTCTTCCTATGCTGTTCGCGATGAAAAACGCCGCTCTTGTCGCGGCGCGAATGTTTTTCGGCGTCAGGCAATCGCCGATCCGGTGGAATTCCGGCGCGCAGGCGCGCAGCTCGTCCGCTTCCTCCGCAAGCGGCTTCTGTCCGATGGCGTAGATGACGGTATCCGCTTCGAAGAGCGTTTTTTCGCCGCCGGCGGTTTCGCCGACGACGCCCTGCCCGTTGATCTCCGCGGCCTTCGTGGAGAGCGCCGTCCGGATGCCGCGTTCGCGCATCGCGATGTCCAAGGCCAGAGCGTGCAGCACATTTCCGCCGTCCGAGAGCGCCGGAAGCATCTCCATGACCGTAACCTCCCGTCCAAGATCCGCGAGGAAGATGCCGAGCTCGACGCCGACCAATCCGCCGCCCAACAGGACGACGCGCTTTCCCGCCAAATCCGGATTGCGGTACACGTCCTCCGCGCCGGCGACGTTCTGCCCGTCTATGCCCGGGATGCGCGGAACGACGGGCCGCGCGCCGAGGGCCGCCAGGATGACATCGGGCGCGAGCGAACGCGCGAGCGCCGGCGTGACCTCGGTGTTCAGCCGCAGCTCGACGCCGGACTCCGCCACGAAGCGCGCCTGCGCGCCGAGGTAGGCGGACAGCTTGTCCTTGAACGGCACATGCTCCTCGCAGAGCAGCGTACCGCCGAGCCGTTCGCCCTTCTCGCACAGGATGACTTCGTGCCCGCGCGAACGGGCCGTGAGCGCGGCCTGCATGCCGGCCACGCCGCCGCCCGCCACGAGGACGGTCCTGCGTTCCGCCTGCGGCGGCGCGCTCCGCGTTTCGAGCTCCGAGCCGATTTCCGGATTGATCGCGCAGCAGAATTGCCGGTTCGTGAGCAGGTTGCTGAAGCAGGTGAAGCAGCGCAGGCATTTCACGATTTTGTCGCCTTGGCCCGCGCGCGCCTTGGCCGGCAGATCCGGGTCCGCGATGAGCCCGCGGGCGACCTCGACGACGTCCGCCTTGCCCGCGGCGAGGATTTCCTCCATGAATGCCGGATCCGTGTAGGCGCCGACGGTGGCCACGGGCGTCTTTACGCGCTTCTTGATCTCGGCGGCCAAGTACGCGTTGCTGCCCTCCGGCTTGAACATATCGGGATGCGTTACGACGAAGGCATCCCGGATCTCGTGATGTCCCGCGGACGCGTGGATCAGATCGACCTTGCCGTCCAGCGCCATGGCGATTTTCACGCCCTCGTCGATGTCGTAGCCCTTGGGATGCGCCTCGGTCGCGCTCATGCGAAACTCGATGGGAAACCCGGGGCCGCATTTTCGGCGGATGCGTTCGACGATGGCCAGCGGGAGGCGCATGCGGTTTTCGAAGCCGCCGCCCCAGCGATCGTCCCGCGTGTTCGTATGCGGCGACAGGAACTGGGACAGGAGCCAGCCGTGCCCGCCGTGGATGAGCGCCATGCCGAAGCCGCAGAGCTTGGCGAAGGCGGCGGCGTTTGCATAGGCCTCTATCGTTTCCTCCAGCACTTCCTCCGTCATGGCCAGCACCTTCGCGCCGGCCGCGTCGGCGTGCACGAGCTCGCCTTGGACGCCGGAGAGCGCGACCGGCCCGTAGATGTCGTTGCCGAGGCGCTGCGAGTCCTGCGCATACATCCCCGCGTGCTGGAGCTCCGCGACCGCCACGGCGCCGTGCTTCGATATGCCCTCGGCCAGATTCGTGAGCGCGCCGAGGGCTTCCGGATCGTCCATGGGGATGTGGTTCGGGCCGCCCCGCCCGCGCTTCGAGTCCACGACGCACTCGCCGACCGCGACGGACGCCGCGCCGCCCATGGCCTTGCGCGCGTAATAGGCGACGGCCTCCGGCGGCGGGAACTGCTCGCAGGTGAGGTCTTGATATCCCGTGGGCGATCCGAATATGCGATTGCGAAAGATCGTGCCGCCGAGTCGGATCGGCGTGAACAGGCGCGGGTATTTCAGCTCGTACATGGTCATCTTCCTTTCGTTTTGCGGATGCCGTCAGATTCTGCCGATATCGCAGGCTGCGGCATAGGCGGCCCTCGTCGCGGCGACGATGTTTCTCGGGACGGTGCAATCTCCGATCTGAAAGAACTCCGGCGCGCAGGCGTGCAGCGCGAAGCTCTCCGTCCGCAGGGGGATGCGCCCCGTCGCGTAGGCGACGGTATCCGCCTTGATGAAATCGCCGCCGGCCGCGCCTTCGCAGTCCACGCCTTCGGGCGTTACGGCGCGGACGCGCGTGGACAGGCGCAGATTTATGGAATACTCTTCCAGTTTGTGCATGAGCGCCATCGTATGCATGCCGTAGGGGTCCACTGCGGGCTCCGGCTGCATTTCGAGGATGGTGACGCGTCTGCCCGACATCGCCATGAACACGGCCAGTTCCAGACCGACGAGTCCGCCGCCCAGAATGACCGGACGGCACCCGGCCCGCTCCGGCGCACGGTACAGCTCCTCCGCGCACAGGACGTTCGCGCCGTCTATGCCCGGAACGGGCGGAACGGTCGGCAGCGAGCCGAGCGCGGCGACGATCGCGTCCGGCTTGAGCGCGGCCGCGAACGCCGCCGTGACCTCCGTGCACAGCCGCAGGTCTATGGGCGCGCGGCCGATGCGCCGCTTCTGCAGTTCGATGTATTCGGAAAGGCGCGCCTTGAACGGCACCTTGTCCTCGCACAAAAGCACGCCGCCGAGCCGATCGCTCTTCTCGCACAGGATGACCTCGTGCCCGCGCGCAGCCGCGGTCAGGGCCGCCTCCATGCCTGCCACGCCGCCGCCCGCGACGAGGACGCGCTTTCTCGCGCGCGGCGCGGGCAGGAATTTCTCCTCCGCCTCATGCCCGATCGCCGGGTTGATCGCGCATTGCAGCAGACGGTGCGAGCCCGAGCCCGAGAAACAGCTGCAACAGCGCATGCATTTGCTTATGTCGTCCGCGCGCCCCGTGCGCGCCTTGATCGGCAGGTCCGGATCGGCGAGCGTCTGGCGGCCCAGCTGCACGATATCGGCCTTTCCCGAGGCGATGATCTCCTCCATCATCTCCGGGTCGCACAGCGCGCCGACAGTGGCCACGGGGGTCCTTACGCGCTTCTTGATCTCTGCCGCGAAGCGCAGGTTCGCGCCGTCCGGCAGAAACATGCTCGGATGCGTGACGACAAACGTGCGCTCGTGCTCGTGGTTGCCGGCGGAAACGTGGAGGATTTCCACCTTTCCGTCCAGCGCTTTCGCGATCCGGATGCCCTCGTCGAGATCGTAGCCGGCGGGATCGCATTCGGAACCCGAGATGCGGATTTCGATGGGAAAGCGCGGGCCGACGGCGCGCCGCACGCTCTCGATCGCGGCCAGCGGAAAGCGCATGCGGTTTTCGAAGCTGCCGCCCCAGCGGTCCGCGCGCGTGTTCGTGTACGGCGACATGAACTGCGACAGCAGCCAGCCGTGCCCGCCGTGCACCGTGACCATCGTGAAGCCGCAGCGCTTGGCCCAGGCCGCCGCCTTTCCGAAGCGTTCGGCGATGTACAGGATCATCTCCTCGGACATGGCCTCGACCTCGCCGTACTTGCCGTCCGCGAGGGCGACGGGGCCGTACAGCGTGCCGCCCGATTGCCCGAACAGGGGACCGCCCTCCCCGCCGCGCCGCTTCTCCGCCGCGCGCGCGGCCTCGGGCCCGTACAGCTCGCCGTCCGGGTCCTTCACGAAGCGCGCGTACATGCCCGCGTGGTTGAGCTCCGCGGAAGCGATCGCGCCGTGGCGCGAGATGGCCTCCGCGACGGAGGAAAGGCCCGGCAGGGTGCCGGGATCGTCCATGCGGATGAGGAAGGGGTAATGCGTTCCCGTCTTGCTGTCCACGATGCAGTCGCCGACGCAGACGGAAGCGTATCC
>JAISNR010000197.1 GCA_031276135.1 Eubacteriales Family XIII. Incertae Sedis bacterium | reverse complement strand
GCTTTTGCCTGTCGATTTCCATGTTGTTCTCCCTTCTCCCAATGAATACTGCGCGGCAACGGTCGCCTTTTCTATTATACTATAAAAAGCGAAGCGGTCACAGGATTTCTTCTCGTTGCACGAAAAATCCAATAATTTGATAAAAAACAAAATTGCCCCAAATAACGGGATTGACATCCGCAGGCGGACGGAATACAATGAAGTGCGAAGCATGGCCGAAGCGGATGCGGCGGAAGCGTGAAAACCGGCGGAGCGGGCATACGAAACGGCGATTTGGATATGCGGCAGGCTTTTCGAAACGGGAAGGGAGGCGGATGTGCGGCGGAATGCGGAACCCGATCAAAGGGAAAAACATTTTATGCCTATTAAAGCAACTCAGATTATACATTCCAAGGGCGGCGGGCCGGAATTGATCGGAGGCCGGGGAATTCTCCTTCACGTTCGTTCAGGACGCGTCGCATGGGGCCTTCCAACCGTTTGCAAAGAACGCAAACGGGGATAGGCCCGCAGCGGTAAATTCCAACCGGCCGGAGGCCGGGGAATTCTCCTTCACGTTCGTTCAGGACGCGTCGCATGGGGCCTTCCAACCGTTTGCAAAGAACGCAAATGGGGATAGGCCCGCAGCGGTAAATTCCAACCGGCCGGAGGCCGGGGAATTCTCGCATGGGGCCTTCCAACCGTTTGCAAAGAACGCAAACGGGGATAGGCCCGCAGCGGAAGGAGCGAAGCGAGTGAAGCGCCTGCACGAGCGTCAGCGACCCGTCCGGAGGGCAATACCGACCCACCGCCCGGCGAAACTGAACTGACTTGATAGCCATATTTAATTATTCTTAAAACACCAAGCGGGCAGGGTTCACCTTGATCCCCGGGCCCATCGTGGCCGCGACCGTGACGCTTCGCAGATACTGACCCTTCGCCGCAGACGGCTTCGCCTTGACCACGGCTTCGAGCAGCGCGTTGAAGTTGTCGGTCAGCTTCTCGATGCCGAACGACGCCTTCCCGATCGGCGTGTGGATGATGTTCGTCTTGTCAAGGCGATACTCCACCTTGCCGGCCTTGATGTCCCGAAGCGCCCGCTCGATGTCCATCGTGACCGTTCCCGACTTGGGGTTCGGCATCAGGCCCTTGGGCCCGAGCAGCTTGCCCAGCTTGCCGACGACGCCCATCATATCCGGGGTCGCCACGACGGCGTCGAAATCGAACCATCCCTCGCTCTGTATCTTCTGCGCCAATTCCTCCGCGCCCACGTACTCCGCGCCCGCGGCCTCGGCCTCCTGCGCCTTTGGCCCCTTCGCGAACACGAGAACGCGAACGGACTTGCCCGTTCCGTGCGGGAGCACGATGGCGCCGCGCACCTGCTGGTCCGCGTGCCGGCCGTCGACGCCCAGCTTCATGTGAACCTCGACGGTTTCATCGAACTTCGCCTTCGCGGTCTTGACCGCCAGATCGATCGCCTCGTTCACCTCGTACAGATTCGCCCGCTCGACGAGCTTGGCGAGCTCCTTGTAGTTCTTTCCTCTCTTAGGCATAATTCCCTCCCGTGGTTCGATCGGCCTCCCGGCCTCCCACTTCAAACATTCCTTTGCTGATCCTTATTCAGGGCTGACGGGTCGGTAATACCCGGAGCAGGGTTGCGGGCATACGAGCGGTAAACTCCAACCGGCTAAAGCCGGGAAGTTTTCGCATGGGGCCTTCCAACCGTTTGCAAGGAACGCAAACGGGGATAGGCCTGCAAGCGACCTGCGGGAGGGTATTGCCGTCCCAAGCAGCCCGGCGATCAATCATTCCTGTGGTTACATCTATTGGACCACGATCCCCATGCTTCTCGCCGTACCCTTGATCATCGACGCCGCGGCCTCCACCGTCGCCGCGTTCAGATCGGGCATCTTGAGCTCCGCGATCTCCCGCACCTGCGCCTCGGTCAGCGTCGCAACCTTCGTCTTGTTCGGCTCGTTCGAGCCCGATTGCAGGTTCGCCGCCTTCTTCAGGAGCACGGCCGCCGGCGGGGTCTTTGTGATGAACGTAAACGACCTGTCCGCGTACACCGTGATCACGACGGGGATGATCATGCCCGGCTGATCCTGCGTCTTTGCGTTGAACTGCTTGCAGAACTCCATGATGTTCACGCCCTTTTGGCCGAGCGCGGGACCCACCGGCGGCGCCGGATTGGCCTGACCCGCGGGTATTTGCAGCTTGATCAGGCCGTCGATTTTCTTCGCCATACCATACCTCTTTTATTAAACAGTTTATATCTTGTCCACCTGACCGAACTCCAGCTCGACGGGGGTGTCCCTGCCGAACATGGATATGCGCGCCTTCAGGGTCTGCCGCTCCATGTTGACCTCCTCAACGGCGCCCATGAAGCTCTCGAAGGGTCCGTTGATCACCTTGACCGTGTCGCCGACGTCTATATCCAGGTCGATGTAGATCTTCTCTATGCCCATGCGCCGCACCTCGTCGCGCGTGAGCGGGATGGGCTCGGAGCCGTGGCCGACAAAGCCCGTGACGCCCTGCGTGTTGCGCACCAGATACCAGGATTCGTTCGTCACGATCATCTTGACGAGGACATAGCCCGGAAACATCTTTCGGGTCTTGACCTTGCGCTGGCCGTTCTTGATCTCCACCCTGTCCTCGGTCGGCACGATGATCTTCAGGACCAAGTCCTGCATGCCGCGGTTCTCCACGATCTTCTCGATGTTCACCTTGACCTTGTTCTCGTGGCCCGAATAGGTGTGCACGACGTACCATTTGGCCCTGTCGTCCGCCTCGTCGTCGAGCAGGGGGTTCGTCTTTCCCGCCGCGCCCGCAGACAGGACCTCGCCGCCTGCGGAAAGCGCCGTTTCGCTCGCCGCGTCCATATCCGTATACGCTTCGCCGATGAAATCCTTGGTCATTTCGCCCTTCCCGCCCATTTGTCCGCTCGCCGCATCAGAACGAGAAGCCCAAGGTGAGCTTCAGCGCTTGCAAAAACAGCGTATCGACCACCCAGATGGCCAAGCTGAACGCGACGCAGGTGATGAGCACGGTCCAGGTGTACAGGACGAGCTCCTTGCGCGTCGGCCACACCACCTTCTTGATCTCCACCTTGACGCCGCGAAAATATTCGCGAATGCCGCCCTTGCTGCCCTTGTTCGTGCTCTTTGCACGGTTCGCGGCCGCGGCCAGCGCGCTCTTCTTCTTGACGTCCTTGTCGTTGCTCCTGTCGTTCTTGTCCGCCATGTCCGCTCCTTATTTGGTTTCCTTGTGGACGGTGTGCTTCCCGCAAAATTTGCAATACTTGTGCATTTCAAGACGATCGGGATCGTTCTTCTTGTTCTTGATCGTGTCGTAATTCCGCTGCTTGCATTCGGTGCAGGCCACTGTGATCTTTACTCTCATCGCACGAACCTTCTTTCGCTTTCCACTCACTTAAAAATCAGAGTCGAAACATCCAACTCTGCAATTTCCTGCCGTACTCGGGCCGATCATTCGGTTTTCCGTGCCCTCGGCACAGAACGCTCAATTAGAATACCACAAATCCTTCCGGCTGTCAATCGATTTTTCACCATCCATTTTTTGAAAATAATTTAATAAAATGCCACTTGCGAAGCGTCCCTCCATACATTATAATGATCTTGCCATCGTCAACCATTTTCGCGGAGGGGACCATGAGATATTCCAGGCAGAACAAGATTCTCGAACTGATCAACGGCCACGAGATCGACACGCAGGAGAAGCTGGCGGATCTGTTGCAAAAAAGCGGCCACAGGGTGACGCAGGCCACCGTATCGCGGGACATAAAGGAGCTGCAGCTGATCAAGACCCTGACGCCGGCGGGCAAGTACAAATACGCCGTGAACGCGGGACAGGAGCGGCCCGCAAGCGAACGCCTCGTCAAGATATTCCGCGAAACCGTGCAGTCCATCGAGCACTCCGGCAACATCATCGTGATCAAGACGCTGCCCGGCTGCGCCAACGCCGCCGCCGAAGCCATCGATTCCCTGCAGTTCGCGAACATACTGGGCTCCATAGCGGGCGACAACACGATCCTGCTCATCGCCCGCGAAAACGCCGACGTGGCCGCCATAGCCGCCCGCTTTGACGAAATGCGGCGCTGAAAGTGAACGCATGATTACGCACATCGGCATCCGCGACTTCGCGATCATTTCGGAGATCGACATCGATCTGCGGGACGGGCTCACCGTCATCACGGGGGAAACCGGCGCGGGCAAATCCATCATCATCGAGGCGATCAGCCTCGCCTTGGGCGGCAGGGCTGACAAGGCGATGCTGCGCGCCGGAAAGAGCAAGGCGGTCATACAGATCGCGGCCGAACTCCCGGACGAGGCGGGCGAGCCCTCCGACCACGTGCTGACGCGCGAAATCGGCGCGTCGGGCAAGAGCCTCGCGAAGCTCGACGGCGAAATCGTCACGCTCGCCCGGCTGTCCGAGTTCGCCGCGCGCCTCGCCGACATACACGGTCAGTACGACCGCCATTCCCTCTTCAAGACCGAAAATCACCTCGCGCTCATAGACGCCTACCACAGCCGCGCCATCGATCCCGCCAAAAAAGCGACGGCGGCGGCTTGGCGCGCGTATGCCGAGGCGAAACGGGCCTGCGCCGCGCTGCGCGAGAGCGAGGCATCCTCCGCGCGGCAGCGCGACTTCATGCGCTTTGAGCTGGACGAAATCACGAAGGCGGACCTCAAGCCGGGCGAGGACGCGGCGCTGCGCGAAAACCTCGCCGTCCTGCAAAACGGCGAAGCGATCTACGAGAGGACGTCGGCCGCGTCCGAGGCCCTCTACGAGGGCGAACGCTGCGCCATGGACGGACTCGGCACCGCCATGCGCGCCCTGCGGGAGGTATCGGCCCATTCGAAGGAGCTGGGCGAACTCGCGCAGACCGTCGCCGACGCCTATTATTCCCTCGAGGACATGAACGGGGCCTTGCGCGCGCTGCACGACCGCATGGACTTCTCGCCCGAAACGATGAACCGCGTCATCGCGCGCCTCGACCTGGTCGAGCGGCTCTGCGGGAAATACGGCGGCTCCGTCGCCAAGGTGCTCGAATACGGGGAGGCGCTCCGCGCCGCGCTCGCGGACATCGAGAACATCGACGCGCGCAAGGCCGAGCTCGCCGCACGGCTTTCGGCGCGCGAGGATGAACTCGTGCGGACCTGCGAAGCCCTGCACACCCTGCGGCGGGCGGCGGCGGACGAGCTCGAAGAGCGGATCAACGCCGAACTCGCGGAGCTGCATTTCAGCGGCGCCGCGTTCGCCGCCCGCTTCAATGACGCGGGCGACATGCGGCAAAGGCTGTCGGAAAACGGCGCGGACAGCGTCGAATTCCTGCTTTCGTCGAACAGGGGTCAGCCCCTGCTGCCGCTCGCGAAGATCGCGTCGGGCGGCGAGATGTCGCGCATCCTGCTGGCCTTCAAAACCGTGATCGGCGACTACGACGGCATACCGACGATGATCTTCGACGAGATCGACAGCGGCATCAGCGGCGTCACGGCCGGCACGGTCGGCAGGAAGCTCGTCCGGATGGCCGAAAAACGCCAGATCATCTGCATCACGCATCTGCCGCAGATCGCCGCCTGCGGCGCGCATCACTTCGCCATCCGAAAGAGCGACGACGGCGAGGGTGTGCACACCTCCGTCGAGCCCCTGTCCGCAGACGAGCGCGTCTTGGAGATCGCGCGCCTGCTCGGCGGCGAGAACATCACGGAAACGACGCGGAAAAGCGCGCGCGAGCTCATCGAGATGTCGGCGGCGGGCGCAAAGAAGTAGCGCCCAAAATGCGCAAAAGCGGAGCGCAAGCTCCGCTTCCTCTCATTCCGCGCGTTCCGCGCGAAGCGCTCATTCCTCGCTCTTTGCCTCGGAATCGGACGATTCCGCTTCTTCGGTTGCGGCCTCCGGGGCCGGCGCGTCCTCTGCGGGCGGCGCAGACGCCTCGGGCTCCGCATATGCCTCGGGCGCGGCGGCTTCCTCAGCCTCGGGCGCGGCGGCTTCCTCCGCCTCGGGCGCGGCTTCGGCAACTTCGGCGCTTTCTGCGCTTTCGACGGACGCCTCGGCCGGGTATGCCGCCTCGGCGACTTCGGCCGGGTATTCCTCCGCAGGCGACACGACATCCTCGGGCCCGTCAAACGCGTCCGTTTCGGACGCGTCCTCCGCAAACGCGTCGTCCTCTGCGGACATGTCCAAGGTTTCCTTGATGCTCAGGCTGATGCGCTTCCTGTTCCTGTCGATCTCGAGGATCTTCGCGGCGACCTCCTGCCCGACGGAAATCTCATCGGAGATGTTGTTCACGCGCTTGAACGCGATCTCGGATATGTGAACGAGGCCGTCCAAGCCCGGTTCGAGTTCGACGAACACGCCGTAATCCTTGATCTGAACGGCCTTGCCGTGTATGACCATGCCCACCCGGTACTTCTCGTCTATGACGCTCCAAGGCTCGGGCCTGTTTTGCTTGTAGCCCAGGGATATCTTCTCTTTTTCCCGCACGATGGAGAGGATCTTCACGGGGATCTTCTCGCCGATCTTCAGGACCTCCTGCGGATGCTTGAGCTTGCCCCAAGATATCTCGGAGATGTGAAGCAGTCCGTCGATGCCCCCTATGTCGACAAAGGCGCCGTAGTCGGTGAAGCGCATGACCGTGCCCTCTATCACGTCGCCGACGTTGATGGATTCCCATATCTCCTGCAAGCGCTTCTGCCGCGTTTCCGCCAGAACCGCCTTGCGCGAAAACACGACCTTGTTCCGCCTCTGGTCCAAACGCGTGACGCGCACGGTCAGCACCTTTCCGATGAACTCGTCGGCTTTTTCGACAAACCTGTCCGAAAGCTGCGAAAGGGGGATAAAACCGTAAATTTCTTTGAACACCGCTATGACGCCGCCGTTGACCTCTTTGATGACCTTGACGTCCAGCGTGCTCTTGTCCTCCAGCGCGCGATTGATATCCTCCCAATGCTCGTTGATCACGACCTTTTTCTTGGAAAGGAGAATGTTCCCGTCGCCGTCATCGGTCTTTAATACCTTGGCCTGCACCTCGTCACCCTCTTTGAACAGGCCCGGCAGGGTTTGATCCGGCTCAAGCGCGATCTCGTCCTTTGGGATGACGCCGTCCTTCTTGCATCCCAAATTGATGATGACATCCCTGTTTGAAACCTGAATCACCGTCCCCGTGACGATCTCTCCCGCTCT
Source organism: Eubacteriales Family XIII. Incertae Sedis bacterium (assembly GCA_031276135.1). Taxonomy (GTDB): domain Bacteria; phylum Bacillota; class Clostridia; order Peptostreptococcales; family Anaerovoracaceae; genus JAITLA01. The sequence continues at coordinate 120 of JAISNR010000197.1, read as the reverse complement.
GGGGAGCCGCAGGGACTTTTCGATTTCCTCCATGAAATCATCCATTGTCTTTTCAGTGCTCTCATCATTTCCGGTGTTAAATGTCATGTTGGCAATAACCTCCTTAATCATGCGATCGGG
>JAISNR010000120.1 GCA_031276135.1 Eubacteriales Family XIII. Incertae Sedis bacterium | reverse complement strand
GATCCGCGGCACATGTGAAGATCCGCTTATCGCTGCTTCCTTCCGGACCTGACGAGGTTCACGGTTTCCCATTGCGCGGGACCCAAACCGTATCATGCGAAGCTGTCAAAAGGCAATCCCGAAAAACCGGCACACGGCAAACGCGCGGCGCGGCGCCGACACCGATCCGCAATTTGAAATGAAGAAGGATCGGTACAACAGATATTATATTGTCACTTCGCGTCAAAGTCAAGGAAATCGCGATTTTGAGCCAATTGCGCTGTGACGATTTTTCGGCGCTTTTTCGGCAAACACATGCGAACAAACCGACACCGGGCAAAATGTCCGATTTGAAAACCGAAAAAATACCCGGCAGGGCTTGGAATCGCCTTGCCGGGTGTTGTCTAGTGCTTGCAATTGGTCTATTCCGGAATATAACCGTTGTCGGCATCGACAGCGACGGCATTCTTCTTTCCGCAGAGAGTTTGCCGCCTACTGCTTTACCCAACACGCGTAGCCGGTGTCGCCGATTGCGGTCAAAACATAGGTGCCGACCCCGGCGACTGCCGGCGAAGTGTCGTCGATGCTGTCGAGGCAGTGTAGCCACGGCGCCTGACCTTCCGCCGTCAGCGTGATCTTTGAACCGAGATGGGCGAGAATCTCTTGCGAGTGAGATTGACCGTTCTCCTGCCAGGATATCCGCGTTGAAGCCTGCGTGTCATTTCCCACTTTGTACATGTAGTGGAAAGCGGCGCCGGTTATTACGGTGCCGTTGAAACTTGGATTGTCCGGCAACGGCGTCGGTGTCGTATAGCGGCTCAAACCCGCCAACTTGCCGGTCGTATCGATGGTCAGATCGGCGTTCTTGCCAAAGCTGATTCGCGCAGAATGGCTTGTCGCATCTTCCGGCGCTTGTACCGTCACCGTGCCGCCGAGCGTAACCGGACCGTCGCCGCTTACGCTGAAAACTCTCGTTTCAACTGTTTTGCCTGCACTCACGGTTCCGTGGGCGTTCAACCAAACATTGTCAATTACTGCGGTTTCGTCGGCTTTGTACCATCTGCCGTCTAAACGCCAATAGTCGCCGGGATCGCTTATCTCATACTCGTACCAATCAGTATATGTTCCAGTTTCCGAATCATAAGTTTTGCCGATTTTGTAGATGAACTTGCCGCCTTGGGCGACCGTTATCTTGGACGGGTTGCCGTTTTCTATCGTGAGATTCTGCTGCGTCCTATCGCTGACATAAGTGTGGTTGGTCGTAAGCGTTCCTTTTACCGTCAATTGAGCAAACGACAACTCCAACAACTGCAAATTCTCTATTGTCACATCGCCCGCAATTGTAAACGCGCCGTTATACAGCGAAAGCGTGGTGTCCAAGTTTTCCCGGTTTCCGGCGGCGATGGCGTTGACAAGATCGGTTGCGAAGCCGATGCCGGAGTTGTTCTCATCATAGACGTAACCTGACCAAAGTATGCCGTTCACCGTTATTTTTGTGTTCGCGGGGATATTTAATCCGCCGCCGTCATAAAAATTGAATCCGAGATGCGCATTAACCGGAACGGTCAGCGAAGGAACATCGGCTTTGCGGCCGGCTTCCCTGTTTCTCATGTAGATTTCAACGGTTGGAGCGGTGGCCGCAAAAGCATCGATAAATTCTTGCGTGGCGACGGCCGGCGTGATGTCAGCCGTTGATCTCCACTTGTGGAATGTATCGCCGACGAACATATAGAGCGTTCCGTAATGCACATCGGCATCGTCCGTTCTCGTTTGGGCGGAAATTCCGCTCATATCCGCGCCGATCGTCGCGCCCGCGCCAATATGCGCGTTACCGAAGCGCGAATAACCGAGCTTCTCAATGTACTTGCTCAGATCAACCTCTATCTTGCCCGTTCCGCTCAGTTTGCCGTAGACGCTCAATACCGTTTCCCAGCCCCAGCCATGGGATGTGTCCGCGCCGAAGCTTTGCAGTGTGGTTTCAACCAAATTCCGCGCCTCGACCGACTGAGAATGCACAGTCGCGTAGCCCCGATCGGAGGATTGTTCCAAATCCTCGGTTATTTCATAATCGCGAATCAGTAAAATCTCGCCGTTGTTGATCACTTCCCATTTGGAAGGGATTTGAAATTTCCCGTTGACGGTAAGCTTGACGCCCGCGGGGATGGTGATGACTTTGGCTTGATCATAGGCACCGTCCCACACAGCGGGCTCAAAAGCCTCAAACGTGAAGCTGCCCGCGAGGTTCAGATAGGTCACGGAGGCATCAAGCAACGCGCCCGCGAACTCCTCGTGCGTGTCGATGCCCGCAGCCGAACCGCCTCCGGTGTTGCCGCCCGATCCGCCGCTTCCCGATCCGCCGCCCGATCCGCTGCCGCCCGATCCGCCGCTTCCGGTGGCCGAAACGGCGGTCGTTGAATTTCCGCTTGCCACGGTTGAACCGCTCGCGTTTGTTACCGCCACGCCGCTGTCATTGACTATTTTTGTGCCTTTGGTGTCAACGACTGCGCCAGATGTAACGGTTTTCGCCACGCTGACTTCTTTGACCGCGCCGTTTCCGCGCACGATTGCGTCGTTTGCCTCAACCGACACCGAGTTGACGGACGCGTTTGTTTGCGTTACCAGTTCGCCGCCGTTGCCGGTTATCGCCACGCTTTCAACTGTGCCGGAAGCGAGGGTGACCGTCGCGTTTTCCGCCACGTCAACGCTGTTTACATTGCCGAAAATAACGATCTTCGTTCCTTGGGTGGTTTCGATTTTATAAACTTCCGCCGCACCCTCGACCTTGTAGCTTATCTGATCGCCGAAATTCTTCGCGGAGATCACCAGAGAGATTTTGCTGTTTCCCGTTATGCGGATGCTGTTTGCGCCGCCGCCGTAGGCGATCAACCGCCCCTCCACCGTTACGTTGTCAAGCGTGACCTCGCCGTCGCCAACGCCATGGCCGACAATCAGGTCGCCGTTGACGACAGTGTCTTTCACCGTCACGCCCGGCTTGCGAACGATAAGCGTCTTGTCGTAAGTTTTGCCGCCGATGTCGCTGTCGGCGATCTCGGCGGTGGTGTTCTCAATGACCTGCAACGCTTCCGCACGGGTGTACTGTCCCTGCGGATCGAAAACGCCGCCGCCTTTTCCGGCCGCATAACCGAGTTTTTGGAATGCGTTGACATACGGTTTGTATTCCGCACCGATGGATGCGTTGTCCGCAAAGCTTGTTTCGCCAAAGGCAGGCGCGACGTTGTAAGCAACGGCTATGTACTTGACTGCCTGCTCGCGTGTGACGGTGACGCTTGCGTCAACCGCTTCCGTCTTGGCGATCACGCCCGCCGCGATTGCTTTTTCAACGCTCTCGTCCGCCCACGCGGGAGTGACTTCAGCCGAAACCCGCTCGGTGTAACCGAAAGATTTGGACAGGATTGTTGCCAACTCCCCGAGCGTGATTCCGCGCGACGGCGCGAACGTGCCGTCGCCGTCGCCTTGGAGAACGCCGTAATCGGCGCCGGACCATTTTGCGATTACGCCGTTCGCCCAATGGCCGGCGGGCACATCGCTGTAGGCGCCTTCCGCCGCCAACGCGTTCAGCGGCGCGAGCGTCAGGTACATCGTCAGCGCCAAAACAAATGTAAAAATGCGTTTCTTCATAGTGATCATCCCTCCTTGCAAACTATGGCTATCAAAAGGTCTGCTTTTTGATACCTGCGATATATTGTATATTTTACCCGGCGCAAGGCCGTCACGGACACAAAAATTTAAAAAACCACACAATTTCCATGCGATTTTCCTGTAATCGCTTGTAACTCCGTCAAAGTTGTGGTATTTTATTCATATAAAGATCGGGCTATCAAAAAGCAGACATTTTGACAGCTCATTTTCCGCCTTTCGCAAGCCTGAGCTCCCGCAAACGCCTGTAAAACGTGGCTTCTTTCAGCCCGGTTTGTTCCAAAACAGCCTCAATCGGCAATTTTCCGCGCTCCCACCGCTTCACGGTTTCGGCGAAGTTTTCGGGGGGCTTCTTGCCGGGGCGGCCGAAACGGACGCCCCGCGCCCGCGCCGCCGCGATGCCCTCGGCCTGACGCTTTCTGATGCCGTCGCGCTCCGTGTGCGCCACGAACGAGAGGATCTGCAGGACCAAATCGGCGATGAACGTGCCCATCAGGTCTTTGTTCAGCCGCGTGTCGAGAAGCGGCATGTCGATCACGGCGATGTCCACGCCGCGCTCTTTGGTGAGTGCGCGCCATTGGTTCTGAATCTCGTCGTAATTTCTGCCGAGGCGGTCGATGCTTTTTACGTAAAGCAGGTCGCCCGGTTTCAGGACGCCGACGAGCCTTTGCCAATTCAATCGCTCGAAGTCCTTGCCCGATTGCCTGTCCGTGAATATCTGCGAAGGCGGTATCGCAAGTTCGTTCATGGCAATCGTTTGCCTGTCCTCGTTTTGGTCGGCCGAGGATACTCTGACGTAGCCGTATGTCGCCATTTTCATCGCTCCTTTCGCAAATATATGTCCATGACAATCGGATTTTCAAAACGCTTGACGGGGCAGCGCGTCCTGCAAATTTGTATTGCAATACTTTCCTTTTTATGATAGGATGCAAGTGTTCTCGTAATCGTGCTTTGCGGTTATTCGTTTGTGCGATCGTCGGAAAGGAGGAACGGTGTTATGAAGGGTTTGAAAGCAGGCATAATTTCTGTCGGAAAGGGTACGCTTGATTCAAATGTGGTGAACGGTTTTGACACCATGATGACTTGGAAAAATCCGGACGCCAAGCCGAGATGGTATACCGTCCCGTTCATCATCTATATCATCCAACACCCCGAGGCCGGTTGGATCCTGTGGGATATGGGTTCAAGGCCCGATTCCGGCGAAGCTTGGCCGGAGCACATCACGACAATAATCAAGCCGGAGTTCACGGAAGAAGAGCGGCTGGAGAACCAATTGGCGCTTTTGGGGCTGAAGCCTGCGGACATCAAGTACGTGCTGATGTCGCATCTGCACATGGATCATACCGGGTATCTCCCCATGTTCAAGGATTCCGCCGAGTTCTACGTCAGCAGGGAAGAGGTCATGAACGCAAGCGCCGCCGTTTTGAATTCGACGAATGTATCCACGCACGGATGGTATATCCGGGACGAAGTGCTCTGTCCCGTCGGACAATATCATTACATTGACAGGGATACGGAGATTTTCCCCGGAATTACGCTGTTGCCCTTGCCGGGACATACGTCCGGTTGTCTTGGTTGCATCCTCGAGCTCGAGAGCGGCGTCAAGATTTTGCCGGGAGATGCCATCTACGGGGACTACGTATTCCATGGGAATGTCCCCGGCGTTTTGCAGGACGGCCCCGCGTTTCATGAAAGTGTGCGCAAGGTAAAGGCGTATCAGAAAAAGTACAATGCCGAAATCTGGTTTCCGCATGATGCGGATCAATTTTCGAAATTCAAAAAAGTGCCTTTTATGTATTGATTTTTAATTAAATGGTATAATTATATCAAAAACCCTGAGCCCGTATCTTCAAAATCACCGCTTTCGCGTGATGTTCGCGCCCGGCGACAAAGAAACGGTTAATGCCGCGCAGACATTTGCCGTTTCTTTGTTTTATCCGCTCCCCGTTTCGCATTTCCTGCATGATTTCGGCGCGATTGATGCCGTTCGGCCGAACAAAACACAAAGGGAGTCGATTTCGCATGAAAATTGACAAAGCAAGGTTTATTGAACCGGGAAATCCGCCTTATCGCAGATCCATAAAGAACCTTTATACATACGAAAAATACATCCGGACGCCGTCCGTGGGTCTGCTCACATTGACGACGATTGTGAAAACCGCCGTCGACGACACCTTCATGTACAGCGAATCCATCTCGAAAATCAAATGGAACGATGTATGGGACGCGGATATCATCTTCATCGGTTTTTTTACGTTCGCCGCGACAAGGGCTTATGAACTGGCGCAATACATAAAAGAACATTCGAAGGCGATCCTCGTGATGGGTGGGCTGCACGCCTCCATGAATTATACGGAAGCCGTCCGGTACGCCGACTACGTCCTTCTCGGCGAAGGCGACGAATCCGTCTTGGAGTTGATCGAGGCTCTGCGCAATGACCGCCGCATCGATTTTCCCGGCGTGGCGTACAAAAGCGAAAATGCGATACAATTTACGGGGAAAAGACCGCCTCCGATGAACATCGATACAATCCCCGATCGCGATCTGCTTTACAGGTATCGCAAAATGGCGGGGCACAACACGCTGTGGTTGCAGATACATGCCTCGCGCGGTTGTCCGCACAACTGCGACTACTGCGCGGTCGTGCGTCATTTCGGCAGGGATGTCAGAACCCGAAGCCCCGAAAACATCCTCGAAGACATGCGGCGATCCATAGAATTTCAAGACAAACGGCCGTTGCCGCGCCTGTATCGCATTCTCTGGTTTACGGACGACAATTTCTTCGCCGATCGCGAATGGGCCCTATCGGTATTGCGATCCATCATCAAGAGCGGCATTCGCTATTCGTTTACCGTACAGGCGCGGTATGAGGTCGGTTTCGATGATGAAATGCTCGGTTTGCTGAAGGAAGCCGGCTTTGTCGAAATCGCCATGGGCATTGAGTTCTTGGAGGATGAAGCCTTCGCGCAATATCACAAGAGATGCACCCGCGACGATGTCATCCGCTCCATCAAAAACATACAGAAACACGGACTGAATGTGCGCGGACTCTTCATCGTGGGGGCCGATCACCATACAAAGGGCGTCGGAGACCGACTGGCCGATTTTGTGATGAAATACGATATTCGCGGCGTATTGATTCAGTCGATGTATTTCGTGCCGGGAACGCCCGTATACGAAGCGAACAAGAGCCGGTTGCTCCACTTGGATTGGTCCAAATACAACGGAAATGTCGTTCATTTTCCAAAAAACATATCCCCGTATGATCTGCAAACGGAAATCATTCGGGCAAGCGCGAAGATCTATTCCCCGAAAAACCTGCTGCATGCATTGCTTCATCGCAAATGGCGTGAAAAATTGATTTTTGTCGGAGAATTCCTCTGGCAAATGAGCGTGCGAGCCGACCTGAAAAAGGAATTGCCCTATCTTGAAAATGCAGGGAAGGAACGGAACGATTGTAAACCCGCATGAATTGCGGTATGCGATACACGCGAATCAGAATATATCAAACGGAGGCAAATATGGCAAGAACATTGGACTTCACACGCGAGGAAGCGCTGGCGCTTCTCGGAGAATACAACAAAGAGGAATTTCACCTGCGGCACGCGCTGACGCTGGAGGGCGTCATGCGGTACTTCGCCGAAAAGCTGGGCTATGCGGAGGAGGCCGATTTCTGGGCGCAGACGGGACTCCTGCACGATCTGGATTTCGAACTTTATCCGGACGAGCACTGCGTCAAGGTGCAGGAGATCCTGCAGGCGCGCGGTGCGGGCACGGATCTGATCCGCGCGGTCGTCAGCCACGGCTACGGTCTGTCGGGCGCGGAACACGCGCCGGAGCACGAGATGGAAAAGGTGCTGTTCGCCGTCGATGAGCTGACCGGCCTCATTTGGGCCTGCGCCCTCATGCGGCCATCGAAGAGCGTACAGGATTTGGAGTTAAAATCCGTGAAGAAAAAGTACAAGAACCCGAACTTCGCGGCCGGATGCTCCCGCGAAGTCATCGAACGGGGCGCGGACATGCTGGGCTGGGAGCTCGACCGGCTGATCGAGGACACGATACACGCCATGCGCAGCTGCGAAAATTAGCGCGGCATGCGCGCCGCGCTTCCGCCCGCCGTGCCCGGCCGAGCCGGGTCAGGACTTCTCGGAGGCGACCAGCTGATCGATGAGCCGCACCAGATTCGCGATCTCGGGCTTCGATATTTGCGCGTCTGCGCCGACCTCCTTGCCCTTGATCTTCATCTCTTCGTTGATCAGCGAGGAAAACAGGATCACGGGAAGCGTTTTGAGCACGGGATCGGTCTTGATCAGCTTCGTCAGGTGATGCCCGTCCATGCGCGGCATCTCGATGTCGGAGATCACGCAGGCGACGTGATCGTTGATGTCGCCCTCATGCTTGGCTTCCTCCAGAAAGTCGTAGGCTTCCTGCCCGTTGTCGGTCTTGATCGTGTTCACATAACCCGCCTTGTGCAGCGATTCCAGGATCATCTTTGAAAGCAGCATGGAATCCTCCGCGACCAGAATCGGCAAATTCGAGCGGACGCGCGGCCCGAGCTTTTCTATGTCGGCAACCTGTATGCTCGTCAGCGGCGATATCTCCGCCACGATCTTCTCGAAGTCGAGTATGGTGATCAGCCGGCCGTCGTATTCGGCTATGCCCGTGGCGACGCCCTCGCCGCCGCCGTAGATCACCGTATCGGGCTTTTTGATGTTGTTCCAGGAGATCCTGTCGATTCCGACCACGGAATGCACGTGAAAACCGATCACCTGACTGTTGAATTCCGTGATCATGAATATATCGCGCTCCAGATATTCGGACGCGCCGAGGCCGAGGTATTTTGCCAGATCGATGACCGTGATCACGTCCTCGCGGGGCTTGAATATCCCTTCGATCGCGGGATGCGCGTTCTGCATCGGCTTCACCGGCGAAAACTTCATGATCTCGCGCACCTTTGCCACGTTGATGCCGAAGATCTCCCCCGCAATCGTGAATTCCATTATTTCGAGTTCGTTCGTACCGGATTCCAACAGTATGTCGGTTTGCATAAACGAATTCCCTTCCATATCGGTTGCCGTGCTCCTTTCAGCATTCCTCCGGCGGCGGCACGGACCCGCGCCGGCGTGTTTTTTTCGATGTCTGGGTATAACAATATAGTACAACAACAAAGCAAAAACTGCAAGAGCAAACGCAGAAATAAGTTGCCGCACTTTCACGGCAAGTTACTACTCACCTATTCCAATCAGAACGACTCACACGCCGCGTCAGTTTTGCCTGCGCCCGGCCGGCGCGCGGCGCGACCCCTGCGCACCTTCTCCTCCGCATCCTCGAGCGCGGCCTCCACGATGTCCGCACAGCCGGCCGCATTCTTTTCGATCTCCCTGCCCCAAAACCGCAGCACCGTCCAGCCGTCGTATTCCAGCACGGCGTTCACCGTGACGTCCCGCAGCATATTCCGCTCGATCTTCGGAATCCAGAAATCCCGGTTCGATTTGAAGTCGCTCTTCCGCTCCTCCCAATTGTAACCGTGCCAAAACTCGCTGTCGCAGAACACGGCCAC
>JAISNR010000101.1 GCA_031276135.1 Eubacteriales Family XIII. Incertae Sedis bacterium | reverse complement strand
ATGGACGAGGATTTTGTGAACGCGCTCGAGGTCGGGCTTCCGCCGACGGGCGGCATGGGCATCGGCATAGACCGCGTGGTCATGCTGCTCACGAACGCGGCTTCGATTCGCGACGTCATATTGTTTCCGACCATGAAGCCGTTGGAAGAAGCATGACCGCCTTTTTGACCGTCGCCAAGGGCGGTGCGCTGAAGGGCATCAAAACGTGGGCCATGTTGCTCAAGATCGTGTTGCCCGTCTATATCTTGGTGGTTTTGATCAAATATTCGCCGCTCATGCCGTTTCTCACGGAGCTGTTCGCGCCCGCGATGGCCCTCTTGCACATGCCGGGCGAGGCTGCGGCGCCGATCATCGCCGGCATTCTCTCGGATGAGTACGGTTGCATCGCGGCCATGCGGGGGTTCTCCTTCGATGCGGTCACCGTAACGACCATAGCGATGGTCAACCTGTGCTTCCACTCCATCCCCGTGGAGAGCGCGATCAACGGACGGATCGGCTTTGCGGTGTGGCGGATCATCCTGTTTCGGTTTTGCCTGGCCGTTCTCGTCGGCCTCGCGGTGTCGCGGCTTGCGGCTGTGCTGTTGTGAGCGCGCCTTGGGACGCGATTCTGCGCGAGATGTGCACGGGCGCTTTATCGACGGTTTGGAGCCTCTTCAAGATCATCGTGCCGCTCATGATCCTCATCGAGGTCTTGCTGGCCTATCGGCTCATCGAGCGGATGGCCGCCGGCATCGGTTTTCTGTCCCGCGTTTTGGGAATCGGCAAGGACGCGCTGCTGCCGCTTCTCGTGGCCCTGTTCATGGGCGTGAGCTACGGCGCGGGCGCACTCATGGAGATCAACAGCCGCACGCCGCTCTCGAAGCGGGATTTCGCGCTTACGGCGATCTTCATTTACTGTTGCCACGGGATCATCGAAACGACGCTCATCTTCGCGGCGGCAGGCGCGAGCGTCCTGTTCGTGTGTGTGCTCCGGCTCCTGATCGCCGTGCTCGTCACGATGATCGCGGCGCGGCTCCCTTGGATTCAAGCGCTTTCGCATTGACGGAATTTTCGTTGCTGTTTTCATAAGATTTCTAAAGGAGGGTTTTTGATGAAGGGCTACACAAACGCTACCATTAAAAACGTCGCATTGCTCGGCCACGGCGGATGCGGCAAGACGACGATTCTCGAGGCGGCATTGCTGGCCACGGGCGTAATCAGCAGGCTCGGCAGGGTGGAGGACGGCAACACGGTTTCCGATTGCGACAAGATGGAGATCGAAAAGGGCTACTCCATCAGCGCGTCCCTCGTGCCGATCGAGTACAATAAGAACAAGATCAACTTCGTGGACACGCCGGGCTTCTTCGACTTCATCGGCGACGTCAATTCGGCCCTGCGCGCCGTCGAAGCGGGCCTCATCGTCGTCGATGCCCTCGCAGGCATACAGGTCGGAACCGAAAAAGCCTGGAATTCCGCCAAAGAATACAAGCTTCCCAAATTCTTCTTCATCAACAAGACGGACAAGGAAAACGTGGACGTGGACAAGGTGATCGCGGACCTGAAAGCCAAGTTCGGAAGCTCCGTGGTGACGCTCGACGACCGCGACGCGCTGAACGAGGCCATAGCCGAAACCGACGAAGCGCTGCTCGAAAAATTCTTCGGCGGCGAGGCGTTCACGGACGAGGAATTCAAGAAGGGCCTGTCCTCCGGCATAGCCTCGGGCGACATCGTCCCCGTCCTCTCGGGGAGCGCGATGACGGGCGCGGGCATCAAGGAGCTTCTCGACGCGATTTTGCGCTACGTTCCGGGTCCGGCCTCGCACGCGCCCTACGAGGGGACGGACGCCAAGGGCGAAGCGGCCCTGCGGTCCTGCGACGAGTCCGCCCCCGTTTCCGCCTTCGTGTTCAAGACGATCGCCGACCCCTTCGTCGGCAAGATATCGCTGCTCAAGGTGATCTCCGGCAAGCTCGCGCCGGGTTCGGAGATATACAACGCGCGGGCCGAAAAGTCCGAGAAGCTCGGCTCCATGTTCTACCTGCGCGGCAAGACGCAGAGCGAGGCGCCGAGCGCGCCGGCCGGCGACATCGTGGCCGCCTCCAAGCTGCAATTCACGCAGACGGGCGACACCCTCTGCGACAAGGCCCACATCATACGCTATCCCGCCGTGAGCTTTCCGCCGCCCTCCCTGTTCACAGCGGTCGAGCCCAAGGTGCAGGGCGAGGAGGAGAAGATCAGCTCCGGCCTGCACAAGCTCATGGAAGAGGACCCCTCCTTCGTGATGGAACGCAACAGCGAAACGCACCAGACCTTGCTCGGCGGTCAGGGCGAGATACAGATCGGCATCATCGCGGCCAAGCTGAAGGAGAAGTTCGGCGTGGACGTCGAGCAGAAGGATCCCAAGGTCCCGTACAGGGAAACGATCAAGGGCAATTCGGACGTGCAGGGCAAGCACAAGAAGCAATCGGGCGGCGCGGGGCAGTACGGCGACGTCCACATTCGCTTCTCTCCGTCGCAAGAGGAATTCGAGTTTTCTGAGGAGCTGTTCGGCGGTTCCGTGCCGAAGAACTATGTGCCGGCCGTCGAAAAGGGCCTGCGCGAGTGCATGGAGAAGGGTCCCCTCGCGGGCTGCAAGGTCGTGAACGTGAAAGCCGTGCTCTACGACGGTTCCTACCACGATGTGGATTCGAGCGAGATCGCCTTCAAGATCGCCGCGTCGCTGGCCTTCAAGAAGGGCATCGCCGAGGCGAAGCCCATCCTGCTCGAACCCATCATGCACGTCGAGATCTTCGTGCCGGACGAGTACATGGGCGACATCATGGGCGACATGAACAAGCGCCGGGGCAAGATCCTCGGCATGGAGCCGCAGGCCGGCGGCGGGCAAAAGGTGCTGGCGGAGGCACCGCAGGCGGAGATGTTCAAGTACGCGATCCTGCTGCGCTCCATGACGCAGGCCAGAGGCAGCTTCACGATGCGCTTCGAACGCTACGAGGAGGTGCCGGCGCATCTGTCGGAGAAGATCATAGCGGCGCACAAGGCCGAGGCCGAGGGGGAATAGGGAAAAGTATCACAGCGCGGCGATCGCCTCTCCGAGATCGGCGACGCCGTTCACGCGCAGGCCGGACAGGGGCTCCCCGATCCGGTCCGCGTTTTTTTTCGGCAGGATGACGCGCGCAAAGCCGAGGCGGGCGGCCTCGCGCACGATCCGCTCCGCGTTGCGCACGGTGCGCAGATCACCCGTCAGGCTGATCTCGCCTATGGCGAGCGTCCTCGTGCCGACCGGCGCGCCCTTGCAGCTCGAATAGATGGCGAGGGCGACGGCGAGATCCATGGACGTGCCCTCGGGCTTCAGGCCCCCCACGACGTTGACGTAGACATCGCGGTTGATCAGGCTGATGCCGGCGCGGCGCTCCAGCACCGCGAGGATCATGTTCAGGCGCGCGAGCTCGACGCCGAGGGCCGTGCGCCGCGCGAAGCCCGCATTGGCCGGCGCGGTGAGGGCTTGAAGCTCCAGCAGCAGGGGACGGCTGCCCTCGTACACGGCGGTCGCGACAGCCCCCTCCGCAGCGCCGTCCATGCTTTCGAGGAAGCTCTGCGATAGGTTTTCTATGGGAATCAGACCGCTTTCTGCCATCTCGAAAGCGCCGATCTCGTTCGTCGCGCCGAAGCGGTTCTTCTGCGCGCGCAGGATGCGCAGGTCTTGATCGCGCTCGCCCGCGAACTGCAGCACACAGTCCACGAGATGCTCGATGATGCGCGGGCCCGCGAGGTCGCCGGCCTTCGTCACGTGCGCCACGATGAACACGGGAACGGCCTCGCCCTTTCCGTAGCGCAGCAGCGCGCTCGTGCAGGCCCTCACCTGCGACACGCTGCCCGGCGCCGATTCGAGCGCGCCCGCGTACATGGTCTGTATGGAATCCACGATGAGGAAGGCCGGGGCGAGCCGCGCGGCGGCGTCCGCGATCCGTTCGATGTTCGTTTCCGACAGCAGATAGAGCTCCTCCGGCAGTTCGCCGCAGACCCTGTCCGCGCGCAGCTTGATCTGCTCCTCCGACTCCTCTCCGGAAACGTAGAGCACGCGTCCGTAGCGCCGCGCGATGTTGGCGGCGGCCTCCGTGATGATCGTGGATTTGCCGATGCCCGGCTCGCCGCTGATCAGCGTGGCGGAGCCGCGCACGATGCCGCCGCCGAGCACGCGGTTCAGCTCGGAGAGGCCCGTGTCGAGCCGTTCGTAAGCGTCGGTGCGCACCGCGCGCAGACGGACGGGCGCGCCGTGTCCGCCGGAGGCGCCGGCCGTCGTCACGCGGCGGCGCGGATCTGCGGGCGGCGGCGCGAGCTTCTCCTCGACGAAGCTGTTCCACGCGCCGCAGACGCATTGCCCCGCCCACTTGGGGCTCTCAAAGCCGCAGGATTGGCATACGAACACAGTTTTGGATTTCTTATCCATGATGTTCCTTTGTTCAATTTCACAGCTTGACGACCGACGGGTCGGCGTCCGATATCTCGAACCAAAAAGTGCTGCCTCTGCCCAACTCGCTCTCCACGCCGAACTTGGCGCCGTGCAGCGTCAGGATCTCCTTCACGATCGAAAGCCCGAGGCCCGTGCCTTCGGCGGTGCGCAGATAGCTGCCGTCGGCCTTGTAATAGCGCTGCCAGATGTGCTTCAGATCCTTTTTCCGTATGCCCACGCCGTGGTCCCGCACTTCGCAGCGCACCGCGCCGTCCCTCTCCGAAAGCGCGATCTCCACGAGCTTCCGCTCGCCGCTGAACTTGATCGCGTTCGTGATGAGGTTGGCCAAAACCTGCTTGAGCTT
>JAISNR010000184.1 GCA_031276135.1 Eubacteriales Family XIII. Incertae Sedis bacterium | reverse complement strand
CACCAAGCCCTCGATCTCGGCGGCGTCCATGCCTTTGACCTTTTCCGTGATCATGCCGCCCACGTCTATGGTCGATACGATCGGGCGGACATAGGCGCGCATGAACCGATCGTATACGCCGCGGATCAGCCCGACGAGCACATCCCTGTCACGGAACGCGGCATTCACGCGGCTGCCGACGGGCGCGCGCGACAGCTCGTCCAATTCCGCGTCCAAAAGCGGCATTATGACGCTCCTGCCCTCCGATAGGACATACGCTTCGACGTCCCGCGACAGGGCCTCCGCGACGGAGGCCGCAATCTCGTCGCCGAGCTTCTCCGCAAAGGCGCCTTGGAAGCGCCGGTGCGCCGATTTCGCGCCGGCCCGCGCGAGGACGGAGGCCGGATCGGCTTTGAGGATGCCCGCCAAGATGCGCACGCAGAGCTCCTCCTTGACCGCGTCCAGCGCCTCCCGAAAGCCCTCCCCGTCTGCAAACGCGCCCGCGAGATCGCGCGGCGCGAGCTCCTCGCTTCCGAGCAGATCAGCGATGCTTTCGGCAAAGGCATTGCTCAGGGAATCGGACGTGAAGACGAGCTCCAGATCGTCCGCGTTGAAGAACTTGGCCACGACCGCGCGCCCGAGGATGTTCGCGAGGTCCTCCTTGCGGCGGGGTACGACGCCGGGCGTGAAGGGCAGCTTAAAGCGCCCGATGTACAGAGGTTTCAGGGGGCGAAACAGCATCCGGATCGCGATGTAGTTGGTGACAAGGCCGATGAGCCCGCCGATCAGCGGACCGGATATGATGTGGATGCCGGACAAGCGCACCTCCCCCGGCCGTTCCCGGCCGCTGCGGATCCCGATCGACGCAGTTCGATTTTGCAATAAACCCTCTATTACAGATCATGCCGCCTGTGCCAAACGGAACGGCCCTTTTGAAACAAGAAAAAAATCAATTGCGTTCCTGTTGTGGAAGTTTTATAATAAACACAGGGGAAACAAAACAGAATAAAGTGCCGGACAGGGCGGATTGCTAGGAACAAGCCGCCCCATACCGAAGGTGACAACCCACCGACAGCATATCGGGGAAACCCGACGCCCTGACACTCCATTATTATACCCTGCGGACGCTTGTTTCGCAAGGGCGTAAGCGATGGACGCCCGTCTTGGCGCGCTTGTTTGCATTGAATGCCGTTTGCGTTTGTGGTTGCACGAATGCGAGCGGTTTTTGTTTTGTTTC
The DNA here is from genome assembly GCA_031276135.1 of Eubacteriales Family XIII. Incertae Sedis bacterium. GTDB lineage: Bacteria > Bacillota > Clostridia > Peptostreptococcales > Anaerovoracaceae > JAITLA01. The sequence goes on along the minus strand of JAISNR010000184.1, from coordinate 24,108 downwards.
CCTTTTTCGGCTGTGACGGCGCGCGCTTTCCGGCGGACGCGCCGGGAAGCGCGTTCGCCCGCCGCCGGGCCGAATCGGAAGTGCGGCGCGGGCCGCCGTCATCTCTCCGCTTGCGAAACCGGGCGTTTATTTCAAAGGAGGACAATTACATGCAAAGACAAAATTTCAGAAAACGAAGCCTTATCCCGCTATTCTCATTGATTGTGGCCTTCGCCGCGTTGCCGGGCCTGACATCCTCTGCGTTTGCGGCGGGCGACGATACACTCAAGAAATCCGCAAGAATCAACGCCACCATAGCGGGCAGTTTTGACGATTACCAATCGGTATCATCCGAGTACTCCGAATGGCATTCATTCAATGTGGACTATGCCGTTGATAACAACGGCATACTTTGGGGCTGGAGTGATGCCCGGCACAGCGAATTTCTTGGTGTCGGGGAAACAAACCCCGATACTTGGGAGGATAAAAAGCCCATTCGCATTTTAGAAGGCGTAAAATCCGTATATTCGAGCAAATACTGTACATACGCGGCAAAGACGGACGGAAGTTTGTGGGCTTGGGGTGAGAATTTGGGAGGAAAACTCGGTGACGGCAGCGAAGAATTTCGATCGGAACCGGTTTTGGTCAAAGGCGTGAATAATGTCATATATGTGGACCCCGGTTCAAGCAGTACGCTCAGCTATGCGATCACAGAAGATCATTCTCTCTGGCAACTTGGTTTGACAAATCAAAAAATAATGGATGATGTGGCTTATGTCAATCACGCATGGGATTATACGCCCACGCTTGCCGTGAAAACCGACGGAACCCTCATGGCTTGGCAACCGCAGACTGATTTTTCAAGCGATGTCGATGTGCCTCCCGCAAACGCGATTGCAATCACGACAGGAGCGGTGGATGCACGTATTATGGACAGTGAAAATACCTGCATCTGCGTAAAAAAAGACGGAAGCGTGTGGATTTGGAAAGAAGAGATGGACGGCAGTTCCTTACTGAAACGCATTGCAGGGATGGAAGATGTTATTTCGTTGGATGAAAAACATATGGAAAAAACAGATGGATCCATATGGGAATATCAATACAACTTTGATGTGGCGGATCCTGGCGAAAATTCACTGACTGTCGTGGCGAAAATATGGGATGTATACGAAGTAGCCGAGTACAAAAACGACGGTTTCGTCAAATCGGACGGAACTCTATGGGTGACACATGAAGGCGAACCGGTAAAATTCCTCGAAAACATAGCCCTTCCCTCCGCCGCGCCGCCGCAAATTCCCGGAGAAACATTCACCATCACGGCGACGGCGGGCGCGAACGGAAGCATAACGCCCTCGGGCGCCGTCCTCGTGAACGAAGGCGCCGAGCAAAAATTCACCGTCGCGCCGAACGGCGGTTACAAAATCAGCGACGTGCTCGTTGACGGAAACAGCGTGCTCGCCCTGTTGACCGAAAACGCTTATACCTTCGGCAATGTGACGACCGATCACGCGATATCCGCTTCGTTTGCGTACATAAGCGGCGGCGGCAATTATTCGGGAGGCGGCGGCGTGACGACCGCGCGCACCGATCCCGCCGCACCGGCCGAGGACAAGAACGAAAAGTCCGATCCGGCGGCCGGCGCCGAGCCCGGCGCGTCGGGAACCGCGGCGGCGGGCTTCACCGACACGGCAAGCCATTGGGCGGCGGACGCGATCCGCGCGGTCGTGACGGCGGGCCTTTTCAACGGCGTCAGCGAAACAAACTTCGCCCCCGACGGCACGATGACCCGCGCCATGTTTGTGACGGTGCTTGCGCGTCACGCGGGCGGCGCGGCGACGGGCGGCGCGAGCTTCGGCGACGTTCCGGCGAACCTCTGGTACACGAACGGCGTGCTGTGGGCGGCGGAAAACGGGATCGTTTCCGGCGTCGGCGACGGTCTGTTCGATCCGAACGGCCAAATCACGAGGGAACAGCTTGCCGTCATGCTGTACAATTACGCGAAATTCGCGGGAATCGACACGGGCGGCGCGGCCGACCTTTCCGGCTTTTCCGACGGCGCGTCCGTTTCCTCTTGGGCGCGCGAAGCGCTCGCCTGGCTCGTATCCGAAGATCTTGTCGGCGGTAAGCCCGGCGGCGTTCTGGATCCCGCAGGCACGGCCACGCGCGCCGAAGTCGCGACGATATTGCAGCGTTTTTTGGAAATATATTTTGCCCACAATCACTTGACACGAACTATTGCGAACCCTTTGATATTAAGAAAAATTTGTGGTATGATAACAGTATAAATTTGTTGCACAATCAATGGATCCGCAAGGCTGCGGGGGTATTGGACGCGTTCGTCGCGCGTTCCGATGGAACGGTCTGACATCGAAATCACTGCGGCGGCGGATCGGGATATGGGTGCGATTTTCGCATACATCGCGACAAGCTCCAATGAGGTGGGGATTGCCGCGAAGTTTGTTGAAGAAATGCGCGCCGCAGTACAAGCTCTTTCTCGGATGCCGCAACGTCACCCCTTTTCTCGCGACGGATTTTTGTCCGCTCAAGGATTTCGCATTCTTGTGGCAGGCAATTATTTGGCGTTTTTTGTCGTCGATGAGGCATCGAGGCGCGTCATCCTGCATCGGGTTTTGCACGGAAAGCGGAATTATAAAGAATTGTTCGCATAATGGTAATAAGCTCCGGTTATAGTGGAATTGTCGGTCAATGAACCCATCAAAAGACGCCGCATTTCTGACGGAAGCCCTGCTCGCATGGTATGGGGCAAACGCGCGCGAACTGCCGTGGCGCGCGGATCGCGAGCCGTATCATGTCTGGCTTTCGGAGATCATGCTGCAACAGACCCGCGCGTCGACGGCGCAAGCCTATTACGCGCGCTTCCTGCGGGAGCTGCCCACGATCCGCGCCCTCGCGGAAGCGGACGAAGCGCGGCTGTTGAAGCTCTGGGAGGGACTCGGTTACTACAGCCGCGCGCGAAACCTGCAAAAGGCCGCGCGCGTGATTCTGGAGAAGCACGCGGGGCAATTTCCGCGCGCGCCGCAGGAGATCGCGGCCCTGCCGGGCATCGGCCCCTACACGGCCGGCGCCATCGCCTCCATCTGCTTCGAGGAGGCGACGCCGGCCGTGGACGGCAACGTGCTGCGCGTGATGGCGCGGCTCACGGGCGATGCCGCGCCCTTGGACGCGCCGGGCCGGAGGAAGCGGGTGGCGGCGACGCTCGCGCGGCTGTATCCCGCCGAAGGCCGTCGCGGCGACTTCACGCAGAGCCTTATGGAGCTGGGCGCGCTGGTCTGCCTGCCGGGCGGCGCGGCGCTGTGCGGCGTCTGTCCCGTTTCCGCCGTCTGCACGGCGTTGCGCGAGAATGCGGTCGCGAAGCTGCCCGTGAAAAGCGAAAAGAAGGTGCGGAAAAAGGAAGAAAAGACGGTCTTTGTCCTGCGCTGCGGGGATGCGATCGCGCTGCGCAAACGCGCGCAAAAGGGCCTGCTGGCGGGACTTTGGGAGCTTCCGAACACGGACGGACGCCTGCGCGAGGCGGAAGCCCTGCGCTTCGCGCGGGAATGGGGTCTGCGCCCCGTCCGCGCCGGCGAAGGAAAGGAGCGGAAGCACGTATTCACGCACGTCGAATGGCATATGACCTGTTTCTTCATCGACTGCGAGGCGCGGGAAGGCCCGTTTTTCTGGGCGGATGCGCGCATGCTGGCCGAGGAAATCGCGTTGCCCTCCGCCTTCGGGAAGCTGCTTCGGACGCCTTGAAATGATTTGGAATAAAGGCCTATGTCCACGCGGAGGTCACTTCCGCCTCCGCCTCTTTGTCGAAAAGCGCGACAAAGCATTTGCAAGTCGCCCACAAAAGCGTGATCGCGAACGCGATCATGGCCACGATCACCACAGCGTAGAAGGGCGCCGTCGGAATTTTCAAAATCGCCGTGGTATAGTGCTTGTCCGCCTCCAACAGCATCTGCTGTATGACGGCAAAGCAGAGAACGCCGCATATGCCCGTCGAAAGCAGGTTGCCCAATCCGAAAATGACCAATCCCGCCTTTTTCGGAACCTTGGACAGGATCATCGTGATGTGAATGTGCGAGCCGCCGACCTGCGCGAAAGCGAACGAACAGAACACCCCGCAAAACATGAGCCTTTCCACGATCTCAAAAGAACCGAGGATCGGGCGGTTGAAGATAAAGCGCAGAAGAACATCCAGCACGATGAAGAACATGATGCCCGCGAAGCAGACCAATGCGAGCCAATTCAAACCCTGTGCGATCCTGTCGATCGTCTTTGCAATGTTTTTCATGTCTTCTTATCCATATATCCGCGTCGGAAGCCACGTGGCCAGGCCGGGCACGAGCGTCACGATCAGTATGCCGATCAAAAGCGAGAACGTATAAGGGATCGCGCCCCTGAAGATGGTGGACAGCGGAACATCCTTTGCGATCCCCGACATCACGTAGCAGTTCATCCCCACGGGAGGCGTGATCAAGCCCATCATCATGACCAGAATGATGATGACGCCGAACCAAATGGGATCGAAGCCGAGATTCAAAATCACGGGAAGAAAGATCGGCACCGTCAGCATGATCATCGGCAACGCATCCATGAAACAGCCGAGAATCGCATAGATCACGATGATGCACGCGAATATGAGGTAACGGGAAACGCTGAGCGTTTCAATGGTCGCCGCCAAATTCATGGGCAGCCTCGTAATGGCCAGAAAATTGCCGAACACCATGGCGCCTATGACGATGAGATAGGTCATCGCGGTGGTCTTGATGGAATCAAACATCACCTGCCTGAACATCCTCCAATTGAATACGCGTTTGGCCAGACAGATCATCATCGCCAGAAAAGCGCCGGCCGCAGCGGCCTCGTTGATCGTGAATACGCCGGAGAACATGAGGGCAAACACGCCGACGAAGAGCACGAACACATCCGCAAGCCCTTTCAGGGAGGCGAGGCGTTCGCGCAGGGAATACTTGCCCGTGGGCGGCGCAAGGCTCGGGTCCAATTTCACCTGTATGACGATCGTGATGATCAGGATGACGGCGACGACGATGCCCGGCAGGATGCCCGCCGCGAAAAGCCGGCCGATGGACTGTTCGGCGGCGATGCCGTAGATAATCATACAAGAGCTGGGCGGTATCATAATCCCGAGCCCGCCTCCGACCGACACGCAGCCCGTGGACAGGCGATCCGAATAGCCGTACTTGCGCATTTCGGGAATGGCCACCGTGCCCATGGTCGCCGTCGTGGCGTTCGTGGATCCGCAGATGGCGCCGAAAGCGGCGCAAGCCGCCACCGTCGCGCAGGCCAAACCGCCCGGAAGGCGGCTCAGCCACTTGTTTCCCGCATTGTACAGGCCGGCGCTCATCCCTGCGGCAAACGCGAAATTGCCCATTATGATGAAAAGCGGAATGACCGTCATCGTGTAGCTTGCGGCCTGCGCGGCCGGCGTGGTGCGCAAGAGCCCGACGGCCGCGTCCACATTGACCACGGCCGCATAACCGACAAAGCCGACCGCCATCATCGCCATTCCGATATTCACGCCCAAGAGAAGGAGGGCAATCAGCAGGAAAATACCGACAATGGCCGTTGCAGTAAGGCTCATCCGAAACCTCCCCAAGAAAACTTTTGGATCAAAGACCCATTTCGTCCAACTCGGCGTTCAGCGCGTCGCGATCGATGTGATATTTTTCGGCGAGTTCCCGCGCCTTGTCCGCGAAGGCTTGCGCGTCGAATCCGTCTGCGGTGTTGGTTTCGATCCAATTCGTGAGCAGCGTTTGGCCGGCTTCTCTGAATTCCGCCTCGTCCGCATCCGAAACCTCCACGAAATTGCCTCCCGCTTCCAGAATGACATCCCTGCCCCTGCGCTCATCGCCCTCATAGACATACGCCATCTCCAAGGACGTATCCCTGTCGGAGTGGTCCGATATGATCTGTTGCAGGTCCTCCGGCAAGGCTTCGAAGCTGCTGCGATTCATCAGGAGATAGTACGGGCCGAGATATACCGGCATATCCGTGTAGTTCGCCGTGACCTCCTGCAGCGAAAAACTGATTATGCCGGACAGGTCGAACACATAACCCTCCACCGTGCCTTTTTCCACAGCCTGGAAAATATCTCCGGGCGCCATCTGCATGGGCGTCGCGCCCCACGCGAGCAACAGATCGGACGCCGCGCCGGCGGACGCCCTGAACTTCAAGCCTTTCAAGTCGGACATCTTCGAAATCGGATATTTGTCGATCGTCGCTATGATGTTGCTCGGATTGGAGTGCATCATGATGGGAACAAACTCGGACAGCTCTTCCTGCAAGGCGGGCTCGGATTCGTACAGATCCCAAAGCACATTGGTGGCCTGCGGCACGGTGTCAAAACCGAACGGCAGGGTCAAAACCTCGCTCTTGGGAAACTGTCCCGGGAAATACGCGGGATAGATCCAGGCGATGTCGCACGCGCCCGTACGAAGCGTGTCCAAAGCCGCCGTTCCTCCGGCCAGCGCGCCTGCGGCGTAGACCGTGATCTGCAGGCGTCCGCCGGAGGCTTCCATAACCTTGTCGGCCCATTCTTGGTGGAATTTTGTTTTGTTTGAAGTCGCGGGATCGTGCGTGGAAAGGGAGAGTTCGTATACCTTTCCGTCGTCTGCGGCCAGTCCTTCCGCTGTTTCTTCCGTCGTCGCGGATTCGGAGCTTTCCTCCGTTGTCGCGTCGCCGCCGCCGCAGGCCGCAAGCGAGCCGATCAGCAGAATCGTCAACAACAGGAGAGCCGCAACATACCAATTCGTTTTCTTCATTTTCAGGTAACCTCCTTTTTTCACCGAAAATTTTCCGATTTTCCGCAGGCTTCCATCCGCCGCCCGCAGTACAACCGAGGCTTTTGCCCCTTGGTTCGTTACCATTATATACGTTTTGCGATATTGAACGGAAATGCAAAAAAAATCGCATTATGTTATTATTGCATAATGCGCGGGGGACATGCCGGCACGCTCGAAAAGCACACCGCCGCGCCGGGAGCGTCCCCGCCGGCACCGCGTCAGACGGCCTTGCGCGATTTCGAAAACATGCGGATAAATTTGTTTGTCGTGCTTGAATGTTCCTCTTTCTTGCAGCAGATGCTGACCGTCCGTTCGCAGTTTTCGTCCGTCAGGTCGAGATAGGCGATCTCGTCGGAGGCGTGAACGCGCATGTGCCGCCCGAATACCATCACGCCGTCGCCGCGGCGAATCGCGATGATGGCGGCCTCCGCCTGGTTCATCGCCGCAGGCCCGCGCGGTTCAAAGCCGGCCTTCCGGCAGAGGTTTTGCGTGTGCATCCACAGCTCGGAAAAATAGGCGGAATCGTTTATGCTGAAAAACAGCTTGTCCGAAAGGTCCTTCAAGGCGCAGCTCCTGCGCTTAGCCAAGGGGTCCCGGCTGCCGATCAGCACGCCGAGCGGTTCCTGAAAGAGGGCGTGAAATTCAAATTGTTCGGAGCGCGGAAAGTTTTTGCCGGACAGCAGGATCAGGTCGGCCTTTTCGTGCAGAAGCGCATTCAGGACCTCCGTCGGATCCCCCACGATGTATTGCAGTTTGATTTCGGGATATTTCGATTCGAACAATTCGGGGAAATGCCCGAGATAATCCTTCAGGGCGTAATAGGGCACGCCTATGCGCAGACGATCCGCGAAGCCCTGTTTTTTCATCCGCAAAAGGGCGCGCAGGTCCTCGTATTCATACAGGATTTTCTTTATGTTCGTCAAGAACAGAGCGCCGACCTCCGTCAATTCGACCGATTGCGTGCTCCGCATGAAAAGCTGCGCGTCCAAATGCGCTTCGAGCGCCGACATATGGCGGCTCAGGACGGGCTGCGTGATGTAGAGGTGTTCCGCCGCCGCAGTGAAATTCAGATATTCCGCCAGCACTGTGAATTCCCGAAGATACTCTATTTTCATAAGCGTTTCTCCTCTTGATTTCACGGCAACCGATCGCTTTATGAAATTTGACAGGGTGGATTGTAAGCCGCCCTGTCAAAAATGTCCTACTTCTTGCATATTATATTGGCGAAATCAAAGAACAGATGATGCAGTTCTGTCCGGCCTGTATTGGCGGCAACATACCTGCAAGCATAAATATAATATTGCGAATTTTCTCTCTGCTTCAGTGTAAATGCGGAGGCTGTCGCTCCTTTCAATAAAGAGCCTTGAAGTTTATCGATTTTATCTGCGTTTTCAGAAATATCAATGGTTTGCACAACATAACCAAACATAATATTTTGCAGATAGTAGGAGGAATATTTGGGTTGTGGCGTGGGACTGAAAAAGCGCTCCACCCCTTCCGTAATGTACTTTTGATTGAGTGCAATTGTGCCATCGATACGTTTACATTCGACAATATGATAAGCTTGTTCATCTCGAAAGTAGTCCCGGGAGATAACCTTGATGTCCGTTCTTCCAATATAACAGCCGGTTTCGCTGTCATAGTGTTCCGGAGATTGAGGCTCGTATCGAAAAATACCCGGTTGCGTGTTTAGGTACACAGCAACTAACCTGTTGGTGATAGCATCCTCATTGTTTTTCAAAAAGTTATCCGCAGCAATGCAATCCGCTTTCATTTGCTTGCTGCATTTGGTGAGATGAGCCATTATGACATTTATGATGCCGGCATCAAATGCGCTGTTTATTATCTCGTTTTTGAAACCTCCCATCAGTTTTCCCCTCCGTTCTTTCGGGAAAGGATCCGGCCTGTCAATTCCATTAAATCAAGCCTTGCTATTGCAGGATGCCAATTCTTATAATAATTCGGTTTGATGATGCAGAAAGAACGCTCGTCAAAGTACAGGATATCTTTGAGCGAATAAAATAGATTGTTCGTTTTGTGTGCGGATAATTTTGCGAATATCTTTTGCCGATTCTCCGCATTGCCCTCTGCGCGCACCAACCATTCGGCGGGTTTTTCGTCGAGAACAATCACCTCAACCGCGCTGTAGTGTCTTGCGACAGTGGGATAGACCTTCATTTGTGTATATTTCCTCGCGACTGAAAATATTTCAGACAAACGTTCATGGAAATATTTACAATAAATCTCATAATCGGGCATGGCCGCTTCGCGTTTGGCGTCAATATCACATTTCTTTGTTAGTTGCGGGATTTGTATGCGGAGGGCATAATCGACAAACGCATTGCCGGACAACCCAAAAGCGTCAAGAATCATCTTGTTGAGTGTATCAATTTCGTCAGAAGCCTCCGCTTCGACCATAAATGCATGTTCTCGCTTTTTAATCTCTTGTATTTTCTCGACTTGCGCGGCAATATCGTCACTGAGGACAAAAGGAAAGGACAGAACCTCTTTTGCCTGACGCTGTTCTCTTCCTATGCCCAAATAAGAGCCAAGCATCAGATTAAAATAGGCATAGATCTTTGAGTTCAAAAGCCCGACAATATTGAGCAAGATGTTCTTTTGACTCAATGCGCCTTTGATGGCATAAACGGCTTCATGAAATACAAAGTCGGTTTCAGAATATACCGCCCTCATTGTATAATCACCCATGTCCGGTCCACGCCTAACAAGACAATATGGCGCTTGAAAAAGGGCGGGATTGCGCGGCCTGTGTATTTTGGTTTTTGCAAAAGGCACCGCGCCGGTTTCATGTAACACAAAGTGATCTATTGCGGTTCTTGAGTCAAGGAGTGAACGCCCGAAAAGGTGGGATGCATCTTTCGAGTCCCCGTCATTACACTGTACCCCTGTTCTTTTTATAATGGCAGGGTGCTGATTTTCAATGCTCTCTCTCAGCGTCTTGGTTGTTGTTTTTAATTTGCGTATGGTTTCAACATCACCCGTCAATCCGTAAACCAAAGTTTTCCATGCCCAATCGTTTTCTATCAGCAATTTCTGTTGCACGTTTTTAATATCGGTCTTTTCCACAACGATAATGTTGAACAATCGGAAGAGCATATTCCTTTTCATGGAAATATGCTCAAACCTGTTTTCTTTCTGATGCACATCTGAAAAACTGTACGACAAAACAACGGCGGGAGCATCCGCATTCTTGAACACAAGCTTCCTGACCGACGACAGCTCGATTACACTCTTGATTTTTATGTTCGTCAGCAAATGCTCGCGGAATTTCTTTGAAGGGCCGCCTTGCATGTAGAGCATTGTGGAATGCAGGACAAAGCAACACGTTGCGTTTTCTTTGCTGAAATCTTTTGAGCGCAGAATAAAGGCCCGGCAGGTATCGTTGTTTTGCATATACCGCATATATCCGTGCTTACGGCAATAGTCCACATGTTTGCCCGGTTTCTTCCCCCAGGGCGGGTTGCCTATAACAAAGTCGAAAGGAATTTTTTGCAAGTCGTTCAATCCGCCTTCATCTTCATCGAAAAAATCGCATACCAACAGATTGCTCCTTCTCAAATCGGGCAAAGGGAATTGTTTTAACGTCTTGGGGTTTTTATAATCCAGCACGGCCAAGTAGAGCGAGAAAATCGCCACATCGATGGCGCTCGGATTAAGATCAATGCCAAAGATATTGTCTTTTAACGTATCGCATAAAAGGTCATCGTTTTCAGTATACGACTCGCCGTTTAATCTGCTTTCAATCATGCGGCGATAACTGTCTACCAAGAATACCCCCGATCCGCACGACGGATCCAGAATCTTGCAAGCGCCGGTATTCTCAATATAATCATCTATCGTCATATCAAGAATATAGTCCACCAAATATTTGGGCGTATAGAAAGCGTTGTGCTTGTTCCGTGCCTCTTTCCCAAGAAGAATTTCATAAATATTGCTAATCAATTCAACGGGAATTATATTAAAATCATATAAGGCAAAAAGGGAAAGCTGTCCGGAACGCGTAGAAATATCAGCGGACAGAAAATCCTTTAATTCCCTAAGCGCCGATTCCGTCAGATTGTCCGGTGTTTCGCCGTCGAGTTCGAAAAGGTTTCCGTTGAATTTGTCCTTCAAATGAGCGAAAAGTTTGTACAGAGCAGCCCGATCGCTTAGCAATGCCAGCAATGCTTTTCTCGAAGCCGCAACATCAGAAGAAAAGCCCGGACAATCCAAGTCCACACCGCGGTCAATCAAATAGCGAATGAATATCAAACGAAGCACAAGTTTGGTCGCAAATGGTACTTGGTGATCGTTCCTCAATTTGTCCGTCAGATACGTAAGGTTATCCAGCAGCACATCATTCAGCTTTTTGCCGCTAAACTTCCGGGAATATTTCTCCCAAAAACTATGGTCTGTAATTTCCCAAAATGAGAACGGAGAATTTTCATCGATCTCATCAACCGCGCGAAATGAAATCGTATCCGCTTCAGCAAGAAGATGTGTTCTTTGTTCAAGCGTGCATCCGTTGAATATTTTAACAGTCAATGCGCCGCAAAATATAACCACCGGAATCTGTGCATTCCAGATCTTTTGGTTTAGGATTTTTTGCTCATCCGGATTTGACGGTTCGCCAAAGAAAAGGACGAAAGGTTCATCGTCGGCCATATATGCCGCAAATGGAGACAGCTCGGTTAAGACTTTGCTTGCATGCGCCGACAAAGTCTTTGAATCATAATGATTGCTTTTATATTTCAAGCATGGAGAATCAGCGTATCCAAGCCGTTTTATAATCTCATTCAAATGTTTACGCATGAATCGCATCTCCGTTTCATGAAACCTGCGTCTGCTGTCCTGCCATCAATGGGTTTGAGTGTGCCTTTTGGAATAAGCCATGCTCTGCCCAATACGGATTCGCAATTCATATAATGACAAAGAGCGAATCAGCGGAATCTTAAATGAAAAGCAGTATCAGTATACTGCGGTCAGGCGTATCTTGTCAATGAACCGTGGCTTACGCATGAAATCGTATCTTACAGCCGCGCAATCTTTCTCCGCAACGCATCGTCGGTATACCGTGTTGTCTGCATTTTACATCGTTTTGCACGCGATTGCAAGAGAAATATTCAAATAATTAATAATATTTCCTTCATATTGGAATCGATTTCGTTTTGTGTTTATGCTTTTTTTACATAGCTCGCCCACGTTTTGCATTTGGCATTTCCGAATCGGAGCGATTATAATGGTAGCAGGCGCGCGGGCGTCCCCGTCCGCGCGGGCGCGCGATGCTTTGTGCATACGCTTCCGCCGTGCGCCGCAGGGCACACAAACCGCAGCAAACAGCATTCTGAAAGGATATTTTCCATGTCGGAAACCATTTCTTACGGCAATTCCCTCGGCGGTCCGCTCCAAATACACGTGGAGGACGGCCGGATCCGGCGCGTGCGCCCTCTGGTTCTGAAGGACGACGATCCGGACGCGTGGACCATCGAGGCGAGGGGCCGGAAGTTCACGCCGCCCCGCAAGGTCACGGTCACCGCGCTCGGACTGATGGACAAGGACAAAGCCTACGCCTACGATCGCGTCCTTTGGCCATTGATACGGGAGGACTTCACGGAAAGCCCCGACGGACGGAACCGCAACACGGAAAACAGGGGCAAGTCGGGATACCGCAGGGCATCTTGGGATGAGGCCCTGGGGCTCGTTTCGCGCGAAATAAAGCGCGTTCAATCCGAATACGGGAAGGAGGCCGTGACCGCCTGCACATCCTCGCATCACAGCTGGGGGCTTCTGGGATACAAGCTTTCCGCGTTTAAGCGCTTCTTCAACCTGCTCGGATACACGCAGGTGCTGGACAATCCGGACTCGTGGGAGGGCTTTCACTGGGGCGCGTCGCATACCTACGGTCATTTTTGGCGGCTCGGCTGTCCGGAACCCTTCGATCTTCTGGAGGACTGCCTGCAAAACTGCGAAACCCTGATCTTCTGGTCGCACGACCCCGATTCCACCCACGGCTGTTACAGCGCGAACGAGAGCAATATCTGGCGCAGGTGGTTCGAGGAACTGGGCATTTCCGTCATATACATCGATCCCTTCAACAACTTTACCTCCGTTAAGCAGGGGGAAAAGTGGATCGGCCCCAGGCCGGGCACGGATTCCGCGCTGATGGAGGCCATCGCCTACGTGTGGCTCACCGAGGACACCTACGATCACGCATACGTCGCGCGGCACGTGCATCGCTTCGAGGAATGGGCCGATCACATCTGCGGCAGGGGCGCGGACAGGACCCCGAAAACCCCCAAATGGGCCGAGGAAATAAGCGGCGTCCGCGCGCCGGTCATCACGGCTCTGGCCAGACGCTGGGCCTCCACGAACACCATGGGCGGTTCGGGCGTGCGCATCGGCTGGGGCGGCGCCTGCCGCACGGACAGGGGCTGCGATTACGCGCGGCTCTTGGTGCATCTCTTCGTCATGCAGGGCCTCGGGAAACCCGGACGCGGCATGTGGACCGCAAACGCGGGCGCTCCGATCGATTACGATTTTTGGTTCGGCGGGTATTCCGACCCGAAATCGAGCATCGCGAACGAACCCATCGCGGACCGCGCCGCCGTCAACTGCGTCGAGCAGAAGCTGTACAGGCCGACGCTGCCGGACGCCATACTGAACGGCGGGGACGAATGGCTCGGCGACGGCTTCTGCGGCCTCACGCTCGAACAGCAATTCAAAAAACACGTCTACCCGCTGGAGGGTTGCAGCAGGGTGCACCTGTTCTACCGCTACGGCGGCACCTTCTTCGGCTCCATGACGGAAACGAACAAGTGGGTAAAGATGTACCAAAGCCCGGAGCTGCAATTCGTCGTGAATCAGGATATACACCTGTCGCCCGAGGGCAAATTCGCCGACGTGATCCTGCCCGCCTGCACCAATCTGGAGCGCACCGACATCGGGGAATTCTGCAACAGCGGCAACGGCGGCTATGCGTCATACGGACAGAGCGGGAACAATTGGCAGGTCGTCGTTTATCAGAAGAAGGCGATCGAACCTCTGGGCGAATCCCACAGCGATTATTGGATCTTCAGCGAGCTGGCGAAATGCCTCGGCTTCGGAGAGGCGTACACGGAGGGCCGCGACGAAGAGGCTTGGTGCAAGCGCTTCTGGCAGTTCTCGGATCTCTCGAAGCGCATAAGCTGGGAGGATTTTCAAAAACGCGGTTACTACATCCCGGGCGTTCCCAAAAATTGGAAACGCCGCCCCGCCTTCCGCTGGTTCGTCGAAGGCAAAGCCTGCGAATATCCTTCCAGAGATTGTCAAAAGGAAGGCTTGCTCGGCACCAAGACCGGCAAGATCGAATTCGTTTCCGAAATGCTGGAGGCTTTTGACCCCGACGACGACGTGCGGGCGCCCATGCCCGCTTATAAGCCGAGCAGGGAGGGCCATTGTTCCGCGTTGCACGCGAATTATCCGCTTCATCTGATCGCGCCGCACCCGCGCTTCGGCTTCCATACCCATTACGATCAGCACAACAAATGGCTTTGGGAAATCCCGGAGCACCGCCAAGTGGTCCAAGGCAATCCCTATGCCGTCATCCGCATGCATCCCGAGCAGGCGGCGGCGCGCGGCATCGAAAGCGGCGACATCGTGCGCGTGTTCAACGACCGCGGCGCCGTGTTCTGCGCGGCGCGGGTGAGCAACAGGCTGGAAAAACACACGGTGCACTGTTACGGTTCCTCGGGCATGTACGAACCCGTCGCGCCCGGCGAATGCTCCGAGGACAAGGCGGGCTGCGTCAACATATTGACCTCCGGCAAGCTGATGGGGAAGAACGTGCCCGGCATGGCGCCCAACTCCACGCTCGTCGAAATCGAAAAATACGACGGGGCCCTGATCCCCGGCATGCGCCTGTACGCGCTCTTGGAACGCGCCCGCGGGGAGGTGTGATATGGCAAAATACGGAATGGCCATCGATTCCGCGCGTTGCATGTCCTGTTACAATTGCTTCACGGCCTGCAAGGACGAACACTGCGGATTCTCCACGGAGCTGTCTGCGGCGCAGCCGCACACGGGCCAATTTTGGATGAACATCGCGGAATGGGAGCGGGGCGACGACAATCGCAGAATCAAGACCGCAAGCGTGCCGACGCCCTGTTCCCACTGCGAGGACGCGCCCTGCCTGAAAGCGGCGAAAAACGGCGCGGTCTACGTCCGCAGGGACGGCATCGTCATCATCGATCCGCAAAAGGCGAAAGGGCAGAAGGACATCGTCGCCGCGTGTCCGATCGGTGCGATCTACTGGAATGAAGAATTGCAAATCGCCCAGAAATGCACGCTGTGCGCGCACCTTCTGGACAGGGGCTTCAAGGAGCCGCGCTGCGTCGAAGCCTGTCCGAACGGCGCTCTTTTTTTCGGCGACCTCGACGACCCCGAAAGCGAAATCAGCAAAAAAATCGCTTCGGAAAAGGTCACGCAAATGGAAGCCCTGCGCGGCATCGAAACCCATGTGGTGCATCTGAACATCCCCACCGTGTTTTTCGCGGGCAGCGTCTGTCTGCCGGAGGACGAGGCGGCGGAGGGCGCGGCGGTGCTGCTCACCGATTTGACCGGCGGCGGGCAGAGGAGCACGAAAACAAACTATTTCGGCGATTTTGAGTTCGAAGATTTGGAGAAGGACGCCGATTACGAAATAGCGATCGCCCTGCCCGGCTTCAAAACCGTCCGCCTGACGCGCAAGGCCGACACGGATCATTTTCTCGGAGAATTCGTTTTGGAAAGAATTCCTGTCTAGTTGAGCTTGATTTCGCGCACGAAGCGCAGCTTCTTAGAACAGTGTTGTCAAGAGTATTTCGGATATTGATTAAAATACAAAATGATTCCGGCGAGACTTGGTGAAAGTCCGCTTGTGCGCTTAAAGTCAGTGTTCCGGTCGCTGAATTTGATAGAAGCGAAGGAGTTTATGAACCGTAGGGTCATCGACAATTATATCGTCGTCTGTGAAGCGATTTTTTTTGATTATTGAATCGGCCAGAGTCCGTTGCTTGGGAGTTAGAGCTTTGAAGGCTTCACGCCATTGGTCAGTGAGAGTGTCGCAGATGTCAGCGTATTCCGCAACCTTGTTATACCGTTCGCGTTTGGATTGATCATGCTCAAATCGGCGGATAATGAGAGCCTCTGGCATCATCATAATTTCATGGAATTCCGATTCATCAGTACCAAAAGCAGCTTCAAGAAACTGCTTGCCACGGCCTATTTTGCCATGTGTAGAGGTCAACACAGCTTGAACTGCCCGGACATATTTCTTGCTCCAGTTTTTACCGATGAAGTCGCGGTTGCGAAACCACTTCGGATCGTCGATGGGGTGGTACTTCATTGGGAAGGAATAGATGGTTACACCAAGTTCGTCACAAAGGTCAACGGACAGCTTCATGCGGCGAAAGAGGTCAACCGGCTCCTCGTCGAAGTTGTATAGCATATAGTTCGAGAGGTCAGTCAACCCTACGGCGGCAGCTGCGCGGACAGCGCGTTCGTAAATGCGGTGTTGTTTCCAGCTATCGAAGGCAATCCGAACAGGGCGGATGTTGATCCGCGCCAGTATCGCCATGTTTTCCGGCGTGATCAGCCGCCCGTCAATGCCTTGGTTGAAGTCGACAATCCGCTGGCGGCGTAAGGGACGATATGCATATTTCTGATACAGGGGCTGGATGTATTCGTGCATCTCCAGTATCGCCGTTTTGGTTGCCGTATGGTACTGGTCACACTCCGCATCCATAATCCGCTTGTAGAGTGAATCACGGACAGCCTTATCTTTACATATCTTGGGGTTATTGCATTTGGTGAGCAAGGCATCGTACAGGTCGACCATCATGCGGACATAGGCGCGGTCGTTGATGCCGTCGACCAGATTGCGGTGGGCTATTTCATATGGGTTGGGCGGGATATACGTTGCGTCCTTCCCGAAACCGCAAGCGATGATTTCCTCGATGATGCGCTCATAGCACTCAGATTCGAGGACATTGTTGTCAAGCAGCATCAGGTTCTTCTGCTCGCCGAACCGCGCCTGAGATGCTTCCAACTGCTGGCGCAGGGGGATATAGTTCTGGTATCGCGGTTCTAGCCTAGGTACGGCGCAAAACTTGCACTTGTTCGGGCAGCCCCGCGTCATATAAGCGAAGTAGGCATTCGTAGTCGGGTATTTATAATCAATCTCATCGAGGATGGAATAGTCCAAGGGCTGGGTATCGATGACAACATCGCTGTCTGCGTCAAACATGCCGGGGCGTTCCAGTATGCCGAATATAGGGACGATGCCTGTTTCCCTTGTGATTTCATCTGGGATGATGGACGAGGTGATGCCGCCGACAAAAACCTTGTCATGGTCTTTGCACATCTGCTTCACAAAGTTGATAGTGTCAATGGTGATTGCCCACTCGAACGTAAACAGCGTGGTCACGCAGACGATGTCAAAGCGCGGGTTCTCAAAGTAGTCCTTGTCCTTAAATTTGACCCTGTAGTCCCTGATCAAATCGAGCAGCATATCCGCATCGTCCCGCGTTGCGTCATTGTTGCGGATTTCTTCTTCAGGGATGGCAGCGTTTTTCCCATAGCGTATGTATGCGGTCAGGGCTGGGATGTACCGCCGCCACTTCATATCGGCTGATACACCAAAAAGGAGCCGTATAAGCTCCTCACACAACAGGCTTGCTGCAAACTGCTGGAGGTCACCCTTGTAGAATCGAACATTATCCCCACGTTGCTTATAGTACGTGGAGATCTTCATCAGCCCCATGGGTGGATACTTGTTCCTGTAGTTCGGCTCTATCAAAAGCACATCGCGTGGCATGACAATATCAATCCTTCTTAACTTTTAACCCGACGTGAATCTTCGCAATCAAATCCTGCGCGATGTCCGGCGCATTCTGATTGATCAGGTCGTATATCCTCCCGACAACACGGCGCGTTTCCTTGGGGTATTGCGAGAGTTCGTCAGTGATATACACGAGCTTCGGTTTCTTGCTGCCCTCCGGCAGGGCTTCTGCGGCAGGAATAACAGGCAGCGGCTTGAGCGGTTCCGGGGCTTTGGGGGTCTCGACTGTGGCGACAATCATCTTGACGCGGGCGGTAATGGGATCGTCCGTGGACTCCTTTGACTTTTGGAGCGTCCTCTGTCCGCGCTCGGCTTTCTGCCGCTTTTCTTCCAAGTCAGTCTGCATCTTTTCGCGGCCAACACCGCCGCTGAAACCGGTCTTGGCTTTATCTGTATATGCGGTAAATGTCTTGCGGTAGTCCTCAATCGCCCTGTATGCACTCCGTTCATCGCTAGCAACATTACAGAGCTTCCAAAGGTAGTCGAAAAACTCACGCAGTTTGGTTTCAAACGCATCCCGGATAGCATTCTCGTTGAAATAGTCGCGCCGAGCGTTCGGAATCAGGTCGGGATGCACAGCGAATACTTCGCCGATGTAATACTCATTGCCACGAGCATCCTTAAACAGCCGCCGTAGTGTCCCGGATTCACCAATCTGGATATTGCCCTTGCGGAGCCGCAACCCGCGCTGGCTATTCCTGGCTGCTTTTATTTGCCCGTTCAAAGAAGAAAGCCCGAACCACATCCATGCGATGAGCGTTTCATTCTCATCGTAGAAATCCTTAAATTCGATTGCTTTGATCTCGTCGTGGGTTTTGCCGCTGGAATATATACGGGATGTGTATCCCTTGAAAACCTGCTGCGCATTGACGAACACATTGTATTCGTCGATGGCAACCCCCAGCGATTTCGCATGGTCATATATCTGCCCATAGAACATGAACTTGTTAGGGTAGGGTACGGGTATCTCAAACGAGAGATACTCCCTGATGATATCCTTGTCCAATATGTCAGGGCTGGTCACGCCTGTCATGACCACTTCGAAGAAATGGTCACTTGCATCGGCTTGCTGGGGCGACGTTTGCATGATGGCTTCCAGCACTTCGTCTGCAGTGTGCTTGGCGTTGTCGTTGAGCATGGTACGCATTTTGTAAGCGTTCCATGTCATGACAAGGGCACCCTCTTCACCAGCGGCAGAGGAAACGAACCGAAGCTCGTTGCAATACGCCAAGCCACAGAGCCGCCCGATGCCCCGAAAGCCCTTGTCGACCGCCCGCTTTTTGTCGGAGTTGGCAATGTCGCTCAGGACGCGCATAAAGTCCTCTTTGCGTATCCCGCTGCCGTTGTCGCGGATGCGGATTTCCCGCTTATCAACATTAATGATGATGTCTATGCTGGTTGCCTTTCGGTCGATAATCCCAGCGTTGACAGCAGCATCAATGGCATCGCACGAATTCTGCACATACTCGCGATATACCACCCGCGAGTCGGAATACATACCTGTCGTAAGGTTCTCAAGAATGTTCTTCCCAAACACCGCCATGACGATCTTCCTTTCTTAATTCTGCTTAAACTGCTTATACAGCGGTTTAGGGAACTTGATCTTCAGCATGGAGCGGAAAATCGGGTTCTGGATGAGGTATTCGCCCTGCGACAAGCGCGTGAGGATGCTCTTATAGGTGTTCGGGACAATCTTGTAGTCCGCCTTGCTGGTTTCGATGGAGTTAGTCCGTCCATAAGCATGGGTGGAGCAGTTGCCTTTCACCCGGTCATGGATAGCACTGCGGAACTGCTCCGCCGCAAACAGGATCACACCCAAGGAGCGACCACGCTCGGTAACGTCCAGAATCTGCCGAAGAATCGGCGAGTTTTTCGGCGTTTCGGTCGAGGCGTACTTGTTCAACTCATCGATGAAGATGATGATCTTCTTCGGCGGCTTTGCGCCCAGGTGATCGTACTCACCAAGCTGTAGCTTGTTGATTATCCGCGCTACATCGCCAAACACGAAAGACTGCATGATTTCCCCAAGGTTGGCTATATCCACGACCATAACATCGTTGGGCTGAATCTGCCGGAGTTTGTCTTCCAGCCGGACGGTGGTATCCCGCGCGTCACGCTCAAACAGTGGCGAATGCTCAATGGTTTTGCGGATAATACGGCTGAAACGCCGCCAAGAAACCACCGGAATATCCTTGTTTTTCTTGTTGGGGCTTTCCGTCGGGTCGCAATGCTTGCTCACAAGACTGAGGAAGCTCTCCCAGTCGTTGCAGCCGTCAAAACCTCCCGCGCCGGAGATGATGTATTCCTGAATGGCATCGAGTGTTTGGTTTGAATCGTCCACATTGGAAAGCAGCAAGTCCAGATCTTCCTTGTCCTTCTCATAGGTGAACACGAACTGGCTTGCTATGCCGCTCTGGACATAGTCCTCCAGTTCAGCTTCCGACAGGAACGTGCCGGAAGCGGCGCGGTCAAATTCGCCATTTGGAACAAGGTACTGAACGTTGCCGAATGGGGTGGTCGATAGCCCCATTTTCTCATAGATTGCATGGACATCCTTGCGCTCAGCTTCGGCTTGCTCAATTGTGTTTTTGCCGTCTTCCGTGAAATCGTTGGGCAGATGGATGCCCATTAGGTCTTTGCCCTTCACGTTGAACAACACAAAAGCCACGCTGCCGTCCTCCGGGTCGACATCGCGATAGCTGTCTTGAATCGCCTTAAGCAGAAACATAGCGTAGGATGTTTTCGCCGCCAAGCCGGAGATGCCAGAGATGTTGAGGTGCGCCCCTTCCGGTCCAATGACAAACCTTGGGTCGAACTTGACGGGGATAACAACCTTCTCCGTGCCGCCGGTGTTCTCATACATCTCAAGGAAGCCGCTGGGTAGGACGCAGTGCTTATTGTCCAACCCGAGGGCGTAGGTGATCTCGGCTTCGTCAGCGAGCCATACCTTTGCGTCGCTCTGGACTGGGATATAGATGCCCGCCGTGTTGCAGATGATTTTGGCATCCACATAGTTCATCCCAACACGGAACGTCGGCGGCGTGATTTCAACGTCACCGAAGTCGCTGGAGATGTAATTTGTGAGGAAACTGCTGGCATCGGTAATGTGCGAAATATCCTCAATCACCCCATACGACTTCGAGCCGTTCACATGGTCAACACGCACGATGTCAAAGGGATTGAGGATAAGTTTGCTGTCCGTCCAGAAAGCAAACGTGTCCACGCTTGTTGGCTTCTTTTCGGTTGCGATAACCCTGCCGATGAGTTTGGGTTCCATTCTTTCTGCCTCCGTTCAAAACAAACTCAGAAACACATCACTGCCGAGGTAAAGGCTCTTGATGTAGAATTCCGTCAGATAAACCGGGTACAGGTGGTTAGCGTAGCGCAAATCGGAACCGTAGCAGGTTGGGCAGCGTTCATTAATGAGCGTTGCGGAAATCATGTCTGCGTCCTCGGTGTCCAGCCCATAACCGCGCCCATGCCGCTTTTCATCATCGGTGACCATGATCTTTTCGACCTTGATTACGCCGTCGAATGGGGTCTTGGTCTGCTCCGGGAATTTGCGAAGTCTTATATACCATACAGCAAACTCAATGTCGGGTATCCTTTTAACCCTCATCCTTGCCACAGGTGTTCGGTGGAACTGCGGCAGTTCGATGATGGCGCGGGCATTGGCGTTGCCTTTGCCGTCCTTGCAGTTTTCCGGGTTGAAGGACTTGGACACACCGATAACATACTGGTAGCTGTTTATAAAATTCTTGAGGTTTGCGTATTTGCTGTCGCCCTTCATCGGCTGGTATTCGAGAGAGCCGTCTTTCACCAGATATGCCGTTTGCGAGAGAAGCCCACGCTGCGCCAACGAATCCACCATGGCTTTCTCTTCATTGATCATGTAGTCCTGAACGGTAGCAATGCCTCTGTCCCGAAATTCTCCTCGTTCGGGATTGGCGGTGATGTAGGTAAGGACATCGTCCAGCGACAGCCCTTTCCCTGCCAGCCGGGGATTGCCGTTGAGCTTGTCCCGCAGGTTGGCAAGAAAGGCTTCGGGATACCTACCGGATTTGTCGCATTTATTGGGGAGAGAAACCACAAACTTGCGGACGGTTGGTTGCACCGCTTGCATCTGCCTATCGACTCTTTGACAGCAAGCGACCCCCACTTGCCCAGCAACGACAGGGAAAACGCGGGAGTCGTAGGAAATATCATCTACATGGTAAACGTGCCTTGAGCCATCAAGGAAGTACTGCAAGCACGGAACGGGGCGGTTACGAGTAAGATCGGCGGCATATGCCCGTAAGTCGGTGGACATATTTTGAGGCATAGTTTCGCCATCACGCGCCCATGATTCTACCTCGTCGGGATTGTCATCATAATCAGGCTTAGGAGTTCGCACCGAATCAAAGCTATACTTGTAGCTTTGGAAGCTTCTACCCGCTGTAATATTGGCAATATCCTCC
This sequence comes from Eubacteriales Family XIII. Incertae Sedis bacterium, assembly GCA_031276135.1. Lineage (GTDB taxonomy): Bacteria > Bacillota > Clostridia > Peptostreptococcales > Anaerovoracaceae > JAITLA01. Next base: position 2,011 of record JAISNR010000184.1, on the reverse strand, counting down.
ATTATCCGACTCATGTTGCTTTCCTCCTTTTGACCATCCCGCCAATAGAATAACCTCGCCGGACAAGATAATAGACATGCTTCTTTGCAAGATTATTCTTCACTATCATTGCTATCCGCCTCAGTCTTTCCTAAATGTTGCCGATTCGACTTCATTCTTTCCGCTTCATCAAGGATTGCTATCTGGTATTTGGCAATCTCATATAAAATTCTAAAGCGATCCGCTTTCGGTCGGTTCTCTTTGATAAGCTCTGCGTTGTGGGTTTCCAGATTGGACAACACTGTCAATTCGTTCACAGAAGCATAGTCACGAATGTTGCTGTTTTTGGCAAGTTCCGGGTTTGCCTTGCGCCACTCTTTCGCGGTACACCCGAACAAAGCCACATTGAGCAAATCCGCTTCGTCCGCATAGGCGATCCATTCGGTTTGCTTGGTGTAATTGTTCTGCGGCAACACATACTTTTTTACTGCGTCCGTATGGATGAGATAATTGATTTTGGACAAGAAGCGCTTGGCGCTCCATTCAATTCTTTTAACGTTGTTCTCCGCGTCTTTCAACCGCTGATATTCTTTGATCAGGTACAGTTTAAACACCGGGCTTATAGCCGAACCGAACTCAAAGGCGATGTCTTTGTGGGCGTATGTGCCGCCATAGCGCCCGGACTGGACGTAAATTCCGACTGCCCCGGTTTTCTCAATCCACTGTTTGGCGCTCAACGTGAAAGTCGGCAATCCGGCATGATTTTTAAAGTGGTCAAATTCGACCACTTTAAAATCCGGGTTGAACATCATTTCCCATGTGCCGAGGAACTCCAACGTGGCGCGGTTGCGTATCCAGTTCTTAATGATGTCGGCGGCACGAGATTCGCCGCTTTTTGCTTTCGCCATATCGGTGATGCAGATATAATCGTCAATATCGAAGGACGCGATGGTGATATCAATGTCCTGTACCGAGATGACGCTTGTCTTCTTCGTCTTAGCCACAGTGATTACTCCCTTTCTGATCTCGGCTTGCGCCCCGGTTTCGACTTGCCCGTGCGGGTAGGCTTAACAGCATCATCTGGGATTGCCCATACCTTGCAAAATTTCACCGCGCCTTCAATCTTGCCCGACCGGCAAAGTATCTGGATTTGCCGAACAGAGATGCCCCATTGGGTTGCTGTTTCCTCTGCTGTGAGATATCCATTCACTTGCGCCACCTCGCAATTAATGTCCGACACCATCATTGTTGCCATTATATTCGTCATTTCGCGCAATGTCAAATATTTTCTCGTGCGATTGTTTCTCTCGCGAAATAAAGTTGACTGGAGTATCGCTTGTCACTTGTCGGCAGTGCGCTGACGAAGCGATTGAAGTAGCGAATTTACGTGAAAATGTGAGCCTCGCGTTTTTACTCGCATCGGCAGTGACCACCGTTCCGATTTTTCCGGCTTTGATGTCCGCCGTCAGCGCATTCAGCGCGGGCCGGTCGAGCGTCGCGCCGCTTTGCCCGCAGTCGCGGTAAAACGCCGGTTTACCGTAACCGTGCTTTTCCGCGTACTCGCGGATTTGCCGTTCCTGCGCCCGCATCGCGATTTCGTCCGCGGTCGCCGTGCGGCAGTATGCCGCCGTAAGTTTTTTGCCCATGAGATATTCCTTTCCGCGGTGGGTCACGCCGCAAGCGCAAATGTCCAAATGTGCTGCAAATGGGCGGCTGCGCTATGATTTTGGTGGCGCTCCGGATCGAATTATCCGAAGTACCCTTTACATCATAGCTCTTTGTAATAATCCATCTCGATCAGATCGGTCGGGCGCACGTCCCCGTCCGCCTTGGTGAAATAGGAAAGCCCGGCCGCGCAGAGCATCTTGCAGACGAACTGCGATTTGCATATTTTTGTTAGGTCAGTTGCAAAGGTAAGTGCGACCCCCGGGAGCGATTTTCGAAATCGGCCGTCCGGATTGAAAAACCAATGCAAAAAAGTATTTGAAAATGACCGAAAAGCGTGTATGATATAAGCGTGACGAGGCGAAAT
>JAISNR010000076.1 GCA_031276135.1 Eubacteriales Family XIII. Incertae Sedis bacterium | reverse complement strand
CCCTTTTCGTCCACGTAGCGCGCCGAGGTCACGATGCGGCGGATGCTCGCCGGGATGTGCAGGGAATTCAGCAGAAGCCGTATCTGCACCTCGTCGGGAAGCAGGCCGATCTCCCAATTGACGCTCCCGTCCTTCGCGATGGGGGACAGGAAGTCCGTGAGCGCGTCCACGATCGTCCGCTGGACCGTAAAAGCCTCCCTCTCGTCCGAAATGCCCGCGAACACCGAAACCGACAGCATCACGTACACGGGCTCCGTGACGGACAGCATGTCGCGGGAGATCGTCGCGTCGCACTTGGACAGGATCTGTTCCTCCAGACCCTCCTTGATGCCCGCAAAGCTGTGCGTCCCCTTGTAATAGTCGCGCGTCAGCACGGCGAGCGTGATGCGCCTGTCGTCCCGGCGGCCGTACCTGTCCGTTCCGGTCGCGCAGGCCGCGCCCACCACGGCCTCGGAATACAGCCGCGCCTCGCGCAGGAAGTCCGGTACGCTGCGCAGCCTGTTTCGGGAACAGAGGATATTCGCGCTGCGCGCGTGCATGCGGTCGCTGTTTTCCATATTGCTGCCCGCCCACGTGGGCAGGGGGTTCGATACGCTGTCTATGTGCAGCAGCCTGCCCATCGGCTCGCCGATCGCGCCCGCCGGCAGGTTGCCCGCGTCGCCCCGGCAGCAGCGGAGCGTCACCGTGAAAGCTTCGGCGGCGCCCGCCTTGGGGATCATGACGGAAACGCCGTCGCCGAAATGCAGCGTGTTGTTCATGCGGTCTATGCGGTAGTGCCTGTCCGAAGGCCTTGAGAGGTCGAAATTCTCGACCTCCTCCCAGCGCACGAAGAACTCGCTGATCTCTCCCGCCGTATTGCAGGACATGCGCACACCCGATGGGTTTTCCGCGGCCATGCGGCGCATGGTCGTCCCCGTGTGCAGCCCCAGCTCGTTCACGAACACCTCTGCGGACAGGATGTCGCCCGCGGGGAGCCGAAACGACATGTTGGGCCGGACGGCGTCGATGGAATAGGCTTCCGTCGGCAGCGTTTCGGCGTTGAGGACCTGCGCCGCGTTCAGAAAGATGTTTCGCACCTGCGGTTTGTAGGTTTCCGGCGCGTCGAAACTGCCGTTCCTGTCCGATATGCGCAGCCAGAAACGCTTGACGCCCTCCACCTCGCGTTCCGCGAAATCGCCGGGCGGGATGAACTGCAGCATCCCGGGCCCCGTCAGATCCCCGACGCTGTCCGCCGCGTTGAGCGGCTTGAAGCCCTGGAGCGAGGAATATTCAAACGAAAGCTGCGGCCGGCCGAAGCGCGCGTTGCGCTCTATGTCGAACAGCAGGCTGATCGGCGCCCCCGCGAAGCCGCGGTCGAAGCCGAGGTAGAGCTCGTTGTGCGCGTAGGGCATGGGCAGGAAGGCCGCGAAGGGGTACTGTCTGCGCACGCTGTCCGTGAGGTCCTCGATCCGTGTGCCGGAAACGCGCTCCAGGACGTCCGGCGCGCGGTAGCCGTCGGGGTAGTGATAGGAGAACGTCAGGTCGCGCAGGAGCGGCATCCTGTGCACGCAGGGCTGGATGTAGCAGTTGTCCGCCTGCGTCACGCGCATGCGCAGACAGCGTCCCGTGTATCCGCCGACGGTGAGCGGCGCCCAGTCCTCGGGGCAGATGAATTCAACCGAGAATTCGCGTTCTTCTTCGCCCGCAAAGAGCGTGGACACGTCGTGGGAAAAGGCGATGCGGCGCCAGCCCGTGCCGTTGAAGTATTCGACGGCGATGCGTTCCACGGCCGTGCGCGCGGTGTCAAAATTCACGGACCTGGGCTTCCGCTTGATGATCTTCAGGCTCGCGCTCTCCTCCTCGGCGGAAAAGCTGACGAACTTTTCCCGGAATTCGAGCCGAAAGCGAAAGCCGATCGAGGCGCCCTGTTTGCTGAAGATGCTGTCGTTGCCGATGTAGCACTCGTCGAAGATCGAAGCCGTGGCGCCGAAGGGCATGAAGCCGGCGACATCCAGATCGGAGGCGTTGTGCGTGACGAAATCCGGGAGCGCGGCTTCGCAGGACGAACTGAAGCCGATGCTCTGCATGTCCGTCTTTTTTCGGACCGGCCCTGCCGCTTCGAGCAGGATCGCGGAAAAACGCTCGCCGCGCCGGCTGACACTCGCGGTGCCGGCGTCCGGCGTCAGCCAAATCGACCCGTCCCGCCAAGCGACGCGCTCGAAGGGGCGCGGGCCGTCCTCCGCGACGTAGGACCAGCGGTAGCGCGCCGGGTCGTGAAATTGCGCCTCGTCGCCGTCCCGGACGGCCCGCACGCGCACTTCGACCGTTCCGCCCGCCGCCATGTCGAAGAGGTGGCGGTGGTAGAACACCAGCGCGTCGCGCCCGATGCCCGCGCCCGAGGCGTCGAAGAGCCGAAAGGGGGGTATCCCGTCCAAGGCGGGCGTTTCCGCCGCAAAGCCGTCCTCATCGAAGATCGGCACGCGGCGCGCGGCGCCCATGATCGAGAGGATCTTGCCCGCAGCGGGGGAAACGAAGAGGATGTCCCGGAGCCGCGCGTTCGTGACGTGCAGGTCCGAATCCGTTTCGAAGATGATGGGAATGTCCTCGATTTCGCCGTATCCGAGCAGCTTCGTTCCCCTCCGGACATCGACGCCCGACACGGTGTCCCCGACCGGGGAAAACACGACCGCGCCGCGCGCGGGTTGCGCGGGCTGCGGCGACAGGGCAAGCAGATTGACGAATTCCGTGTGAAACTTTTCAAACACGCGGTTCAGGCGCAGGATGTTTCCCTCCATCTGATCGGCGAAGATCATGGCGATCACGGAACCCACGTCGGGGTTCTGCTCGCTGAAGAGCCATTCCGGCGTATAGGAGGCCGCCAGCGCCTTGATCTGCGCGCGAAGCTCGGCCGCGCCGCGCTCGTCCGTCTTGTATTCGAAGTTATTCATCCGCGTTCTCCGTGTCCCCCAAGCCCAGATAGAATGGGAATACCATGTTTTCGACCGTGTTGCTCTCGCGAAGCCTGTAGGCGATGTTCACGATCAGGCAGCCGTCGGCGACGGTTTCCTCAAAATCGATGTCCACGTCGGAAACGCGCGGTTCCTGTCCGAGGATCGCGTTCCGAATCTCGGAGGCGAGCATGTTGAGCATGGCCGGCGAGGTGTCGAGAAAGGCGTAGCGCATGATGCGGCTGCCGAAATTCGGCTCCAGCCAACGCTCGCCGAGGCCCGTCATCAATATGATGTAGACGGATTCCTTCACGTTCTCCGCCCCCGAGCTGACGGCGAAACGCCCGGAATTCTTATTGATGCGAGGCGGGAACTTCATGCCGGTGCCCAGAAAGGCTTCGTTGTTTTCACTCATACCACATTATCCTATCTTAATGGGCGCGCCCGAAATATTCACCATCCCGCCCGACTCGGCCTTGAACATGGAGGACGCGTTCAGGCTCATCTGCGCCCCCTCCAGCTTGATCATGCCGTCGCTCTTGGCCTTGAACTGATTGGAGGTCTGGATCGAGAACTCCGAAGCCTCCAGCTTCACCGCGCCGGATTCGCCGTTGAACACCAGCTTGATCCCGTCGCCCACCTCGATCGTCAGCCGCGATTTGGCCTTGATCGTCATCTGGCCGCTCTCGGTCTTGATTTCGAGCATGTTCTCCTTCGCCTTGTCCGTCAGCCGAATGAGCTTGTTTTCGTTGTCGAGCAGCAGGTCGTGCGACCGGCCCGCCGTTTCTATGTTGATCTTGTCCTTCGCGCCCTCGCCCTCCTTGTTGTCCTCGAAGGTGAGAGTGCTTCCGTTTTTTGTAACAATTCTCTTTATTTGGTTATTTTCGTCGACCGAGCCGCTCAGGAACTTCGCGTTGTCCCTCGGAACGCAGCCGATGATGTAGGGTTTCTCTATATTGCCGCCCTCAAAGGCGAGAAGCACCTGATCCCCGACCTCCGGCAGGAAGTAGTGACCCCATTTGTCCCCGCTCGAGGTCTGGGCCTGACGCGCCCATTTGAGTTCGTTCTTGTCTTGGTCGCGCGTCGGCACGGTCACGCAGACGCGGCCCGGCATATCCTTGTCGTAGTTCTTCGCGACGACGCCGAGCATCACGCCGTGGACGCGCGTGTCGCCCGTTTCGGTCTTTGTCGCGCTGCGTTCGCTGATTTCATCGATGATATCGTACAGGCTCATGCCGCATTCATTCCTTTCCTTCGTTCCCGTTCGCCGCGCCCGTTCATACCGCTTTTCCTTTAAGCTTCCGCTCCAACATGCGGCTTCGCCGCATTCCTCCGGTCGCTTGTGCTCCCTTCGCTGTCCGTTTTGCCTGCCGAAGCGGAGCTTCGGGGCAAAAAGGCAATTTTTGGAACGGGCCATTGAAAGCAGTATCTGCCGATTCGCTCTTTGTCATTCTGTTCATTGCGAATCAGTATTATTTCTTCACCGAATCGGCGCAGCCGACGAGCTTCGCGCGGTATCCCGTGTCGGCGGAGATCGAATGCGTCACATTGGTGATGTAGAAGCGGTTCTCCGCAGGGGCGCCGAGCCCCGCGAGCTTCAGGAAGCGCCCCGGCTGCAGTTCGGGCAGACCGATGCATTCGCAGTTCAGGGAGCCGAGGCGGTAGCTCATCGTTTCGAGCAGGGAGTCCGCCCGCGCGTCCGCGTGTTGCTTGGAAACGATGGTCGGGTCGATGTACACGTGCCGGCTCTTCGAGATGAGCTTCTTCGCGTGGTTGCCCACGGACAGATTGTTCGTGAGCTTCTTCTTCGACGAGAGAATCTTGCCCGTTCCCGCATCCACGGAGCGCGCTTCCACCGTTTCCGCGAGGCCCGTGATGCTGTACCCGATGTCGAAGTTGATGAGGCCGTTCTCGATGCTGAGCTCCGGCAGGTCGTCCGAGGCGTTCTTCGCCTTGCGAAAATACACCTTCCCGCGATCCGTGAAGAACTCGTAGTTGAACTTCTTCGCGGCCTTCACGACGAACTCGTAATCGCTTTCGGAGGACATTTCGATGGTGTAGGAGGACGCGCCGCGGTCGCCGCCGGCTTCCTTGTCCGGCGTGTCGCTGACGGCGATGCCCGTGATCGCCGAACCGTCCTGCAACCGCTCGTAGGCCGTCTTGCGCAGAATCTCCCGCACGGCCTCCCCGTAGGAGGCGGCGGCGAGCTGTTCGGCGTAGCTTCCCGACATCATGACGCCCTTGACATCCATGCCCGTGACCTCGACGCAGGGCAGGCCGCCCACCGTGAAAACGAAGTTCACGCCGGCCACGAAGCCCGTGAAAACGGTTTCCAACGCGCCCAGATAGCCGAGCTTGATCGTGAGGGCATTGCCCAAGAGGATCTGCTTCTTGAGCTCGTCGTATTCGAACTTGCCCGATTCCTGCTTGTAGACGCCGTATATGCGAAAACTCGCGACGGAGGCCTCGTAGCCGCTGGTCAGCTCGACGCTGATGTCGTTGACGGCCAATTGCCCGCTCTTGTCTTTGAATTCCGTGCCGCCCAGCTCGATGCGCGCCTGCGGGTAGTAGAAATTCTTGTATTTTTTCTTGAGCGCGTCGAAATTGCTTCCGCCGCCCGCGCCGGGAAGGCCGCCAAAGGACAATGGCGCCATGGATGGTACCTCCTGTGCTCACGATCCTGCGGGACGGAACCCGCCATACCTCTCAAAAACCCAGATTCAACAGATTGCTGACGTTCTGCCCCGCGGATTGGCCGCCGAACGAGCCGCCCATGTCCGCGCTGCCGAAGCACTTGTCCAAGGCCTTGTTCCAGTACATCTCATCGGGGCCGCCGCTCAGATTCTGCGATATCCTGAGCTTCACGACGCTGCGCACGGGCCGGCCGGAAACGGAAAACATCGTGTATTTCGCCTGCGCTTCCACCACGATTCCGTTGAACGTCAAACCGGACCAGTAGAAGATCACATGCTGGGTGCTCTTGCGCATCAGCATGGCCAAGAGCGCGTTCGTCTGCGGCTGCACCGTATACTTCGCCCTGTTTTTGATCGCGGCCGGCACGGCGACGACATCGGAGACCTTGGGGCTGAATTTGTCCGCCATGAAGCTGTCCTTGACGTTCACCGCGTCGAACACGAGCTGAACCGACATCGTCACCGAGGGCGGCTTGTTGAACTGCGGCGGTATGTCGGAAACGACGTTCTGCTGCAGCCTGCTCGCGGGGATGGGCTCCGAATTCGCGATGAATTCGATGGACGCGGGGTTGTACTGCACCTGCAGAACGTGCGTGTTTTCCCCGCCGCCGAATACGCCCGACATCGTCGCCGTGTCCGGGTTTACGCTCGCGCTCAGGAGGATGGCCTTCTGCGCGAGAGCCTCGACGCTTTGGTCTATTCCATTGTCGGCTCTCTTGTGAATGAGCAAAAATGCCTTTTTCGGATTCCCGAAGGCGCTCGCCGTGAGGTTTGCGCCCATTTCTTTTATACCCATATCTCGCTCCGTCCTACAATCCCAAATTCAGCAGATTGGAAATGCGCTGCTCCGGCAGGACCAGATTGCTCCGATCGCCCCCGAATGCGGCTTCAAAATCGCGATCGACCCAGTCGTCCATATCCCTTTGAATCGCCTCCTGCCGCACGCGGATCGATACCCGCGCGCGCACGGGCAGACCCGTCATGGAGAACATCGTATACTGCGCGTTGACGCTGAAGAGCACGCCCGAGAAGCTGAGATCCGCCCAATGCAGGGTGATCCATTGCGTGTGGGGATGGCGCAACGCCGCGATGAAGCCCTCCACCTCGTCCCGCACGGTCTGCTCCTTCGCGAACGATTTGGCGATGTTCGTGACGCCCGTGACGCTCGTGGGCGCGAGGGATTTTTCGAGCATGAAGGAACTCGCCTGCGACATCTTGTCGAACCACAGGCTCATGCTCAGTTCCACCTTTCCGGGCAGGGGGCTCTCCTGCACGATGCGGTTCTCTTCGCTCCCCTGCGGACGAAGATCCCGCACCCGCTCCTGCGGGGCCGAGGCATAAAACTCCAGTTCCGAGGGATTGTACTGCACGCGGAACACCTTGTCCTGTGACTCGAAGTTCTGTGCGCCCGCCCCGCCGCCGTTCAAAGCCTGCCTTGCGATGTCCGGCAGGGCTTCCGCCGCGCTTCTGCCGCTCCACGCCATGGATTTGCGAAAATCGTGCACGACGATGTAGGCCGGCTCCGTGCTTCCCGTGACACTGCTTTTGATATCGTCCATGATGCCGCTCATGTGCTATATCCTGCCTCTCCTGGATTTTTCATTCTGCAATTTCTTTTCAAGCTGTCCGTACACCCTGTCCGCGATGGTTCCGATCTGGCGCATCAGCGTCTTGTTGATCATCTCCGTGATATCGTCGGCGCCGGAGGCGACGAGATTCTGCGCGAGCTGTTCGCCCTGCGTTCGGATCTCGTTCGTCCGCACGGTCGTTTCCGTCGTTTCCTCGCGCCGCGCGCGTTCCTCGAACACGCTCCGCTCGCTGCGCCGGCGCAGCAGCTCCTCGAAATCCGGCGTCGCGGGCGGTTTCCTGTGCACGATGGGCGCCGGCCTCTCCCCCGCCCGCGCCTCCGCTGCGGCCCGCGCGGCCCGCGGCGCCGCCTCGAATGCGGCGCTTCGGCGTTCGACCGGGCTCTCCGCCGATTCGCGCGGCGCGACGTGACCGAGCGCGGCCGCAGGCGGTGCGGCGGCCTCCGCGCGCGCCTTTTCCGCGGCCGCGATGTCCGCGAGCAGCGTCGCCGGGCTCTCCGCCACGGTGACGCCGGCGGCGACGGCGGCCGCCGGATCCTTTTGCAAAAGCCGCAGGAGCTCCATGATCCGCCGCGAGGGTTCGTCCGCGCAGATCAAGGGCGGCTCTGCCGCGCCGGAAGCGTTTGACGGCGCGGCGGCCTCCCGCGCCAAGGCTTCCGACAGGACCAAATCCGGGTTTTCGATGGCCCTGAGCGCGTCCCGCATGATGCGCTGTCTGTCCGGGCGCGGCGCGGCGGGCGCATCGTGCACGATCTCCGTCCGCAGCTCCCGCACGCGCTCCATGCGCTCCTTGTTCTCCCTGTCAACGCGATCCAGCATCTCGCGCAGGGCGCCTTCGCCCTGCGCTGCGGCGTCCGCTTCGCCGCGCCGCGCGCCCTCCCCCTCGTCGGCGGCGGCGGTCCCCTCCGCGCGGAAGGTTTCCGCGGGGGCGAGCATGCGCGTTTCGCGCTCAATCTCCGAAAGGAGGGTTTCCGCGCGTTCCGTTTCGTGCACGGAGGGCGCGGTTTCCATGATGCGCGACAGCGCGGCCTGCAACGCCCCGTCCCGCAGAACGCCCGGCGCGCCCACGCCCGCGGAGGAGGCGTCCGCTTCGCCCGCGCCGTCCCCGCGCGCTTCGCCCGCGCGCAGGGCCGCTTCGCCCGCGAACACGAGGGTTTCGCGCTCGCTTTCCGTATGGACCGACGCTTCCCGCGCGGCCGCGCGCATGAAGGGCGGGGACGCGGAAGGCGTCTGCGCCCGCGCCGCGCCGTCCGCCGAGGGCAGGGCCGCGTCTGCGCGCCCCGCTGCGGCTTCCGCCTCCCGCCCCGGGTCCGTTTCGCGCGCGTATGCGGCGCTCTCCTCCTCCGCGCGCGGCGTCTGCGCCGCATGCGTGAGCAGGGGAACCGCATCCTCCCCCGGAGGCCGCCCCTGCGCCTCGGGCGCCTCCGCCGCAAGGCGGCCGGGACTCCCGGGAAGCGGCGCGGACCGCGCCTCCTCCGTGACGCGCTCCCGCGTGCGCCGCACCGAGGTTTCCAGCGCGTGCAGGCGCGCGACGGAGATGCGCGCAAGCTCGAGCAGGGTTTCCCGCGCGCGCTCCCGCACGTCGCGCGCCGCAGCCGCGTCCTTCGCCGCGCCCGCCTGCGGCGTGTCCGCGGCCGCGCCGTCCGCCGCTTCCCCCTCGCCCCGGCGTTCGTCCGAAATGCGGACATGCGCAAGGTGCCGGGACAGGACGGCTTCTTCGTTCCGCGACAGCAGCGTGAGGCTTTGCAGATCTGCGGATTCGCGCCGCGCGGCCGCGCCGTCCGCCGCGTATGCGCGGAAGGACAGGTAGCGTTCCACGGAGTCGCGCGCCGAAGCGCGCAGGGCTTCCCGCACGTCGATCCACACGTCCCGCCCGCCCGCCGGGTATTCCGCGCGCGTCATCGTCACGTTGTCCACGACCTGCAGCAGGGCGGCGGACAAGGCCTGCCGCAGGGCGGAAGCTTCGTCCTTCGGCGGTGCGAGGACATCGCCCGTTTCATACCGGTTTCTGTTGTAATAGATATCTCCGGTTCTGAAAGCCGGTATCTCGCGCCTGTATTCGTTCAGGGCAAAGACCATCGCGGTCCGCTGCTGCTCGGAGATCCGCATCTCGCGCGCGTCCACGCGCGTGTGCGTTTCCGAGGCGCTCCGCGCGAAGCGCGCAAGCACGTGAACGAGCTGTGGGACGCCGAGCCGCCTGTATATCTCGCTGTGCAGATACAGCGCGCGCTCCTTCCCGAAAGCGCCGCTTTCCGCCTCCGCCGTTTTCGCGGTCCCGCCGTGCGGCTCGACCTCCCGCGCCAGCGTTTCGCGCAGGATTTGCAGGTGATCTCCGTACAACTTCGTCAGCCTGTGCACACTCCCCGTTTCCGCGCGAAGCACGCGGACCTGCTCCATGAAGGACGCGACGTTTTCGATGCCGAGCTTCCGCAGGGCCATGTCCAGATACACCGTGTCCTGATAGCTGAGCGCGCTGTTGTCCTCGAGCAATATGCGGTTGACGATGTTGTTCACGACGCCGAACACGATGTTCTGCGTGTCCCTGCGGACATCCCCCATCGCGATGTGGATGAAATCCCCCTCCGGATAGGGTATCTCCGGCGGGTTCACCAGCAGAAACAGCAGTTCCTCGGCGGAAAACATCGCCGTCATGATCTCGTAGTTCGCCCGAAGCCTCTCTCCGAACGAATCGGACGGGCCGAGCGCGCCCTCCCTTACGACAAGGCTTATGGGGCGGTCCAATGTGAGCATATGCCGCAAGCCTCCTTCGTCACCGCTTGAAAACGGCCGAAAACGGACATCAAATCGGAATGTCTACGCAGACCATCTCGCGATACGCGATCGTGATCGTGTCCGTCAGCAGACCGGACTGTTCGGCCACAAGCTCCCCGTAGACCTTCTTGATCACCGTGCAGCCCGTGAACGCGTAGCTGCGCGCCGTGGACAGGAAATCGTCCGACCGCCGGCTCACGAAGAGCAGCACGGGAAGCGCCAGATCCGCGCCGAGGGGCAGGGGATCCATGTAATCCACGCCCGCGTAGCGTTCGACCTCCAGGATGAAGGGCCTCGAAATGGGCTTGCGCCGCATGTGCACGTAATCGTTCAGACCGCCCTCCTGTATCAGCTCATACTCCAGTTCGCGCGTAAAGGCCCGCACGCTCTTGCAGGGCAGGTCGATCATCGCCTCCACGCGGAGCAGGAAGTTGAAGTTTACGAGAGGGTTGTAGCCCTTGTTGAGCACCCATATGTTCCGATCTTCATTCGCCATACTGTTCTCTCACCCTTGCAAAGCCCACTTGGAATGCATCTACCGCACGGGCGTTCTCCCGAGCTCCAAGATGCTCTTTTCTTTTTTCTCCGAGGGATTCAGGCTCGCGTTGATCTCCGAAATTTCCCGGCACCAGCGTCTGCGTTCGTTGTGCGAAAGCGACTGCACATCCTCGCGGCCCCAATGGAAATAGTAGGAAATAAAGGACATCTCCCGGAAGAGGGCATCCTCCGGGTAGAGCGTTATCCCTCTCGCGTAAAATTTATGGGAACCTGCATGCTGTTTCCGCAGCTCTCGCACACGACCGTCATGGTCGGCGGCTCGATGTTGTTGATCCGCTGGTACATATCCTGCAAAAAAGCCAGATCCGCCGTGAAGAAGCGTTCGATGATGTTGGGAACCACGGCGTCCATGCCCTCGAGCTCCGTGATCACCTTGGCCAGCACCGCGATGGTCAGATACGAGGGATTGGACAGCACGCGCGGGTCGCGCGTGGCGCCGATCTCGTCGCCCGCCGTCGCGAGGCGCATCTTGCCCCTGCGGTGCACCGTCCCCTGCGAATCCACATAGCCCTTGGGCAGTTCAAAATCATAAACCGTTGTCATGGTGAACCCCTGTCAGTGCGTCCCGCGCCGCGCGAAACGACCCCTTCGCGGGGCGGTCCGCGCGGCGCGCCGCAGTTTTAATTCGGAATCGTAAGCTCTTCGTAGGCGATCTCCACGGACTCGATCGCGACCTCGCTCGTGGACGAGTTGAGGTCGGGACCCGTGTACTTCGTGACCCACGCGTCCTTGAGTATCCACGTCAGCGTCGCGTCCAACGTGCTTTCGACGATGGTCTGCGGAGAGCCGTCGTTGATGTCGATCAGCTCGATCGTCACGTTGTGGCGGGGTGTTTCGCCGCGCCGCTCGTTCACGCAGTTCTGTATCCAGATCTTGAAATCCTGGTTCCGCGTGTAGCCCATCTTCAGCGTGATGTTTCCGTGCTTCACAAGCCCCTGAATTTTGACGGGGGCCAAGCTGTTCGCGTTCCCCTGCCTGAATTCTATGACATCGACCGAGGCATCGATGCCCGTCACCTCGTTGAACGCGGCGACGCCGCTGACGCCGTCCACCGTGACGAGGAAGTTCATTTTTGTCAATGGATAATACAATCCCGACGAATTTAACGTTGCCATAATGCCGCCTCCATTGTTTCAAATTTATAATTATAGTAAAAATTTTCTCTCATTTTCCGAAACCGCGCCCTCACTCGGCCGCCGCGCCGGACTCCGCCGTGTACTGGGTCAGCCTGAAGATCACGAACTCGGCCGGACGCGAAGGCGCGATGCCGATGTTGCAGATCAGCCGGCCGTTCAGGATGTCGTCCTGGCTCATCGTCGTCGGACCGATCTCGACGAAGAACGCCTCGTCCGCGGTTTCTCCCGCCAGCATGCCCGAGCGGAAGAGCGTTTCGAGGAAGGCCGAAATCGTGACCTGCACGCGCGCCCACAGCGAGGAATTGTTCGGCTCGAACACCACCCAGTTCGTCGCCGCCTTGATGCTCTGCTCCACGAAGATGAAGAGGCGCCGGACGTTGACGTACTTGAAGGCGGCATTGGAGCTTGCGGTGCGCGCGCCCCAGATGCGGATGCCCTGGCCGGGCAGCGCGCGGATCAGGTTCACGCCCGCCGGGTTGAAGATGTCCTGCTCACCCGTCGTATAGCCGATCGAAAGTCCCGTGCAGCTGACGATCTCGTTGGCCGGTGCCTTGTGCACGCCGCGGCTGACGTCCGTCCGCGAGAACACGCCCGCCACGGAGCCGCTCGGAGGCAGAAAGCCCGGTTTCTTGGTTTCGCGGTCGAACACCTGTATCCACGGGTGGTAGAAGGCCGCATAGGTGCTGTCGATCAGATTGCGGTACTCTATGATCTCTCCGGTCTTGGTCAGTTCCTGCGGAACGTCCAGGATCGCGAAGCAGTTCTTCTCCCGTTCGCAGTACGCCGCCAAGGAGGCGATCACCTCCGGGATCGTGATGCCCGGCGCGAGCAGGAGGCTGGCGACGCTGTTTTCCACAAAGGCCTGCAGACCCGTTCTCTGTCCGGGGCCGTTGTCCGTGCCGATGAAGGTCCCCGCGTTGACGGCGCCGATGGAACCGTCGCTGCCGCCTTCGAACGAGATCGTGCCCTTCAGCTTTCCGTCGCCGAAGATCGCGGACACGGGATTCACGAGGGGATCGGACGGCGATTGCAGCGTGGCCGCGACGAGGGAGCTGGCCATCAGCCGCTTGCCGAGATAGGCGGACGAGGACTCGTTGAGCGTCACGCCCACATAGGTTTCCACCTCGGCGCCGGCGCGGATCACGATGTCCATCTCGACGGAATACACCAATGTCTTGGGGATCAGCGCGTCGTCCACGGGATTGGCCGCAAAGGACTTCTCGAAGGTGATCGTGTTCTCCGATATCGCGGCGATGCGGTTTAATTCCCCCGCGAATTCCACGAGATCGCCCTCGCGGAAGCCGGCGGCGGATTTGGCCGTGTACACGAGCTCGTTTTCGGAAGCGATCAGCTGCAGCTTGCGCTTGTTCGTGGAGATGAAGCTCATCGTGATCTTGTTGCCCCATTTCCCCTCGTTGGAGGCGCGCAGGGACAGGATCCCCTGCGCAGCCGTCGCCACCTTCGCGTCCTCGGGAATCACGCGGCTGACGTAGCAGCGCGTACCGCCGTTCACAAAGAACTGCTCCACGGCGCTCGGGAGATAGCGGAACTCGCCGTGCGTGTGCTCGGGCAGGACTCCGCCGAACTGCCTGGTGAAATCGGCGAAGCTCGTCACCAGCGAGGGGGCGCCCACCGCAGGGCCCTTGACCGTCATGCCGATGAAGCCCGCCGTGCTGGTGCCGACGCCCTCGATGGCGCGCGGGGAAGAATC
>JAISNR010000058.1 GCA_031276135.1 Eubacteriales Family XIII. Incertae Sedis bacterium | reverse complement strand
TAGTGCGTGGAGGGGATCGCGACGGCGCCGAGCTTCATGAGCCCCAGAATCGCGAACCAAAACTGTACGCGCCGCCGCAGGATCAGCATCACCTTGTCACCGCGGCCGATGCCCGACGCGGCGAAAAAACGCGCCGCCGCGTCGGCCCCGGCGGAGATCCGGGCGAAGCTGTGGCGCGCTTCATCCCCCTCGTCGTTGCACCACACCATCGCCGTCTTGTCGGGCGACAGGCGGGCGAGCACGTCCATGCAATCGAACGCGAAGTTGAAATCCTCCGGCGTTTCGAGTCGAAAATTGCGCGCGAAATCATCAAAATCGGAAAAATCGTCACGGCAGTAGCGGTTGATCAACATAAAAAAAACCTCCGGTTAAAATTAAGAGATATGCGTTCGGATATTTCTTTGCTTTTTTCAGCATGCAGACATCTTCCCCGAGCGTCCCGCCAAAGCGAAAAAACCGCGCGACCATTAAAATTATAGCACAGTTCTCACGGAATAGGAAATTTTTTTGACGGTTACACGCGCGCGCAAACGCCTTCGTCGCATTGACAAAAACTTTCAAATGACGTATAATTCGGTTGTAAACGAAAACGATTGCACAGATTGCATATAACAGGAGGTTGACTGACATGATCGAAATCATCCCCGTAACGGGTTGTCTTGGGTCGGAGTGTTTTTTGCTTCTCTCCGAAAGCGGCGCCTTCCTCGTGGACACGGGTTGCGGTTTTTGCGCGGAGGACATGGCGCAAAACCTCGCGCGCGCGCTGGGCGGACGCTCGCTCGACTGCATCCTGCTGACGCATTCCCATTTCGATCACGTCGGCGGGCTGCCCGTGGTGCGGCGGGCTTGGCCCGGCGCCAAGGTGGTGTCGGGCCGCCATGTGAAGGATATCCTGGCGCGGGACGGGGCGAAGCGCACGATGCGCCTGTGGGACGACGCCGCTGCCGCCAAGTGCGGGAAGGCCCCCGTGCGGGAGGGTCATTACACCGAGGATTTCACGCCGGATATGACTGCGGCGGAGGGGGATGTGCTGCGCATATGCGGCGCGTCGATTCTCGTCACGGAAACGCCGGGCCACACGAAATGCTCCGTGAGTTACTATTTTCAAGAAGAAGATCTGCTCGTTCTGAGTGAAACCACCGGCGTCAAGCTCATAGGCGGCGGGGAGGTCATTCCCGCCTTCATCGTTGGCTACAGGGACGCCCTGAAAGCGATCGCGCGGGCGGAAGAAATCGCGCCGCAACGGATTCTGATCCCCCATTTCGGCCCGATGCGCGGCGATGCGGCGACGGCTTATCTGCGAGAAGCCCGCACGGCGGCGGAGAGCACGGCGGACTTTATTCTGGAAGGGCATAAAAAGGGCCGAAGCTTTGAAGAACTGCTCGACGATTGCGTGGAAAAGTTTTACATAGACGCCGAACGCCAATTTCAGCCAAAAGAGGCTTTTTTAAGCAATATGAGCGCCATGATTCCGCGGCTGATCGCGGAGATGGATGGCGGACGCTAAGGCGTCCGTCCGCGGAGCGCACCGCGCGCTACGCGCTCTTCGCCATCTCGATCAGAAGGGCGTGCGCTTCGCGGTCGGCGCGCAGGCGGATCGTTTCCTCCGTGATCTCCAGGGCGTCGCACGCGGAAAGCCGCAGGCCGTTCACCTCGGCCTCGCCTTCTATGAGGACCATATATGCCTGCCTGTTTTGCGACACGATGAATTCCAATTCGCTGCCCTGCGTCAGAATCGCGGCGAAGGCGTAGATGTCGGCGTGTATGCGGATCGGCGCCCCGTTGTCGGCGTTGTCCGCGCCCGCCGCGATGGGCAGCCAGCGGTTCACCCTGTCCTCGAGAGCGAAGCGGTGTTCGCCGTAGTTCGGCGCGTATCCGTTCCGATTCGGCAGTATCCAGATCTGCAGGAAGCGCAGCGTTTCGTCGTAGCGGTTGTTGTACTCGCTGTGAAAGATGCCCGTGCCCGCGCTCATGTACTGCACCTGCCCGCGCGTCAGGCTGCTGCGGTTTCCCATGCTGTCCGCGTGCGTGAGCTCGCCGTCCACCACATAGGACAGCACCTCCATGTTCTTGTGCGGGTGCATGTCGAAGCCCCGGCCCGGCTTGACCAGGTCGTCGTTGAGCACGCGCAGGTCGCCGAACTGCATATTGGAGGGATCGTAATACTCGGCGAACGAGAAATGGTGCCGGCTGTCGAGCCAAGCGTGGACGCTCCGGCCCATTTTTTTGCTGTCGATGTAGCGCAACATGTTGCACACTCCTTTCAGAAACAATGGGATGTCAACGGGTTTGCGGCCCGCCGAACGGCCTGCCGCGTCATGTCGGGTCACATTTTCAAAAGCCCGGTCAAAGCGATTCCAACGATGCGAGGATGCCGAGCAGGTCCTCCGCCTTTTCGATGCAATAATCCGGCGCATGCGCGCCTGTGCGCTCTGCATCCGGCACGGCAACGGACCAGCCGACGAGCACCGACTTCACGCCCGCGCCCCGCGCGCACAGGATGTCGTTGCGCGTATCCCCCACCATCAGCGCCTCCTCGGGCTTCTTGCCGAGCCTTTCGAGCGCGATCAGCGCCGGCTCGGGATCGGGCTTGAACCGCTTGCAGTCATCGCAGGTCACGACCGTATCGAAATAGCCGGAAAGCCCGTATTTGTCGAGTCCCTCCGCCGTGGTGGCGGGCAGCCGCGACGTTACGACCGCGAGCGTACAGCCCCTCGCTTTGAGGGCTTCGAGCAACTCCCGCACGCCGGGAAACACCGAGATCATCGGCCCGAAATTGGCCTTGTGATAGCTGCGATAGACCTCCACGGCCTCCCCGACGGGCACGTCCGGGAAGAAGCGCGCAACGGTGTCGTGCAGGATCTCGCCGAAGGTCGCGACGATGTCCGCCACGGGCCTTTCCGCACCCGTGAGGGTGCGAAAGGTGTGCTGCCAAGAGTTGATGATCACGCGGTTCGTGTCCATGATCGTCCCGTCGAAGTCGAACAGTATCGTATCGATGCCCATTTCAGTTGATCTTGTCCTTTCGCATGCTGAGAGCGAGCTTTTGCTTTTCGGCATCGACGCCCACGATCCACACCTTCACCGTATCCCCGACGCTGACCACATCCATCGGATGGCGTATGTAGCGGTCGCTCATGCGCGAGATGTGCACGAGCCCGTCGTTCTTGACGCCGACATCGACGAAGGCGCCGAAATCGACGACGTTGCGGACGGTGCCGACGAGTTCCATGCCGACCTTCAGATCGTCGAAGGATTTCACATCGCGGCGGAACACCGGCGGCGGCGCGTCCTCGCGCGGGTCCCGCGCCGGCTTCCTGATCTCGGCCACGATGTCCCGCAGCGTGGGCAGACCGACGCCGAGCTCCTCGGCCAGCCGCTTCAGGCTCTCGCCCACGCGCGCCTCGATGTCCGGAACGCCGCCGCGCGCGATCTCGTCCTCCCCGACGGAAGCCCGCTTCAATATCTCGGCCGCCGCCCTGTAGGACTCGGGATGCACGGAGGTGCCGTCCAAGGGGTTCTTCCCGCCCGCGATGCGCAGAAAGCCCGCGCACTGGCCGAAGGATTTATCGCCCAATTTTGGAACTTTTTTTAATTGTTTTCTGTCCTCGAAGCCCCCGTTTTCCTCGCGCCAGGCGACGATGTTCTTCGCGATCGCCGCGTTGATGCCGGCCACGTAGGACAGCAGGGGCGCGGAGGCCGTGTTCAGGTCCACGCCCACGCGGTTCACGCAGTTCTCCACGACGCCCGTGAGCGCGCGGTCGAGCAGCCCTTGGTTGATGTCGTGCTGGTACTGGCCCACGCCGATGCTCTGCGGCGGTATCTTGACGAGCTCGGCCATCGGATCCTGCAACCTGCGGCCGAGCGACATGGCGCCGCGCGTCGTCACGTCGAGGTCGGGGTATTCCTCCGTCGCAAGCTTGGAGGCCGAATAGACCGACGCGCCGGCCTCGTTGACGATCGTGTAGCGCAGGTCGAGATCGTTCTTCGCGAGAAACGCGGCGACGACCTCCTCCGTTTCGCGGGAGGCCGTGCCGTTGCCTATGGCGATGACGTTCACGTCGTACTTGTCGATCAGCTTTTTCAGCGTCGCCTCCGTGCCGGCGATGTCGTTCTTCGGCTCCGTCGGATAGACCGTCGTGTAGGCGCGCAGCTTGCCCGTTTCCGAGAGGACGGCCACCTTGCAGCCCGTGCGGAAGCCCGGGTCCATCGCGAGGACGCGCAAACCCTTGACGGGCGGCGTCATGAGCAGGCTCTCCGTGTTCCGCGCGAACACCTTGACGGCCTCGGCCTCGGCGCGCTCGGTCAGCATCGCGCGGGCCTCGCGCTCGAGCGAGGGCGCGATCAGGCGCTTGTAGCTGTCCGCGATCGTTTCGCGCAAGAGCTCCGCGAAGATCGACGCCTCGTTCGTGACGACGAAAGCCTCCGCCGCCGACAGGAAGGACTCTGCGGCGGTCCGCACGCGAACCTTCAGCTTCTTTTCCTTCTCGCCCCGGTTGACGGCCAGCACGCGATGATCGGGGATCTTCGCGATGGCTTCCTCGTATGCGTAATACATGCCGTACACCGTGCTCTCGGCGGCGTCCGCCGCCTCGGATACGATCAAGCCCTCTTTCTGCGTCTTTTCCCGCAGCGCGGCGATGATGTCCGGGTCGTCGGCGATGCGTTCCGCGATGATGTCGAGCGCGCCCGCGAGCGCTTCGGCGGCATCGGCCACGCCCTTCTCGGCGTCTGCGTAGGGCGCGGCGAAATCCAAGGGATCGCCCGTGACGGCAAGCTGCGACCAAACGATCTCCGCCAGCGGCCCAAGGCCCTTTTCGCGCGCTTTCGAGGCGCGCGTGGCGCGCTTCTGCCTGTACGGCTTGTACAGGTCCTCGACGCGCTGCAGGATCTCCGCGGCCCGAATTTCCGCGGCCAGTTCGTCCGTGAGCTTTCCCTGCTCGTCGATCAGCCGCAGGACTTCCTCCTTGCGCGCCTCGATGTTTTTCAGATAGGCGAGCCGCTCGTCGAGCTCGCGGAGCGCGACGTCCGAGAGCCCGCCCGTGGCTTCCTTGCGATAGCGCGCGATGAAGGGGATCGTGTTGCCGTCCTCGATCAGCGCGACCGTGCTTTCGACCCGGGAAAGCCTGAGATTGAATTCTTTCGCCAGTTTTTCGTTGATGTTCATGCTGTCATTTGCCCGTGCCGCTCCGCTTGGCGCGCGTCAGGCGTCCTTCATCTTCAGTTTTTCGTTGATCAGATAGTCCAGATCCCCGTCCATCACGGCCTGCACGTTCCCGACCTCGGCGCCCGTGCGGTGGTCCTTCACGAGCGAGTAGGGGTGAAACACGTAGGAGCGGATCTGGTTCCCCCACGAGATCTGCCCGTAGTCGCCCGCGAGCTCGGCGAGGCTTTCCTTGTGCTCGCGCTCCGCCAATTCCACCAGCCGCGATTTCAGGATTCGCATCGCGACCTCTTTGTTCTGATGCTGCGAGCGTTCGTTCTGCACGGAAACGACGATGTTCGTCGGAATGTGCGTGATGCGCACGGCGGAATCCGTCTTGTTCACGTGCTGGCCGCCCGCCCCGCTCGAACGGAAGGTGTCGATGCGCAGGTC
>JAISNR010000055.1 GCA_031276135.1 Eubacteriales Family XIII. Incertae Sedis bacterium | reverse complement strand
AGAATTTTGCCATGCGTGTCACCTTAAAACAGTGCGATGTCGCCGATTTTCATCGTTTCGGGCATTCCGATGACGCCGAAATGCTTGTCCCAATAATAGACCGCTTCCAGATCCGCGGGACACTCTTGCATCCACTGTCTGCCTATACAATACCGCTCACGTATTGAATTGTCAATCACGAACTTGGCAACGTTGTTGCTTTAAAGGTGTTTTGGAATGTTTTGCCTTCCCACGCCCGTTCGATATCCGTGCCAGTGCGCCCGTCCCAAATGCGGCGACGGACCCTTTCTGCCTTCCGAGTGCGGACGTGGATTGTTTCGACATAAAAAAAGGGATGCTTGTGATGGATCGCGGCTATTACAGTGAAAGAAACCTGAACAATCTGATGAAAGAACACTCCAAATTTGTCATCGGGGCAAAGATATCGCTGAAATTTATACAGGCACAGATCGGAAACGACCGAGACGGCTTTGACCGACGCGAGTTTTACAATTCGGAAACGGGTCTGTTTGTCAAAACCCGCACAATGGAATGGGATTACGAGGAAATGAAACAAAAAAGCGGGGAGGTTGCAAAAGGGAAGCGCAGGATATACGTCCATATTTATTATGACGACCAACATGCAACGGATGACAAGATTCGCTTCAACAAAAGGCTCGATGCGATGGAGACCGACATCCTGTCCGGAAAAATGAAGCCGGAACGCGAATTCGTCCTTCTTTCGAACGGCGCAAAGGATCCGGCGGAAGCGTTGCGGATTTCAGGTTAGGAACAGTTCAAAAATAACCTGCACATTGAGCTTGCCCTTTTGCGCCCCGGCTGCGTTGCCGGAAGCCTTGAATACTGCGAGTATTCGCGGAACCCGGCGCCTCGCCGGGACACAAAATTGCTGCGCTGACTGCACACTTTATTTTTGAACGGTTCCTAAACAGCAATGCCTCTCTGTTGTTTTTGCGCGATTCTTGAAACGCTAGGAGGCGTGTGCACGGCGCGCGGCGCGAAGCGGTTGCAACTGTCGGGTTCCGCCCGCGAAAAGACAAAAAAATTCTTTCAAAAAAATCAAAAAATCTCTTGCAATATTTTTCTCCGTATAATATACTGAAAAGGCTTGTGAAGAAACCCGCCTGAAAGTGTGGCAAATCCACATCAAAAGGCGGTTTCCCGGCACGCAAATCGCGGTGAACCGCGACGAAAAGCGCGCCGGATATGCGATGAGGCGGAAGGTTGCTGCGCTGTCAGGGAATTTTCGCCGAGAACGGCCCCCTCCCGAAGGGGACGAAGGGAACCCGCCGCGCGTCGTCCGGAAAGGACGCGGCGCATGCACGGTGTCCGTGCGGGAGCCCTCGCGCAAAGACAGCGGAAAGGTGCGAAAACAGGAGGATAGCAATGAGCGAAAAGCAGAAGATTCGGATCAGATTGAAGGCCTACGACCACAAGACGCTGGACCGCTCCGCGGCGCGCATCGTGGAAACGGCGAAAAAGACGGGCGCGGACGTTTCGGGACCCATCCCCCTCCCCACGGAGAAAGAGGTCGTGACGATCCTGCGGGCCGTCCACAAATACAAGGATTCGAGGGAGCAGTTCGAACAGCGCACGCACAAGCGCCTGATCGACATCTACCACTCGACGCCAAAGACGGTGGACGCGTTGATGAAGCTGGATCTGCCGGCCGGCGTGGACATAGAGATCAAGTTATAGGGCACAGGCAAAAATATCGCGGTATTTGCGTACCTTTGATTGAACCTTTTGGTCGCAACACATTGTTTCGCTTAGTATGATTGTCGCGCGCGGGATATGCGGCGCGGGCGGCAATCCGCTGTAAGAAAGGAATCGCAACGGGAATCATGAAAACAATCTTAGGCAGGAAAATCGGAATGACGCAGATCTTCACGGGGAACGGCGAGGTCGTTCCCGTGACGGTCATCGAGGCCGGCCCCGTGTCGGTGATCCAAATCAAGACGAAGGAAACCGACGGCTACGACGCCGTGCAGGTCGGTTACGGAGAGGTGAAGGAGCAGCGGCTGAACAAACCCGAGAAGGGGCACTTCGCCAGATGGCAGGCGCCTCTCAAGAAGCACCTCGCCGAGATCCGTCTGGACGAAGGCGAGAGCTACGAACCGAACGCGGTCATCACGGTCGCGGACTTCGAAGAGGGAAGGAAGCTCGACGTCACGGGCATTTCCAAGGGCAAGGGCACACAGGGCAACATCAAGCGGCACGGCCATCACAGAGGGCCGACGACGCACGGTTCGAAGCACAAGCGGCTGGCCGGCGCCTTGGCCGCCGGCACCTATCCCTCCCGCGTGTTCAAGGGCAACAAGGGCCCCGGGAGAATGGGCCGCGATACGGTCACGGTTCAGAACCTCCTGCTCAT
Organism: Eubacteriales Family XIII. Incertae Sedis bacterium; assembly: GCA_031276135.1. Taxonomy (GTDB): domain Bacteria; phylum Bacillota; class Clostridia; order Peptostreptococcales; family Anaerovoracaceae; genus JAITLA01. The sequence goes on along the minus strand of JAISNR010000055.1, from coordinate 17,444 downwards.
GAAGGTCATACCGGAGAGGAACCTCATGCTCGTGAAGGGCGCGGTTCCCGGCAACAGAGGCGGTTTGTTGCGCATTCGATATGCGGTGAAAGGACAGGAGGGCAAATAGCGATGGCAAAGGTACAGGTATTGACCATGTCCGGCGAGGCCGCAGGGGAGATCGAGCTGAAGGACGAGGTCTTTGGCGTTGAAATCAACCAAAACGCCGTGCACGCCGTGATCAAGAACTATCTGGCGAACCAAAGGCAGGGCACGCAATCCGCCAAGACGCGGGCCGAGGTCAGAGGCGGCGGCAAGAAGCCCTTCCGCCAGAAGGGAACGGGCCGCGCGCGTCAGGGCAGCCGCGTGTCGCCGAACCACGTCGGCGGCGGCATCGTGTTCGCGCCCAAGCCCCGCGACTACCGCTACACCCTGCCCAAAAAGCTGCGGCGGCTCGCGATGCGCTCGGCGCTTTCGTCCAAGGTTGCGGAGAAGGAGATCATCGTGCTGGACAGCCTGCACTTCGAGGCGCCCAAGACGAAGGACATGATCCGCGTCCTCGAAAGCATCGGCGCCGCGAAGAAATCGCTGATCGTGCTGCCCGAAAAGGATGAAAACGTCGTCCGTTCGGCGCACAACATCCCCGGCGTGCGAACGGCTCTCGTGACGACGATGAACGTATACGAGATCCTCAACCACACGAGCTTCATCGTCACGAAGGAGGCCGTGGCCGGGATCGAAACGCTGTTTTCCAAAAAGGATAGGTTCGAGGAGGTGTCGTCCGTATGAAACTGGCCTACGATATCATATTGAAGCCCGTGATCTCCGAAAGGAGCATGGACGAGGCGCAAAACAGAAAATATACATTTAAAGTGGCGGTCGACGCGAACAAGACAGAGGTGAAGCACGCGCTCGAGGAGATCTTCGGCATAGACGTCAAGAAGGTCAACATCATGAACGTGAAGGGCAAGACCAAACGCATGGGCAAGAACGTCGGACGCACCGCCGCTTCGAAGAAAGCGATCGTAACCCTCGCTCCCAAGAGCAAGGAGATCGAATTCTTCCAGGGCTTATAAAGGAGGGCCGCGCGATATGGGCATAAGAAAATACAAGCCGACCACCCCGGGACGCAGGGGCATGACGGTTCTCACATTCGACGAGATTACGACGGACAAGCCGCACAAGCCGCTGACGGTCACGCTGAAGAAGCACGCCGGCCGCAACGTGCGGGGCAAGATCACCGTGCGCCACAGGGGCGGCGGGGTGCGTCACAAGTACAGGATCATCGATTTCAAGAGGAAGAAGGACGGTGTGCCGGGCCGCGTCGCGACGATCGAGTACGATCCCAACAGGAGCGCGAACATCGCGCTGATCTTCTACGCGGACGGCGACAAACGCTACATCATCGCGCCGAACAAGCTCAAGCCGGGCGATACGGTCGTATCCGGTCCCGACGCGGACATCCAGATCGGGAACGCGCTTCCGCTGAGCAACATACCCGTCGGCACGATCATACACTGCATAGAGATGAAGCCCGGCAAGGGCGCGCAGATGGTGCGCGCGGCGGGCAACGGCGCGCAGCTCATGGCCAAAGAGGGCGATTACGCCTCGGTGCGGCTCCCGTCGGGCGAGGTCCGGCGCGTGCGCATAGAGTGCAGGGCCACGATCGGCGAGGTCGGCAACCTCGACCACGAGAACGTCAAGCTCGGCAAGGCCGGCCGGAAGCGCCACATGGGTTGGCGGCCCACCGTCAGGGGCAGCGTCATGAATCCGAACGACCACCCGCACGGCGGCGGCGAGGGCAAGGCGGGCATCGGCCGCGTCGGTCCCGTGACGCCGTGGGGACGCCCGGCGCTGGGGTACAAGACGAGGAAGAAGCACAAGCCGTCCGACAAGTATATCGTCAAGAGGCGCAACCAGAAGTAAAAAAGTGACAAAAGGAGCGAGGAATCATGAGCAGATCCTTGAAAAAAGGCCCATTCGTACATGAGAAGTTGCTGAAAACCATAGATGCGCTGAACGCGGCCAACGAGAAGAAGGTGATCAAGACCTGGTCGAGGCCCTCGACGATCTTTCCGCAGATGGTCGGACACACGATCGCCGTCCACGACGGCCGGCGTCACGTGCCGGTGTACATCACCGAGGACATGGTGGGACACAGGCTCGGCGAATTCGCCCCCACGCGCAACTATCGGGGGCATGCGGCGGACAAATCCTCTAAGGTGAGAAGATAAGTTGGGACCGCGTCCCGGACCTGCGCGCGGCGCCAAAACGATACAGTTTCATGCGGATATACGGGCCGAAAGGCCGCAATGGAGGCAAATATGGAAGCAAGGGCGATTGCCAAATACATCCGGGTTTCTCCGATCAAGCTCAAGCCTGTCGTCGATCTGGTGCGGGGCAAGGACTTGAAGGAAGCGTTGACCATACTCAAATTCACCCCCGGAAAGGGTTCCGAAATCGTCGAGAAGGTTGTGAAATCCGCCGCGGCGAACGCGGAGAACAACTTCGACCTGAACCCGGACGACCTGTATGTGGCGGAGGTGTACGCGAACAAGGGCCCCACGATGAAGCGTTGGCGGGCGGGCGCGCAGGGCAGGGCGTCCAAGATTCTGAAAAGGAGCAGCCATGTAGGCGTCACACTGAAGGAGAAGGAGAGCTGATATGGGTCAAAAGGTAAGCCCGCACGGTTTGAGAGTGGGGATCATAAAGGACTGGGATTCCAAATGGTATGCGGACAAGGCGCATTTTGCGGATTTTCTGATCGAGGACAACAAGGTCAGGGAATACGTCAAGCGGAAGCTTTATGCGGCGGGCGTTTCGAGGGTCCTGATCGAGAGGGCGGCGGACAACAAGATCAAGATCACCGTGCTCACGGACAAGCCGGGCATGGTGATCGGCCGGTCGGGCAACGGCGTTGACGAACTGCGTCTGCCGCTCGAAAAGATGACGAAAAAATCCGTGTCCATCAACATCGTCGAGATTCGCAGAGCCGAGCTCGACGCCCAGCTCACAGCCGAAAACGTCGCACAGGCCTTGGAGAAGCGCATATCCTTCAGGCGGGCCATGAAGCAGGCCATAGGCCGCACGATGAAAGCGGGCGCCAAGGGCATGAAGATCCTCGTTTCCGGGCGGCTCGGCGGCGCCGAGATCGCGCGGAGCGAAAAATACAGCGAAGGCAATGTTCCCCTGCACACGCTCAGGGCCGACATAGACTACGGCTTTGCCGAGGCGGACACGACCTACGGAAAGATCGGCGTCAAGGTCTGGATCAACCACGGCGAGATCCTCGAAAAGGGCCTGAAAAATCCGATTCCCGAAGAGCGGCGCGACACGGGCCGCCGCAGCGACCGTCCGGAGCGCGGCGAACGCCGCCCGCGCAGGGACGGGGATCGTCCGCGCGGCGACCGTCCGCGCAGGGACGGCCCCGGACGCGCGGGGCGCAACGCGCGCGACGCCAGACCCGAGCTTCCGCGGGCCGTAAACCCGCGGACGAGAAAGGCGCCGCCGAAACCCGCGCCAGCACCCGCGCCCGCAGAAGCCTCCGCACCTGCGGATGCCCCGCAGACCGAGGCGACGCCGAAGGAATAGGAGAAGCAACGCAGAACAGTTGAAGGAGGTACAACTACCATGTTGATGCCAAAACGCGTAAAGCGCAGAAGGGTTCATCGCGGCAGAATGAAGGGCGTGGCCACGAAGGGCAACACGATCACATACGGCTCGTTCGGATTGATTGCGACGGATCGCGGCTGGATCACTTCCAACCAGATAGAGGCGGCCCGTATCGCGATGACGCGGTCCATCAAGAGGGGCGGCAAGGTGTTCATCAAGATCTTCCCGCACAAGTCGGTCACGAAGAAACCCGCAGAGGTTCGCATGGGTTCCGGCAAGGGCGCGCCCGAGTTTTGGGTGGCGGTCGTGAAGCCGGGGCGCGTCATGTTCGAGCTCGAGGGCGTCACCGAAGCCCGGGCGCGAGAGGCCATGCGGCTTGCGGCCCATAAACTCCCTGTAAAGTGCAGATTTGCCTTAAAGGGCGAAGAATTGGCGGAGGGCGGTGAAGCGTAGATGAAAATAGAAAAGATCAGGGAATTGAGCGCTGCGGAACTCAGCAACGAGCTTGTGAAGATGAAGAAGGAATTGTTCAACCTGCGCTTCCAGCACGTGACCGGGCAGCTCGAAAATCCCATCAAGATGCGCGATGTCAAGAAGGATATCGCCCGGGTAAAGACCGTGATCCGGGAGAACGAGATCAAGAACGCTAACGCCTGATACGGGGAGGATGTGCAAGATGACGCAAGAGATGACGCAAGACAGGAACAGGAGAAAGACCAGGGTCGGCCTTGTGGTGAGCGACAAGATGGACAAGACGATCGTCGTCGCGGTCGAGGACTTCGTCAGGCATTCCCTTTACGGAAAGGCCGTGAAGCGGACGAAGAAGTTCAAGGCGCACGACGAGGAAAACCAATGCAACATCGGCGATAAGGTGAGAATTATGGAAACGAGGCCGCTGTCCAAGGACAAGTGCTGGCGTCTTGTGAACATAATCGAAAAGGTAAAATAGGAGGCGTCACAATGATTCAGACGGAAACCAGACTGCGCGTCGCCGACAATTCCGGGGCGAAGGAAGTCCTTTGCATCCGCATTCTCGGCGGAACCGGCCGCAAGTATGCGAACATCGGCGACATCATCGTGTGCGCCGTCAAGCAGGCCACGCCGGGCGGCGTCGTCAAGAAGGGCGAAGTCGTGAAGGCGGTCGTGGTCAGGACCAAGACCGGCGCCCGCCGCGCAGATGGCAGCTATGTGAAGTTCGATCAGAACGCGGCGGTGATCATCAAAGAGGACAAGAATCCCGTCGGTACGCGCATATTCGGACCCGTGGCCAGAGAACTCCGCGAGAAGAGCTTCATGAAAATCGTGTCCTTGGCGCCGGAAGTATTGTAGGAGGTGCGAGGAGCGATGCGGATTAAGAAGGACGACACCGTACAGGTCATTACGGGCAAGGACAAGGGCAAGCGGGGCAAGGTTCTGAAGGCGATGCCCAAGCTGCACAGGATCATCGTGGAAGGCGTGAACATTCAGACGAAGCACGCGAAACAGACGCGAAAGACCCCGAGCGAGATCAAGCACCAGGAGGGGCCCATCGACGTATCCAACGTCATGTACTACGACAGCAAGGCGAAGGCGCCGACGCGGATCGGTTATCGCTTTGAGGACGGCAAGAAGATACGCATTTCCAAAAGAACGGGCGAGGCGATCGATTAGGAAGGGAGGAACTGCCTTGGCGGCGAGAATGAAAGAAGCATATCTGAAAGAAGCCTTTCCTGCTTTGCGCGAAAAGTTTCATTACAGAAATCCAATGCAAGTCCCAAAATTGGAAAAAATTACAATAAATATGGGCCTCGGGGAGGCGAAGGACAACGCGAAACTCATGGAAACGGCGGTCGAGGAGCTGGCGCTCATCAGCGGGCAGCGGCCCATCGTGACGAAGGCGAAGAAGTCCATCGCGAACTTCAAGGTGCGGCAGGGCATGTCCGTGGGTTGCAAGGTCACGCTCAGGGGCGAGAGCATGTACGTGTTCGCGGACAAGTTCTTCAACATCGTGCTGCCCCGCGTGCGCGACTTCCGGGGAGTCAACAAGAATTCCTTCGACGGGCGCGGCAACTACGCGCTCGGCGTCAAGGAGCAGTCCATATTTCCCGAGATCGTCTACGACCGCGTGGACAAGGTCAAAGGCATGAACATCATCTTTACGACATCGGCAAAGACCGACGAAGAGGCCGCGGCTCTGCTGGCCCTGCTCGGCATGCCGTTTGCGAAATAGGGAGGCGAGGACATGGCAAAGACTTCTCAAAAGGTCAGACAGCAGAGAAAACCCAAGTTTCCGACGCGGGCCTACACGAGATGCCGCATATGCGGACGGCCGCATTCGGTGCTCAAGAAATACGGCATATGCAGAATCTGCTTCAGGGAGATGGCATACAGGGGAGAAATTCCCGGCGTGAAGAAGGCGAGCTGGTAATGATTGGTTACGGTTCAAAGATTCAATCAAAACTATTCAAACGTCGCGATATTTTTGTTCAGATCGGGTTCTGCCGGCCCATTTGGCTCCCGGAGCGTACACAGACGTACGTGAGGAAGCCAATATGGGACGGCAGGTTCCGAGATGGGTAAAAATTGCGTGGCGTTTGAATAGTTACAATAGGTACATTAGGAGGTGCATGGCAGTGACAATGACTGACCCCATTGCGGATATGCTCACAAGGATCCGGAACGCGAATACGGTGGGCCATACGACCGTCGACGTTCCTGCGTCGAAGATGAAGAAATCCATCGCCGGGATCCTGACGGCGGAGGGCTATATCAAGGGCTTCGACGTGATCGAGGACAACAGGCAGGGCGTGTTGCGCATTCAGATGAAGTACGGCGCCGGCAAGGAAAAGGTGATCAGCGGCATCAAGAAGATATCGAAGCCGGGATTGAAGGTGTACGCCAAGGCGGACGACGTGCCGAAGGTGCTCGGCGGTCTTGGCATAGCCATTATTTCCACTTCGAACGGCGTGATCAGCGACAAGGAGGCCCGCAAGCTCGGCGTGGGCGGCGAAGTGATCTGTTATGTTTGGTAGGAGGAACGGAAATGTCGAGAATCGGTAAGATGCCCGTCGAGATCCCTGCCGGCGTTGAGATCAAGGTGGACGGAAGCAATACGGTTTCCGTGAAGGGGCCCAAGGGCGAATTGCAGGAAAAGATCAGCAAGCTGGTCAATGTGGAATTGAAGGACGGCGTGCTTCTGGTGACGCGGCGCGGCGACGACAAGGACGCCCGTTCCGCGCACGGGCTGTCGAGAACCCTGATCGCGAACATGGTGACGGGCGTCACGGCGGGCTTCGAGCGGAAGCTGCAGATCAACGGCGTCGGATACAGGGCCGAAAAGAAGGGCGACGCGCTCGTGCTGAGCCTCGGATACTCCCATCCCGTCGAGCTCACGGACCCCGAAGGGATTTCGACGGAAACGCCGACCCCCACGGAGATCCGCGTGCGGGGCATAAGCAAGGCCCTCGTGGGCAACTACGCCGCCATCGTGCGGGCCTGGCGTCCCCCGGAGCCCTACAAGGGCAAGGGCATTCGCTATGAGAACGAAGTGATCCGCAGGAAGGAAGGCAAGGCCGGCAAGAAGTAGGAGGATGAGATAAAGTGGCGAAGGAAAGCAGAAACGACAAACGTCTGGCGCGGCACAGAAGGATCAGGAAAACCCTGCGCGGCACACCCGAAAAACCGAGGATGTGCGTATACAAAAGCCTGAATAACATGTCCGTCCAACTCATAGACGACGTGAACGGCACGACGCTGGCGGCGGCTTCCACCTTGGAGAAGGAGATCAAGGCCAAGCTCAAGGGCGGCGGCAACAAGGAGGCCGCAGGGCTGGTCGGCGAGGCCATAGCCAAGAAATCAATCGAAAAGGGCATCCGCGAGGTCGCGTTCGACAGGGGCGGCTTCCTGTATCACGGAAGGGTGAAGGAGCTGGCCGACAAGGCGCGTGAAGCCGGGCTCAAATTCTAGGGAGGAGCATGTTATGACACGGCAGAACAGCATCGACGCATCCGGCTTGGAACTGAAGGAATCCATAGTCAGCATCAGGCGCGTCGCCAAGACGGTGAAGGGCGGCAGAAACATGCGCTTCAGCGTGACCGTCGCGGTCGGCGACGAGGCGGGCTATGTGGGCGTCGGGCTCGGAAAGGCGCGCGAGATCCCCGAGGCCGTCCGCAAGGCCATAGAGGACGCCAAGAAAAAGCTGATCCGCGTTCCGATGGTCGGAACCACGATTCCCCACAGGTCGCTCGGCATATTCGGCGCGGGCCAAGTGCTCATCATACCGGCGGCCCCCGGAACGGGCGTCATCGCGGGCAGCTCGGTGCGCACGGTGCTCGAGCTCGCGGGCGTGAAGGACGTGCGCGCCAAATCCATCGGCTCGAACAACGCGAGCAATATGGCCGGCGCAACGATCGAAGGCTTGCGCGAACTCAAGACCGTCGAGCAGATCAGCAGGCTCAGGGGCAAGACGAAGGAAGAAATCTTAGGATAGAGGAGGTCAAGCGAAATGGCCGACAAACTGATCAGAATCAAACTCACAAAGAGTCCCATAGGCGCCATTCCAACCCAGAGAAGGACGGTCGCGGCGCTGGGCTTGCGCAAGTTGCAGAGCGAGGTCGAATTGCCGGATACGCCGCAGACGCGCGGCGCCGTCCGAAAGGTCAGGCATCTCGTGACGGTGACGGACGCGCCGGACGCATAGTCCTGAAAGCAAAGGAAGCATAAGGGGAAAGACTATGAAATTGCATGAATTAAGAAAGCCCGCCGGCTCGACGAAAGCCCCCAAACGCAAAGGAAGAGGCACGGCGTCGGGTCAGGGCAAGACCGCCGGACGCGGCATGAACGGCCAGAATTCCAGAAGCGGCGGCGGTACGCGGCCGGGCTTTGAGGGCGGCCAGATGCCTCTGTACAGGCGGATACCCAAGAGAGGCTTCACGAACATATGGAAGAAGGAATACGCGGTCGTGAACGTCGCGGATCTCAATCGCTTTGAAGCGGGCGCGGAGGTCACGCCGGAACTTCTGCTCAAATATCGCATCGCGCGAAAACTCTTGGACGGCATCAAGATTCTCGGCGAAGGCACGCTTGAAAAACCCCTCACCGTAAAGGCCCACAAGTTCAGCAAGACCGCCGCGGAGAAGATCGAGGCCGCCGGCGGCAAGGCGGAGGTGATCGAAGCCGCGGGCGGCAAGGCAGAGGTGATTTAGTATGAATATGCTAAAGACGGTCGTGCAGGCTTGGAAAGTCGTCGATATCCGAAGAAAGATGATCTTCACGCTCCTGATGCTTCTCGTGTTTCGCGTGGGCGCCAACATACCCGTGCCCTTCATCGACAGAAGTCAACTCGAACAGCTGCTCGGCGGGGGCGAAGGACTCTTTCAATTTTTCAACCTGTTTTCGGGCGGTGCTTTCAGCAATTTTACGATCTTTGCCCTGAGCATCACGCCCTATGTCACGGCCTCCATCATCCTGCAGCTTCTGACCATAGCCATCCCCTATCTGGAGACGCTGGCCAAGGAGGGCACGGAGGGCAGGAAGAAGATCGCGCAGTACACGCGCTACCTGACGGTTGTCCTGGCTTTCATTCAGGCGATCGGCATGACCGTGGGGCTGTTCCGGCCGGCGCTCACCCGCACGGACTTTTTCTCGCTCACGGTCATCGTGCTGGCGCTGACGGCGGGCACGGCCTTCCTGATGTGGCTCGGCGAGCAGATCAACGAGAACGGCATAGGCAACGGCATATCGCTGATCATCTTCGGCGGCATCATCGCGCGCGCGCCTGCGGCCGTCTACGATTCGTTCGTGCAGTACAGGGCGGGACAGGTTTCGCTGATCTCCCTCATCCTCTTCTCGATCTTCGCGCTGCTCGTGATCGTGGGCATCGTCGAGGTGCAGCAGGGTCAGCGACGCATACCCGTGCAGTACGCCAAGCGCGTCGTCGGCAGGAAGATGTACGGCGGACAGAGCACGCACATTCCGATCAAGGTCAATCAGGCGGGCGTCATCCCCGTGATCTTCGCGCTGTCGATCCTGCAGTTTCCGCTCACGATCCAGTACTTCCTTTCGCCCACGTCCGCCTTCGCGGAATGGGTCACGAAGTGGCTGTCGCCCTCGGGTCAGTACGGCGTATGGGTGTACGGAGCGCTGAACGTCATCCTGATCCTGTTCTTCACGTATTTCTACACGGCCGTCACCTTCAACCCCAAGGAGGTTTCGGACAACATGCGGGCGAACGGGGGCTTTGTGCCCGGCATCCGCCCCGGATGGGCGACGACGGAATACCTGAACAGGGTTATGACGCGCATCACCTTCGTCGGCGCCGTGTTCCTCGCCGTGGTCGCGACCATCCCCACGCTGATTCAGGGCGCGACCGCGCTGCAGATCAGCTTCGGCGGCACATCCCTGCTCATCGCGGTGGGCGTCGGCCTCGACACGATGAAGCAACTCGAATCGCAGATGATCATGCGGAATTATCAAGGATTCCTGAAATGACACGGAGGCGTGCATGAATCTGATCGTATTGGGAGCCCCGGGCTCCGGCAAGGGTACGCAGGCCGCGAAGCTCACGAAGCGCTTCGGCATCCCCGCCGTCTCCACAGGCGATATATTCAGGGCGAATATAGCGAAGGGGACGGCGCTCGGCAAGGAGGCGAAGGGCTATATGGATCGCGGCGAGCTGGTGCCCGACGCGATCGTGATCGCCATCGCGCTGGACAGGATAGACGAAGCGGATTGCAGAGCCGGCTTCCTGCTCGACGGCTTTCCGCGGACGACGGAACAGGCGGATGCGCTGGGCGCGCATCTTGCGGCTGCGGGCCGGGCGATCGACAAGGTCCTGCTGATGGAGGTTCCGACGGAGGAGCTCGTGCGGAGGATCACGGGACGCCGCGTCTGCGGCGCCTGCGGCGCCTCCTATCATGTGACGGACATCCCGCCCGCGCGCGAGGGCCTGTGCGATGTCTGCGGCGGCGCGCTGCAAAGGCGCGACGACGATGCGGAAGAAACGGTCAGAAACCGCATCGAGGTCTACAATGAGAACACGGCGCCGCTTGCGGCGTATTACGAGAAGAAGAACCTCCTCGCCCGCATAGGCACCGAAACGGCGGGCCCGGACGCCGTATTCGCGGAAATCGTCAAGGCTTTGGGCGGATGATCATCATCAAATCGCCGGCGGAGATACAGCTGATGCGGGAATCGGGCAGGGTGACGGCGGCCGTGCTGCGCTCGCTCGCGGACCTGATCAAGCCGGGGATCAGCACGAAGGACATCGGCGATTACGTGGAAGAAACGATATCGAAAAACGGCATGACGCCGACGTTCAAGGGATACAACGGCTATCCCGCCGGCGCTTGCGTTTCCGTGAACGAAGAGGTGATTCACGGGATACCCAAGAAATCGAAGCTGTTGCGCGCGGGCGATATCGTCAGCGTGGATATCGGCGCCACGTGGAAGGGCTATGTCAGCGACGCGGCGCGGACCTACGCGGTCGGCGGGATCAGCGACGCGGCCCGCCGCCTCATCGAGGTCACGGAGGCCTGTTTCTTCGACGGGCTCGCGTTCTGCCGCGTCGGATGCAGGCTCTCGGATATCTCGCACGCGATTCAGTGCAGGGCCGAATCGGAAGGCTTTTCGGTCGTGCGGGATTTTGTGGGGCACGGCGTCGGAAGGGACATGCACGAGGAACCGCAGATTCCGAATTACGGCAAGCCCGGAAGGGGGCCGCGGCTCGCGCAGGGTATGGTATTCGCCATAGAACCCATGGTCAGCGCGGGTTCTTGCGAGGTGGAGGTGCTTTTGGACAATTGGACGGCTGTGACGAGGGACGGAAGCTTGGCTGCGCACTATGAGAATACCGTGGTGATCACGGACGACCGGCCGGAACTGCTTACGCTGGAATAAAGGAGTCTTAGTACATTATGGCGAAAAAGGATGTCATAGAGGTGTTCGGCGCCGTGATAGAGGCCCAGCCAAACGCCATGTTCATCGTAAAGCTGGAAAACGGCCATGAAATTCTCGCGCATATTTCCGGCAAGATCAGAATGAACTTTATCCGGATACTGCCCGGGGACCGCGTGAAGGTGGAGCTGTCGCCGTATGATCTGACGAGGGGCAGGATCACGTGGCGCGACAAGGGATGATAGGAGGAGCAAGATGAAGGTCAGAAGCTCGGTAAAGCCGATTTGCGAAAAGTGCAAGGTGATCAAGCGCAAGGGCAAGGTCATGATCATCTGCGAAAACCCCAAACACAAGCAGACACAGGGTTAGATTGCAAAATATTCTTTTAGAAAGGGTTACTGTTCAAAGATATCAATCAAAACTACTCAAACGCCGCGATTGTTTTGCTCAGGTCGGGTTCTGCCGTTCCATTTGGCTCCCGGAGCGTACTCGAAGCTACGTGAGGAAGCCAATATGGGACGGCAGGTTCCGAGATGGGCACGTGTGCCCGGAGTTTACGAACGGGTAAAAATGGCGTGGGGTTTGAGTAGTAACCAGAAAGGAGAATTGGAATATGGCGCGTATAGCCGGTGTAGACCTACCACGCGACAAGAGAATCGAAATCGGTTTGACGTACATCTACGGCATAGGCCGGCCGACGGCGACCGAAATTTTAAAAAAGGCCGGCGTCAATCCCGACACGAGGGTGAAAGACCTCTCGGAGGATGAGGCCGGCGCGATCCGCAAGATCATAGATTCGGACTACATGGTGGAAGGCGACCTCCGCAGGGAGGTTTCGCTGAACATCAAGCGGCTCATGGAGATCGGCTGCTACAGGGGCATCCGCCACAGGAGAGGGCTCCCCGTCAGAGGTCAAAACACAAAGACGAACGCAAGGACGCGCAAGGGCCCGAAAAAGACCGTGGGCAGGAAAAAGAAGGCCGCGAGGTAGGGAGGCAAAAGTATGGCTAAGACTGTAAAAAAGACGATTCGCAAGAAGAGAAGAGAACGAAAGAATATCGAGAAGGGCCGGGCGCACATCCAATCCACCTTCAACAATACGCTGGTGACGCTGACGGACCTCTCGGGCAACGCGCTTTCGTGGTCGAGCGCGGGTTCGCTCGGCTTCAAGGGTTCGCGGAAATCCACGCCCTTCGCGGCGCAGATGGCGGCCGAAACGGCCGCAAAAGGCGCGATGGAGCACGGATTGAAAAATGTGGAGGTCTACGTCAAGGGGCCGGGTTCGGGGCGCGAAGCGGCGATCCGCGCGCTCCAGACGGCGGGCCTCGAGATCAGCCTGATCAAGGACATCACGCCGATCCCCCACAACGGATGCAGACCCCCGAAGAGAAGAAGAGTGTAAGCCAAAGGAGGTGCATTGGATATGGCCAGATATACGGACGCTTCCTGCAGGCTTTGCAGGCGGGAAAGCCAAAAGCTGTTTTTGAAAGGCGAGCGTTGCTACAGCACGAAATGCGCGCTCGAAAAGCGAAACTTCCCGCCCGGACAGCACGGGCAGGGCAGAAAGAAAACCTCGGACTACGGGTTGCAGTTGCGCGAGAAGCAGAAGGCGAAGCGCTTCTACGGCATCCTCGAAACGCAGTTTCGGAATACCTTCGACAAGGCCGCGCGCAAGAGGGGCATCACGGGCGATAACCTGCTGATCATGCTGGAAACGCGCATGGACAACGTCGTGTTCCGCATGGGCTTCGCTTCGTCGAGAAAGGAAGCGCGGCAGCTCGTCACGCACGGGCACTTCCTCGTGAACGGGAAAAAACTGGACATCCCCTCCGCTGAGGTCAAACCCGGCGCCGTCGTCAAGGTGAAGGAGAAGAGCCAAAGTTCGCCCAAGTTCAAGGAGATCAAGGACATGTCGATTTCCGTGCCCGCGTGGATCAGCGTGGACGTGGAGAAGCTCGAGGGCCGGGTGCTTTCCGTTCCCAGACGAGAGGAAATCGATACGCCTGTCGCAGAGCACCTGATCGTTGAATTGTATTCCAAGTAATCAATCGCTTCGCCGGACATTGCGGCAAGCCCGCGGCCGGCGCGGCGATTCGCGCGAAACGGCGCGCGGGTTTCGCGGCGGGACGGACGGCTTTGGGTCCCGGTGCCGTCCGATGATGTGCGCTCGGCGAAAGGATGAATTGCGGCGCGGCGGCGTTTTGTTTTCCGAGGTATGCGTTCGACGGCGAACACGCGAGCCGGAAAGGGGGTTTTGCGCATGATAGAAATAGAAAAACCGACCATTGATTGCATTTTTTCGGATTCGGATGCGAATTACGGGAAATACGTGGTGGAACCACTCGAAAGGGGATACGGGACCACGCTCGGCAACAGCCTCAGGCGGATTCTGCTGAGCTCGCTTCCCGGAACAGCGGTCACATCCGTGAAGATAGACGGGATCCTGCACGAGTTTTCGACGGTCCCCGGGGTCAAAGAGGATGTTACCGAAATCATCCTTAATTTAAAAAGATTGGCAGCAAGGATCACGGGAGAGCCCGTGAAGCAGGTGTTTATCAACGCCAAAGGACCCATGGAGGTCACGGCGGACGATATCATCATAGACGGGGAGGTGGATATCTTCAACCCCGACCTGCACATCGCGACGCTGGAGGAAGGCGCTTCGCTCGTGATGGAGATCAACCTCGCGCGCGGGCGCGGCTACGTCAGCGCCGAGCAGAACAAGACGGAGAACATGCCGATCGCGGTCATACCCGTGGATTCCATCTACAGCCCCGTGCGCAAGGTCAACTTCAACGTGGACAACACGCGCGTCGGGCAGGTGACGGACTACGACAGGCTGAGCCTTGAGGTGTGGACGGACGGCAGCGTTTCGCCCGGCGAGAGCGTTTCGATCGGCGCGAAGATCATGCAGGATCACCTGAAGCTCTTCATAGATCTGACGCACGGCACCGAAACCATGGAGATCATGGTCGAGAAGGAAGAGGACCAGAAGGGCAAGGCGCTCGAGATGACCATAGAGGAACTCGAGCTTTCCGTCAGATCCTTCAACTGCCTGAAGCGCGCTTCCATCAACACCGTCGAGGAGCTGACGCACAAGACGGAGGATGACATGATGAAGGTGCGGAATCTCGGCAAGAAGTCCCTCGAGGAAGTCAAATATAAGCTGGAGGAACTCGGCCTGGGTTTGAAGCCGGGCGAAGAGTGAATTGCAAGAGTAGACAGAAAGGGGTGTGACGAACAATGCCCGGATACAGAAAATTGGGCAAGCCGACCGCACACAGAAAGGCCATGCTGCGAAACCTCGTGACGGATCTGCTGCGGGAGGGCCGCATCAGCACGACGGAATGCAGGGCGAAAGAGGCCGGGCGCGCGGCGGAGAAGATGATCACGCTGGGCAAGCGGGGCGACCTGCACGCGCGGCGGCAGGCGCTGGCGTATATATACGACGAGAGCGTCGTGAAAAAGCTGTTCGACGACATTGCGCCCAAGTACGCGGAGAGGCACGGCGGCTATACGCGTGTGCTGAAGCTCGGGCCGCGGCGCGGCGACAGCGCCGAGGTCGTGTTCTTGGAGCTTGTGTAGGCGTATGGAACACGCGCCCGTCAACCTGAAAGGCCGCAACTTTTTGAGTTTGCTCGACTTCGCGCCCCGAGAGCTTCGTCGCCTGCTGGATCTGGCGGCACGGCTCAAGTCACGGCGGCGCGCGGACCGCGCGAACGGTCTGCTCGCGGGCAAGAACATCCTGCTGCTCTTCGAAAAGACCTCTTCGCGCACGCGCTGTTCCTTTGAGCTCGGCGCCGCGGAGGAAGGGGCGCGCGTCACCTATGTGGGGCCCGGGACCTCGCAGTTCGGCAAGAAGGAATCGCTTGAGGACAGCGCGCGCCTCTTCGGGCGCTTCTACGACGCGATCGGGTTCAGGGGCTTCGGCAGCTATGAAACGGTGCGCGATTTGGCGCGCTTTTCGGGCCTTCCCGTGTGGAACGGCCTGACGGACGACGATCATCCCACGCAGATCCTGGCCGATCTGCTCACGATCGAGGAGCGCGCGCACAAGCCGCTCGAAGAAACGAAGGTCGTCTTTTGCGGCGATACGCGCAACAACATGGCCTATGCGTGGATGTACGGCTGCGCGAAGATGGGCATGCGCTTTGTCGCCTACGGGCCGAAGGCATTGGCGCCCGACCCCGCCGTGTTCGCGCGGGCCGAAGCGGCGGCGGAGAAAGGCGCGGCGCTTTCCTTTTCCGACGATCCGTCCTGCCTCGCGGGGGCCGATGTGATCTATACGGACATCTGGGCCTCCATGGGCGAGGAGGACCGCATCGCCGAGCGCGTGAAGTTGCTCGCCCCCTTCAAGGTGACGGAGGAATTGCTCGCGCGGACGGGCAACGCAGATGTGCTCTTCATGCACTGTCTGCCCGCCTTTCACGACTTCGAAACGGGCTTTGCGGCGGAGCAGCGCGCGCGCGGCCTCGACATACGCGAGGTCGAGGATGCGGTGTTCCGGGGTCCGCATTCGGTCGTATTCGACGAGGCCGAAAACAGGTTGCACACGATCAAGGCGGTGATGGTCGCGACGCTCGCGGAGCGCGCGGACGCGGTCTTTGCGGATATGGGATAAGATCCCGTTCGCCCGCTGTTCGTTGACCCGCGCCGTTCGTTGACCCGCACAAAAAGAAGAAGAAACGTGAAAAAACGCCCGCATACCTTCCTGAAACGGTATGCGGGCGTTTCTTTGCATGATCGACGGAAAGGCGGATTCCCCCGCCGCCGGTTTATTCGCCCTTGGTGATGTAAAGGGTGAAGCTGTCCTTGTCGCCACCGTTCGTCGGGCCCGCGAGCTCGATGACGATCGCGGTCGCCGTGCCCGCGCCCCCTTCGTTCAGGCTTACGGTCCTTCGTTCCCCGCTGCGTATGGCCATGCGTTTGCCGTCCTCCTGCACAAGCGCGCCCGTGAACTCCGAGCCGAAGCCGACGGAGATGTTCACGCTCTTGTAGTAGGCGGGCACGGTGCAGGTATATGTCTTGCCGTCGTCGCCGCGCGCCGGGTTTTCGGGCGTCGCGCCGGACACGTACACGCTGTCGGGCACGGGCGCGTTCTCGCGCAGGATGACCGTGTAGGTCTGCTTGCTCTTGCCCGATTCGGATGTTTCGATGAGGATGGTGCGCGGTTCGCCCGGCGTCGCCGGCAAGGGGATGCGCTCCGAATTCGCGCCGCTCGCCACGATGCGTCCGTCCACGAGGATGTCCGCAGTCTGCGAGGCCGTCGGTCGCACGACGATGTGGGAGCTGCCGTTGCTCACGGTGACGTTCGGATAAGTCCGCGCGTTCACGTCGAAGCTGAAGCCGCCGGTGACGCGACCGCCCTCCGCGCTGAGGGAGAGGCCCGTCAATCCGCCGGATTGCGTCGTTTTCTCCACAAGCCCCGTATAGGAAACGGAAGACAACGCCCCGGACGGGCCCTCCAAGCAGGCGTACACGCGGTATTTCGTGTTTGCCGAGATCGCGGCGCTCGTCGCCGTATACGTGTTCTCCACGTTCGGAACGCTGCCCTTGTCCGCGACGCTCTGGTTTTCGTTGGCGCTTCCCGCCTTGATCCTTTCGGGCGTGGGCGGCAGCGCGTTGCCGCTCTCCGCCGCGACCAGCCAGTGGAAGGTCCCCTTCGCGTTGACGCTGACCGTTATCTCGAGTATGTTGTCGTTGTTGATGACCGCATTCAGGCTGCGGATGGTCGGCGTACCCACGCCGGCGGTCGTGAAGGAGCGCGCTTCGACTTTGGAGAATTCCGTCGCGCTCTTGGAAACATAGCCGTAAACGTCGTAGCGCGTCCCGACCTTCAGCCCCGTTATTTCGACGTTCAGGTTCTTGCTCCGCTCGATCGGCACATTGCCGGATTTCAGAGCCTTGTCGCCGCCCCGGTCGTTGCCGGCGGCGATGTTCGTCTGCGAGGGCTTGCCGTTGCTGTTCTCGACGACCACCCA
>JAISNR010000034.1 GCA_031276135.1 Eubacteriales Family XIII. Incertae Sedis bacterium | reverse complement strand
AACACATTGGCGGTCATGGCGATGATCGGCACGGTGGCGGCGTTCGGCAGGTCGAGCGCGCGGATGCGGCGCGTGGCCTCGTAGCCGTCCATCTCCGGCATCTGCACATCCATAAATATAACGTCATAGCCCTCCGGGTCCTCGGAGAAGAGCTTCACGGCCTCGGCGCCGTTCTCGGCGCAGTCTATGCGCAGTTTCGTCGGCTCCAGCAGCGCGAGCACGATCTCGCGGTTGATCTCCGCGTCCTCCGCAAGCAGCACGCGCCGGCCCGTGAAATCGTCCGCGACGGCGGACGCTTCGGTTTCGTCCGCGCTCCCCGAAGCGTCGAGGCACTCGTTTATGCAATCGACGATGGACGAGGGGAACAGCGGCTTCGGGAGAAACTTGTCAACCCCGACGCGCTTTCCCTCGTTCTCGATGGCGCTCCAATCGGCGGAAGAGATCAGGATCACCACCGATTTGCCGCTCCTTCCGGCCTTGATGCGGCGCGTCAGCTCCATGCCGTCGATACCCGGCATTTTCCAATCAACAAAGCAGATGTCATAGGCGCCGCCGTTTTGCTCGATCGCCGCGAGAGCCGCCTCACCGCTCAAAAACGCGTCGCATTCCACGCCGATGCTCTGCGCCAGCTGGGTAAAATGTTCGAGCACGTCCGCTTCGTCGTCCACCGCGAGAATCCGCAGATTTTCCCAACCGACGCCGGGCGGGAGCAGGCCCTGATGTATTTCCGCGCCGCGCTCGGCGCGGATCGTGAACGTGAACGCGGAACCGCGCCCGATCTCGGATTCGACCCATATGCGCCCGCCCATCATCTCCACGATGCGCTTCGAGATGGCAAGCCCCATGCCCGTGCCGCCGTACTTGCGCGACGTGTCGCTCTCCGCCTGCTGAAACGAGGTGAACAGGCGCGCCTGCTGCTCCGGGCTGATGCCGATCCCCGTGTCGGTCACGGCGATTCGCAGGATACAGAGCCCGTCCTCCTCGCCTTCGAGCCGCGCGTCGATGCCGATCTCGCCGCCCTCCGGCGTGAATTTCACGGCGTTCGAAATGAGGTTTGTCACAACCTGCGTCAGGCGCTGGTCGTCGCCTATGATCGCGCGCGGAATCGCGCGGTCCAGCCGCACCTTGAGCTTCTGCCCCTTCGCATCAATGCGGAAATTGTTTACCTCGACGGCCTTCTTGAGCGCGTTCTCGAACACGAATTCGTCGTAGACGAGCTCCAGCTTGTTCGCCTCGATCTTGCTCATGTCCAAAATGTCGTTGATCACGCCGAGCAGATGCGCGGACGCGTCCCCGATTTTGTCGAACGCGTAATCCTTCCGTTCGAGGTTGTCCGCCGCGCGGCCGATGGACATCATGCCTATGATGGCGTTCATCGGCGTGCGTATCTCGTGGCTCATATTGGACAGGAATTCGCTCTTCGCCTTGGAAGCCGCCTCCGCCTCGCTCTGCGCGCGCGCGAGGTCGAGCACCATGCGGTTGCGGATGATGGCGTTGGCGAGCAGCATCGCGCCGGGCACCATGACGCGTTCCTCGTCGGGCGTGAATTTCTTGTCGTCGCGGCATTTGTCGAAGGTGACGGAGCCCCAGATTTCGCCGTCGTGAATGACCGGCGCCACAAAGATCGCGCGTATCTCGAACATGGAAAAAAGCGCCCGCTCATACTCCGAGAACTCGCTGCTCCTGAGGTTGAGCGTGCTCCCGTCGCCTATGCGCTCCGGCCAGTCCGGCAGGTATTCGTCAAACGGAAACGCGGCGAGGCTTTCATCGTCCGTTTCGACCATCACATCCGGATCGCCGTCCTCGTCCGGGACCTCGGCCGCGCCGGAAAGCCGATGCACGAAGTAGCGCTTGCCGTCGCGGTCCACATTCTGCCAAACGCTTATGCGGTCGGCGCCCACGCCCCGCGCCCTGGTCGCCATGGCGCGGCGCAGGGCGCGCTCGGGACTTTCCGGATTCAGATCGAGCAGCGAGAACGCCATCGTGTCGATCGTGCGGAGCAGCGTGTCCGCCTTTTTCTTTTCTCCGAGAAACATCCTGTCCTGAAACACGATGATCGCGGCGATGAAGAAACCGGACACGAGGAAGGACTGGATGTGGTCCGCGTAGGGCGTCCTCCCGCGCAGCTCCGACACCAGCGCGTCGAAGGGAGGCACGGAGGAGGCGACGTAGCACGCGATCACCCATAGGATGTGCGTCGTGAGGATGACGGCGCGCGCTCTGCCCCTCGCCAGAAAGAAGATGATTACGACGGACAGCGTGAAATAAGCCGGCATGCCGCTTTTCACGCCCCCTGCGGCGAACAGCGCGGCCGGCATCAGCAGATAGCATAAAGCCAAAAGCATGACATGCGCGCCGATCCTGTGTTTATTGTGCAGATTGCACCAAATGAGCATGATCGCCGTCGACAGGAGGATGCAGAGCAAAACGAAAAAGATGATCCGTTCGCCGCCCATCAAAAAGCGCGCGACGCCGGTTCCGACGGCGCAGACCATTCCGACAACGCACACCATATTCATCGTCCGCGCGTCGATCGGCAGGTAGTCCGAAAAAATGAAACGATTCAGCAAGCTTTTGATTTTTAACATATTTCACCTTCGTCCAAAGCAGAATCGGTCGCGCGGATCGACTCCCGTCGTCGTTCAAAGCCGAAGCTTTTTGCCGGCCTCCGGATTCATTGTACAGCATCTTACAGCAATTGTCAATTGAACCGGGTGAATTGCGTGAACAAATTATTGCCGCTTGCTTTTCCGCCGGCCCCGCACAATGCGGGCTTTTCGGGCATAACGACAAAGCAATCCGGGAAATGCGCCCCGGATTGCTTCTCGCCGCCCGCAATGAAAAATCAAACAATTTATGCGTTCAGCCCCGCGACAAAACCCTCGCGCACCGCCTCGATCGCTTTGCGCGCCTTGAGTGCGTCGCCCACCGTCACCGTTTCGCACTTGCCGATGAGCTTTTCGGACAGCGGGTTGTGGGCCTCGGTTCCGAAGGCCGTCACCACCGTGTCGCAGGGGTAGAACCAATCCTCCGTGAGGACCTCGCCCTCCCTCGGGCCGTAACGCTTCGAAACCAAAACCGCGCCGCTCTCCGTCACCTCGCGCAAGGAGGTTCGCGTGAACACCTTGACGAAGTAACGGTTCAGCACATCCTTGAGATCATCCCGGATGCCGCCCTCCATGTCGCCGCCGATGTCCGCTTGGCGCGTGGTCAGCGCGACGCTCGCCTTGCACATCGTTCCGAGGAAGGCCGCCGTTTCCGAGCCGATCATGCCGCCGCCTACCACGAGGACGTTCAGCCCCGTATCGGCCTTGCCGCAGAGCACGTCCTCCGCGCGGACGACCTTCGCGCTCTCTGTGCCTTTGTGCGGACGCAGCGCCGGCCGCGCGCCGGTGGCGACGATCACTTTGTCGGGTTTCTCCGCCGACACGATTTCCGGCGTCAACGCCGTGTTCAGGCGGATCTCCACGCCGCTCTCGTCAAGCCGGGCTCTCAGCCAGCCCGGATACGGAGCGAAATCGCCCTTGAACGGCGGGTAAGACGCGATGACGAACTGTCCGCCGAGCTCGGATTCGGACTCGAAGAGCGTCACGGCATGCCCTTTCATCCGCGCGGCGCGGGCCGCCTCCATGCCCGCGACGCCCCCGCCCGCGACAAAGATCTTCTTCTGGACGGGTGCGGGGGAATAATCGTATTCAAATTCGTGGCCGAGCTCGGGATTCACCATGCAGTTCAGCGGCACGCCTTGGTAGGTGGACGCCGTGCAACCCTGGAGGCAGCGCACACAGGGCCTGATGTCCGCAGGTCTGCCCGCTTTCAGCTTTTCGGGAAGATGCGGATCGCAGAGCGACATGCGCGCCATGGTGACGAAATCCGCGTCGCCCCTTTCGACGAGTTCGTCCGCCATATAGGGGTCGTGGATGGAGCCGGCGGCCAGCACCGGGATGTTCACGAGCTTCTTCACCTCGGCGGCGTAGCGCGCGCCGTAGCCGCGCGGCTGAAAAAAGGAGCCGACGGAACCGAGAGAGGAACGCGTGCCGTACATGCTGAACGTGACGTGGATCGCGTCCGCGCCGCAGGCTTCGATATCCCTGAATATGCGGTGGGATTCGAACGAACCGCGCCCGCCGTCCGCTTCGTCCGCCGCCGACACGCGCACCTGCATCGGGAAATCGCCGCCGACCGCGTCGCGTACCGCCGCAAGGATCTCCCGCAGGAAACGCGCCCTGTTGTCATGGCAACCCCCGTAGCCGTCCGTCCTCTTGTTTGAATGCAAAGACAGAAACTGGTGGATCAGGTAGCCGTGCGCGGCGTGTATCTCAACGCCGTCGAAGCCCGCGCGCTTTGCGTTCAGCGCCGTGCGCGCAAAATCCCGGACGATCCCTTCGATTTCGTCCGCGCGCAGCGCGCGGGGGATCTCCTTGTTCCAGGGACAGGGGATCGGCGAGCAGGAAACGGGCTGCACGCCGCCGTTGACGCCGCTGTTCGCCTGCCGTCCCGCGTGATAGATCTGCGCGAAGATCTTCGTATCGTACCTGTGTATGCGGTCCGTGAAGCGCTTGTGGCTCTCCACCTGTTCCTCGTTGTACAGGCCCGCGATGTGCGGATAACCGCCCGCGTGCTCGCTGACGCGATAATCCTCCGTGATGATCAGACCCCAACCGCCCTTCGCCTTTTCCTCGTGATAGCGCATGTACTGTTCGGACGCGAGGCCGCGCTCCGGGTTCATGTTCGCGACCATGGGGCCGACGACGAGCCTGTTCACCGTTTCGCAGGCGCCGATCCTCCCGGGCGCCAGAATGTGCCTGAAGTCGCTCATGTCAGTCCTCCGTAATCGCGACGGCGCGGACGGGGCTGCCGTCCCCGTCCTCGAACTTCAGCGGCAGCGCGATGAAGAAGAAACGCCTGCCCACGAGCGATTCGAGATTGACCAGCGACTCTATGATCGCGATCTCGCGCCCGAGCACCTCTTGATGCGCCCTGTTGTTCCCGAGTGAAATCGACGGCGAGTCGAAACCGATGCCGCGAAGGCCGCGCGCTTCGAGCGCCTCCCCCGTGTTCTCGGCGAAGTTCGGGAATTTGAAGTATTCGGGCGTTCCGACGAGCTTTTCGTAGCCCGTGTAAAGGATGAGGATGTCGCCCGCCTCGACCGACGCGGCGTTCCTTTCGAGCAGGGGCTTTATGTCGTACTCCCCCTCGCGCGGAAAGTCGTCCGCAGCGAGGCACACGGCCTTGCCGCAGAAGCGCGAGAGTTCCACATCGGCCGTCGTCTTGCCGCCCTTGACGTAATGCAGCGGCGCATCGACGTGCGTACCCAGATGGGACGGCATGACGACGAGGCTCGCCTGACAGATGAAAGACGCGTGGTCAACGCGGTGCGTCCAGATCATGTGCGGATCTCCGGCCGGCAGAAAGGGCAGGGTCTGCTCGTTGAGCGTGATTGTGAGATCGTGAATCATGGTTTTACCTCTCTTGTCCTCTATGCGCCAAAGACGAGCGCGGAGAGCGGGTACATCAGAATGCCGCAGACCACGATGGCCACGACCATCGTCGCCGCGCCGTATTTGATCGTGTATCTCGGTCCGCCGAACGGCTCCGCGTAGCAGCACCCGATCGGCACGAACGAGGACGGAAGCGCGAACGCCATGCCCGAGGCGAACATGATCGGCACACCGATCACAAACGGGTTCATCCCCATTTCCATGGCAAGCGGCACCGCCGCGCTCATCAGGATGATCGCGACCGGGATATTGTTCAGGATGTTCGTGAGGATGACCGAGATCACGATCATCGCAAGGACGAACGCAAACGGCGAAAGGCCGCTCACGATCGGGCCCAGACTCATGATCACGAACGGGATGATCCCCGTGGCGTCCGCGCTGAGCGCGTTTGACGTCAGCATGATGCCGGCCATCATGAAGTATACGCTCCAGTTGAGCTTGGAGGCGGCGACGGGGATGTCCAGCACCGGTTCACCGTCGATCTTCACGATGCAGAAGAGGACGAGCAGCACGAGCAGCGGCGTCACGAGCGTGATATGCTCGAAGAACGTGACGATGCCCGCCTGCGGCGCGAACAGGCCGATTGTCGCGGGCGCGAGCCACACGACGATCAGGACGACAAAGCCGATCGTGAAGAATTTCTCGCGGGCGTTCATCTTCGTCGGCTTCATGGCTTCGATCTTGCCGAAGTCGATGTTCTCGAGTTTGCGCATGTCGCATTTCGTGCAATAACGGAAGAACAGGAACATGAGGAACCACACGACGGCGGCGGCCGGGACGGTGACAAGCATATAGGCGACCCAGTTGACGGTCAGTCCGCCCGCGAGTCCCTGCAGGATCGACATGAACAGGATCGTGATGTCATGCGCCACCGGCGTCGCCGCAAACCCGATCATCACCGTGAACGTGATGCCCGTATATATGATATGAGTCCATTTGTCGTCTTTTGTCATCCCCAACGCGCTGAAAATTTCCTTCGCGATGGCAAACAACATGAGTTGCGCCGGACTGACGTTGAAAAACAGGCCGATGACGAACGTCGCAAGCAGGAACATGAAGGTGAAGGACCACGGACTCTTTTTCGCGTATTTCGTCGTGATGAACCACAGCGCGATGCGCCGCGCAAGACCCGTCCGCTCCATCAGGAAACAGAGAAACAGGATATTGAGCACGAATACCGCGTTCCACTGCCCGAATGAGTACGAAAGCGTCAGGAACCATCCCGAACCGCCCGCATCCGCGAGGGAATCGGGCCAGATTCCCGGGGCAATGGCGCCGAAAAAGATGACGACCAGCACCGTCGGCCACGTGATGTCCACAAGCGTCCACAGGGCGACCAAGCCGATGAACAGCCCCAAGGCCGTCATGCCGATCTGCGTGATCGGCTCAGGCGCCGGAATCTTTCCGACGAACAACATCACCAGAATGCAAACGATGACCTTGACGTAATACGCGGCGTCGTTTGCCTTCTTCCCGTTCGGCGCGGGTTCGGACGACGCCCCCTGCACTTTTTGATTTGCTTCGTTCATGGCAACCTCCTTTTTCACTCTGCAACAGTAACCGTTTGTTTATGTAAACGGGCCCAATGCCCCGCAGTTTGCTGTAGAGCAATTCCAAAAGAAGGCGAGCGTCGTCAATATCATACCGATTCGCAGTTGAAATGTTTCATTGAAGCGAATCGGCAAACACTGTTTTCGGCTGTCCGCCCGATAATTTTGGACGGAATTCAAAAGGGAACAGTATCAGCTTAAACTCTTTAGCAACCCCAAAGTCAACAAAAAGTTGACTTTTCAATCGATTTTTATGAAGCGTCGGATGCAAGGGCGGGCAGCGCGTTGAAACGGACGGGCGGGCGCGTCTATTCGATCGGCGTCCAGACCTCAAAATACCGCGTAAAAATGCCGTCCTCGTGCAGGCGCACGAGGAGATTCCCCATGGGCCGGTCCGCAATCTTGTATCCCATCCCGTGAACCCTCGCGGCGACCTTGCTCTGAAACGAATCCAGAAATGTCCGCCTCTCGTTCGCCGTGAACACGGTGTACACGCTTTTGACCGAGGGGATGTATTCCGCCGGCGGCGAAACGTCCATGCCGTTCCTTATGGCAACGTCGGGAGGCAGGGAGAAGCCCCACCAGTATTCGCTGAAGCGTTTCGGATCGGACTCGGCATAGTGGGGAATGATAAAGGTGTGATCGGGCAGGGGCATTGCGGCAAGCCATTTCTTGATCGGGCCGAGCGTGTCCGCATCAAAGGTGAAATCATCCTTGACGCGATGCTTTTGATAGATTCTCTCCGGTCTCTCCGACATTTCAAAGACGCCGATGCGGTTCTTCATGCGCAAAATCTTTTCGCGAAAGCGCGTCAACGCGTCCAGCTTTTGCTTGTACGCGCAGATCGTGTGCAGAAGCTCGACCTGCCGCTTGGAGCATCGCTTCGCGAAGGCGTCGACATCGTCCTCGTTGAGCATCTTCCCGACATCCTTCAAAGGAAAATCGAAACTCCGATACCAGATGCTGTCCAGCAAGAAGTTCAAATCCCAAGCGTCGTAATAGCGATATCCCGATTCTTCATCCTTTTGCGGGGTTACAAGACCCATGCTTTCGTAATAGCGCAAGGTGTCCTCTGACAGATTGAGCAACTTCGTAACGGCGCCGATCTTGTATTTTTTCATGCGGCTCACCCCCTCGCCGAAGTCCGATACGAATCGCGGGACCGAACACGGTTCTTGCGGGCAGAAGAGGCACCCGCTTCTTTGCGCATCTTTTATATATTGTATATTATGCCGGAAAGATCAAACAATCAAGTGTTTTCTTACTGCGGTTAGTGTCAAGTGATTGTGGGCAAAATATATTTCCGAAAAAAAGTTGTTTTTTCCTGTAATTTTGTTTGGCATGTAAAGGTGCGAATTCGACCCGTTTCATTTCTCGCAGAAACACCGGGATTTCGGTGTGACATTCCCGGTACCGGTATGCTCCGATTGCTCCGAATGTCGGTACGACTTTCCGGTACCGGTATGCTCGGACCGCCCGAATCTCGGTACGACTTTCCGGTACCGGTATGCTCGGACCGCCCGAATCTCGGTACGACTTTCCGGTACCGGTATGCTCCGATTGCTCCGAATGTCGGTACGACTTTCCGGTACCGGTATGCTCGGACCGCCCGAATCTCGGTGCGACTTTCCGGTGCCGGTATGCTCGGACCGCCCGAATCTCGGTGCGACTTTTTGGCGCCGGTACGCCGGGACGCGCGGATCAGTCATATATTTCGCGCAAGGATTCCGTCGCATCCTCCATGGCCGATACGATCCGCTCCGTTTCCTCGTATCGCTCCGTGCCTTGCAAATTCTCCGGCGTGTTTTCCATCGACGCCGTTTCCGCCGCCAAAAGGCGTTCCAATCGTGAAATCAACGCGTCGAGCTCTTTGCGGCGTTTTCGCCTTGTGTCGATCGAAGGTCCGCGGGATTGTCTCCGAACGGTTCCCGCGTATCTTTTCATGAAATCCGACAAAACCGAAGCCTGTGACACGCCTTCGGCTCGGCACGCCGATTTGAAGGCTTCCGCCGTTTCGCGATCGACATTCGCTTTGATCTGCGCGTAATGCGCTTCGTCCCACCGCCGCTTGGATTCGCTTGAGGTTTTTCCCATGTCTCTCACCTCAAGACCAATTCCGCCAACCCGCGACACGAACAAAAGTCTTTTATCGCGTTTCTTCCGTTCGTCGTCGCAACGCCGGCAAACGGAAGTCCGCCCGCCTTCGGGTACGAAAAGCCTTTGCCGTCATTCTTCGGCGTTTTCGCCGCGGAAAGCGCCCGCGCGATCGCTTCTTCCGGCGCGAAGGGAAGCGACATGTCCGACAGACCCGCGACGGCTTCGTCGAGTTTTCCGCTCCGTTTAAGACAAAGCAGCCCGGCGAGGTTGGCGGCGCCCGACTTTGTGAAGGACGCCCGTCGCTTCTTCATCCGCAGCGCGACAACGCCGCACACGGTGCTCTCCATCGTTCCCATGCCGCCGTACACAACCCCGTCGGAAGGTTCCGGAAGGTCAAGACCCCTCTTAAAGATGGGAACGAGGTTCTCTTTGTGTCCGTTCAAATATTCGAACGTCTTCACGAGCCTTTTCTTCTTGTCCCCGTCCGTCTCGTTTTTGCACAGGGCTTCGAGCCGCCCGAGAGCTTCGTCCGCTCTCTTTTCGTCAAGAAGCTTCGTGATCGCGCCTCTTTCCTCTTCGGCGATCCCGCTGCGGAAAAGCTCGCGTTTGACATGAAAAGGATCAAGTTGGAAATGACATTCGCATCCCGAGCGTTCCCCGAAGCCTTCGATCCACCCTCCGCCGTCCCCGTTGATCAACCTTGTGTCGATCTCATCGAGGTCGTACACGGACCCGATTCGCCCTTCCTTCTTCCAAAAGAACTCCGCCGCAGGTTCGAAGCCCGCCGTGTAAACGGGATGCGCCAAGTCGTGCGTCGCCTTCCCGTTCTTGTCCTTTCCCGTGTGTCGGACGCCCTCGTACGCCGAGGCGAGCTTCATCTCGAGCTTGTGTCCCGATTTCGGACGGTCTTTGCCTTGCATGTTTATCCATACGCCATCGAACTCCTCCTGCAATGCCTTTACGATCTTCTTGCCTTTGCAAAGAAAGTTTTTCGCCGCCTTCGCCCTGATTTTGTCCGTGTCGCAAATGCGTTCGCCGACCGCTTGAATCGCATTCCAAAACCCGCCGTGGCTGACTCTCTGACCGCTCAAAAAGCTTACCGCCTCGGCCGCCGCACGGTAAGAGCATTCCGTGATCAAATCCGCCATGCGGTGTATGAGACCGACGCTCATCTTTCCGATCGTGTCGAGGCCGATCGCCCGGTCGAGCAGACACACGTACTCGTTTCGCCCGTTCTCCGCCATGTGCTTGTAAAGGCGCCTTTTTACGGTGACTTCGCCCATAAGCGTTTTGATCGTAAGAGGACGGACGTCCTTGGCGCGGTATTCCCTCCGATCTCGCTCGGCGAGTATCTTGTCGTCAAGATCGGAAAGCGCATTCGTCATCAACATCCTTGCGAACGCCATGCCCGTATCGTAACATTGTTGCTCAAAACTCTTGAAATCGATCCCCGTTTCCGATATACCGGCATAACGCAATCCTCCTGTTTTTTTGTGTTCGGAAACTCAATATTACAGGAAATTTTGCGTATTGGGAAGAGGGTTTCGGCCCTTTTCCTTTTTTTTTCGGAAGATCAAACCCGATCGATCGAAGGCGCCGGGCTTCGCCCGGCGGCTTCCTTTTGAAGAAACGTCGACGGACACGGAATCTGTTCCGTTATCTTTTGCCCACAGTAATTATACTCTTACCTTACTGCGGGTGCGAACCGAAAGCCGTTCTGCGCGCGGTTTGGAGCAACCCAAGAGTTTTCGCTTTTTTGCGCATCTGCCGTGCGCATGAATTATTTTAATTGCAAGCCAGAAAAGATTGATTTGCATTATGGAAGATCATGTATTACACTGAAATCACAGCAATCTGAATGCGGCGCAGAGAGAGAAAGTATGGGCCGTTCCCGGACCGCGCCTCACCCGCGCGCGGCGGGCGGGGTCCGCGAGGCTTCGTTCATGTCGGAAAGGAGGCGTATACTGCCCCGGGGCAGTATACGGACAAAGCCAATGCGTATGGAATATGACCGTATCGTAAACACGACCACTTGGTCGGCCGGCCCCGGTTGCCACGGCGGTTGCGGCGCGAAGCTCTATGTGAAGGACGGCAGGGTCGTCAAGGTCGAGGGCGACGAGAATCATCCGTGGAACTTCGGGCGCGGCTGCTCCCGGCTTCTGGCGATGACGCAATACATGTATCACCCCGAGCGGATCCTCTGGCCGCTGAAGCGGGTCGGTCCGCGCGGCGACGGCAATTTCGCGCGCATTTCCTGGGACGAAGCCTATGACCTCATCGAGGAGAACTTCAACAAAATCAAGGAGAATTACGGCGCGAAGGCCGTGATCTTCATTCAGGGGACGGGCCGCGACATCGGCGGTCCCATGTCGCTCGTGGCCTACAACTACGGCAGCCCGAACTGGTCGCAGCTCGGACTGGGCGGGCAGGCGTGCTACGGGCCCCGCCTCGGCGCGATGTCCTGCATACAGGGCGACACG
Organism: Eubacteriales Family XIII. Incertae Sedis bacterium; assembly: GCA_031276135.1. Classification (GTDB taxonomy): domain Bacteria; phylum Bacillota; class Clostridia; order Peptostreptococcales; family Anaerovoracaceae; genus JAITLA01. The sequence continues at coordinate 4,594 of JAISNR010000034.1, read as the reverse complement.
AGCGTCGCCGACTGCTCGCAGTTCTTCGAAAAGCGCTTCGACGATCCGCGATACAGGCTCCCGAACTACATCGTGGTATGGGGCCAGGATCCCACGCGCGGCTGTCCGGACGGATTCTACGGCAATTGGATCATCGACTGCATGAAGCGCGGCAGCAAGCTGATCGTCGTGGATCCGCGGCAGAACTTCCTCACGTCGAGGGCGGAACACCACCTGCAGCTGCGGCCGGGCACGGACGGCGCCCTCGCGCTCGGCATGCTGGGCGCCATCATCGAGAACGGTTGGTACAACAAAGAATTCGTCGAAAAATGGTGCCTCGGCTTCGAGGAATTGGCGGAGCGCGCGCGGGAATACCCGCTCGATCGGGTCGCCTCGATCACCTGGGTCCCCAAGGAACAAATCCTCGCGGCGGCGAAGGCCTACGCGCTCGCCTCCCCGGGCTCGGCCATCCAGTGGGGCTTGCCCATCGATCAGGCTCCCGACGGTGTGATCGTGGCGCAGGCCATCAACGACCTGTGGGCCATCACCGGGAACATCGACGTCCCGGGGGGCAATGTGATCGCGCGCAACGCCTACCACGTTTCGGCTTACCCTTTCGACAACTACCAGCTCGCCGACATGTACGGCGACGATTTCGTCGAGCAGGTGGTGCAGAAGCGGATCGGCTCCGACGAATACGGCTGGCTGCGCAAATGGCGCTGTTACATTCAGCCCGACGTCGCCGTCCGGCAGATGCTGACGCAGAACCCCTATCCCATCAAGGCCACGTGGATTCAAACCGCGAACCCCGTCGCGAACGCCGCAGACATGCGCTTGCACTACGAAGCCCTGCGCGCCATGGATTTCAACGTCGTGATCGACCTCTTCCACAATCCCACGACCATGTCCGTCGCCGACGTCATCCTGCCCGCCGCCACCTTCGCCGAGCGCACGGGCTTCCGGGCGTGGTTCCAGCCCGTTCAGATCATCAGCCCGGCGGTGAACGTCGGCGAATGCCGGAACGACTGGGAGATCGCGATGGATATGGCGCAGCGCTTCAATCCGGAGTTGAAAAAGCGTTATCCGAACGGCATCAAGGACTATATGGATTGGCGGCTCGAACCGACGGGCATGACCTACGCCGATCTGCAGGCGCGCGGCGGCTGGAAATGGGGCGACGAGGAGGGCAGCGCCTGGGTGCCGTACAAGCGGTACGAACGGGGCGTCCTGCGCGCCGACGGCAAGCCCGGCTTCCGCACGCCGTCCGGCAAGGTGGAGCTCAAATCCTCCCAAAACGCGGAATGGGGCGCCACGGGCGTCACGCGGGTGGATCCCCTGCCCTATTACCAAGAACCCTTTGAAAGCGAGATGTCCACGCCGGATCTGTTCAAGAAATATCCGCTGATCATGGTCACGGGCAGGAGATCGGCGGTATTCTTCCACTCCGAACATCGGAACATACCCTGGCTGCGGGAGTGCGATCCCCATCCGGACGTCGAGATACACCCCTCCGTCGCGCGCGACCTGAAGCTCGAAAACGGCGAATGGGTCTGGATCGAAAACGAGCGGGGCCGCATCCGCCGCAAGGTGAAGATCAACGCGGGCATCCATCCCAAGACCGTCAGCGTGCTGCACGGCTGGTGGCTGCCGGAAACGGAGGGGCGCGCGCCGAACCTCTTCTCCGCCTGGGATGTGAATTGCAACGTGCTGGTGCCCACGGGGGCGCAGTCCAGAACGGGCTACGGCGGCAACGCGTACAAGACGACGCTCGTGCGGCTCGTGAAGATGCACGACGGTTCGCCCGCGGCGCCGCCCGTTTCGGTTTGGGGTCGCGGGTGATGCCGGGCAAGCGCAGGAAAGCCGGAGGCGGGGCGGGTTTGCCCGATCGTTTTGCGGAAGAGATTGCCGAAAGAGAGGAGAGCGTTTTATGGGAAAAAAGGGAATACTCGTCGACATGCACTACTGCACCGGCTGCCACGCCTGTGAGATCGCCTGTAAGCAGGAAAACGGCTTCGGCGTGGGAAACTGGGGCATACGCATCAACGAAATCATAACGGAGAAGCCGAATTCGGACAGGGTGCACTTCGATTATCTGCCGTATTTCACGTTGCAATGCAATCTCTGCGCCGAACGCATCGCCTCGGGCGAGGATACGAAGCCCTCCTGCGTCAAGCATTGCGGAACGGCCTGCATGCAGTACGGCGAGATCGAAGATCTGGCAAAGGAGATGGCGGCGAAGCCGCGCGCGATCCTGTACAGCCCCCTGTAGAAGCGCAAGCAAGGAGTGGGAATTATGTCACAATATACATTTTCCTTTATCAACAGCGAATACGAGCGCATCCCGGCGGAACTGCGCGAAGAGCTCGACGCCCTTCTCGCCGGCGCGGAAACCGACCCTGCGGTAACGAAGCTTTTGGGCCAAATCTGCGACTGCGTGACGCGGGCGGTCGCGGACATCGCCAAATACGGCAAGGATCAGTTGCGCCTCCCCTGAGGCGCCGCGCGCCGGCCCGCGTGACGTGTCTGCGGACGGATCAAGGCTCGGCGCGCAGCTTTTCGATCTCGGCCCGGGTCAGGCCGGTTGCCGCTTCGGTCGTTTTGTGGCGCAAGCAAGGCTTCCCGTTCTTCCCGGTCAGAGTACAAAAAACAGTCGGGGCGAGACGGGCGAAACGCCGTAGAATCAGGCGTTGTTGGACATTGTCGGAAACGCTGTGGCGCATTTTAACCGGATTATATTTTTGATTGGGTTGACAGACCCGATCTGAAATGACGGAAACAGGATTATATTGGTAAAAATATTTTCATAAGATTGGAAATACATAAGGGCGCGATTGTGGAAAATATAAAAGTTGAAATCATTAAATATATAAATGAAAAACCTTTCCCTGGTATCGTTAAATGCAGATTTAGAGATGCTTATGGGAAAGAATGGGAATTTATAGACAAAACCGCCGTTTTTTCTACAGAAAATATTAGCAAAAAAACAAAATTGCCGATCAGTGGTTTTATATGCGGAAAGATTGTCAATGAAGAAAATGGTATAGTGTGTTTTTGTACAAAAGATCCATATTTTATCAGATCAATAGAAGGAGAAACAATATTTTATTTAAAAAAGGACCAAATAACCGTAGATTAATAATGGAGTGCGGGTGTACTGCACATAACGGAAATGCGCAGCAGCGGCGCGGTCAACGCCAACCGGCCAAAGGCCGGGGGGGGGTTCCTTCACGTTCGTTCAGGACGCGTCGCATGGGGCCTTCCGGCCGTTTGCAAGGAACGCAAACGGGGATGCCCCTTCGCCCTGCTCCGGGCACGCGCAGGCCCGCAAGCGACCCGACCGGAGAGTTGCACCGGTTCCCGGCCGGCGATTCTGCTTTAACTGAATAGTCATCTATTATTTTGAATACCGCCGGCGCTTGCGCCGGTTTTTTGGTATTGCGAAAACTGCGGGCGAAGAATCATCCGAGTCCGTCCTCCGCCGTCTGAAAAATCACTTAAATTTTTCCAAAGATTTTTTTTGGGACCCGCGATGCATTGATTTTTCAGAGTTTTTTCGGCGCACGTCCCTTCTTCCAAAGAATCCCGGCCCCGCCCCTGTACGCGAAGCGGCGATTGCGAAACGTCCCCCCGGCGTGGTACAATAGATTTGGATTTTGAAAGAAGGCGCGCCGCATCGGGCCGCCAACACAGGAGTAAGGAGAGATTGCATTATGGAACTAATGGAACTGATTGCAAAAAGACAGAGCATCCGTCGCTACAAGCCGGGCGACATACCCGTTTCGGATATCGAGAAGATGGTGGACGCCGCGCGCTTGGCGCCCTCGGGAAAGAATCTGCAATACTGGCACTACATCGCCATCAAGAACCGCGAGCTGATCCGGGCGGTCGGCGACGCGATCCTGGCGGAGAACGAGCGGATCTGCCGCATCACCGACGCGATCGACCGGAAGCGCGCGGACAAATTCCGCACGTTCGTGCGAAACTTCACGCTGTTTTTCCTCGACGCGCCGCTGCTGTTCGTCGTCATGGCGAAGCAGTACGAGCCGTCCGGCTATTTCGAGATGGAGTTTGCGGGTCTGGACAACGCGTGGCTCATTCTGGAGAAGAATCCCGGCATGCAGGGCCTCGGCGCGTCCATCGAGCATCTGACGCTGCGCGCGATCGAGCTCGGCTACGGCTCCTGCTGGCTCACAAGCGCGAATTACGCGGACGAGGGCATAGAGGCGCTCATGCGCGAGAAGGCGGGCTTCGACGAGCCGGGCTACTTCATGGCCGCGCTCATTTCGGTCGGCATTCCCGAGGAAAATCAAAAGAGCCCTCCGAAGAAGGCTCTGTCCGAGATTTTGACGATACTGGAATGAGGCCGGCGGGCAGGATCGCGCCGGCCTCCGGCCGTTCGCCGCAGATCCCCCGCGCGGGATGAGCCGCAAGTTGCGGCCGGCGGTCTGCCGGGCCCCGCGCTTCAGCTCACCCTTCTGCCGCTTCGTATGTCCGCCTCGATCACCGCGCCGCGCGGGATCTCCTGCGACCACGCGGCTTCGGGCGTCATGTCCGAAAAGGCCGCGAGGATCACCTTGATCACGCCGCTGTGCGTCACCGCGACGAGTTCGCGCGC
>JAISNR010000025.1 GCA_031276135.1 Eubacteriales Family XIII. Incertae Sedis bacterium | reverse complement strand
CCCGGCGTGGCAACGCAAATCGGACGAAGCAAGGGGGGCAACGTTCGAAGGATGCGGGTTCCGTAAATTTAATATATATAGGCGCCTGCCTTTTTCGCCGGGTATGTTTCGGGGCATCGACAACCTTACCGCACAAGTATAGTTTATTACAGCGAGATGTTTTTTATGTTAAAATTTGTGTAACAACCAATGTTTTCTCTTGACTGCGCGATTACACAATGATAACATACTTTATAGCTTCAAAGGGAATCATACGCAAATCATCCTGTGAATCCCTTTCGACGTTTTTCTCCGCAACAGAAGAGCGCACCGCGCCGCATTGCGCGAGAGGAACGCGTTGTGATCGTATTTTCCGCCGAAGCCGATTGCTTCGGCTATTTTATTGCAGAGGTGAAACCCGCGTGACAAAGACATCGTTTCACAGCAATGCGCCCGTGATTTCCCACAGGCGGTATCATCTGAAAAGGCCGCACATCTCGGAGCTGTTGCGGCAGGGCTTGCAGTACCCGCTGGTCACGGTCGTGGCCGGCGCAGGATACGGCAAGACGCAGGCGGTCTACTCGTTCCTGCGGTCCGGCGACATCATCACGACGTGGATACAGCTTTCCGAGCACGACAACCTCGTGTCGCGCTTCTGGGAGAACTACACGCACACGATTTCGCTGTACAACGAGAACCTCGCCGCAAAGCTGACGGACATCGGCTTCCCCGAAACGGAAACGCAATACGACCGCTGGATGTCCGCCCTCGAGGACGAGGCCGCGCCGAAGAAAAAATACGTCCTCGTCCTCGACGACTTCCATCTGATACACAACCCCGCGCTGCTCGCGTTCATAGAGCGCATCGTCCTCCTTCGCTTTCACAAGGCCGCGAGCGACAGGACGACCATTCTCATCGCAAGGGCCATACCCGCCATCAACACGGTCACGCCGGCGTCCAAGGGAATGCTCTTCGAGATCAACGAGGAGGATCTGCGCTTCACAAAGGATGAAATTCTCGATTATTTCCGCATGCTGGACGTCGAATCGTCGCAGGACATGCTCGCCGACATCCACCGCGACACGGGCGGCTGGGCCTTCGCGGTCAACCTGATCGGCCTCTCGCTGTTGCACGCGCCGGCCCAGGGAAAACTTGCCATATCCGCCATGAAGCAGAACATCTTCAAGCTGATCGAAAGCGAGGTATTCCTCGCGATGTCCGAAGATCTGCGGCGCTTCCTGATCCGGCTCTCGCTCATCGAGCACCTGCCCCACGAGCTCACGAAGCGTCTGGCCGGCGACGACGACCGCCTCATCGCGGAGATGACGGAGATCAGCTCCTTCATACGCTACGACGCCTATATGAACGCGTTTCGCATCCACCATCTCTTCCTCGACTATCTGACGCGAAAACAGGACGCGCTGTCCGAAGAGGAAACGCGCGAAACCTATCGCGCGGCCGCCCGGTGGTTCGAGGAAAACGACCGCAGGATAGACGCGATCACCTACTACGAAAAGGCCGGGGACTATCGCGCGATCGTGAACATCGCGTACATGCTTCCGCAGGTGATCCCCATGGACACCGCGCGGTTCATCCTCGCATCGATCGAAAAGGGGCTCGAAGCGCTCTTCCGGGAGAATCCCATATCGCACAGCCTCTACATGCGGCTGCTCATGAGCGCAGGCCGCTTCGACGACGCCATCGCCATGATCGACAGGACGATAGAGGAATTCGAATCGCTGCCCTCTTCCAAGTTCAACTGCCGCGTTCTGCTGGGCGCTTACAACAACCTGGGCTTTGCGCGCATGATGCTGTATCCCCTGCATCCGGACCGGGAGCTCTGGCGCTGCTTCGAACGGGCCGACCGGTATTTCACGCTCGGCTCTCCCTTCGGCGCCTATGCGGTCAGGGGTCCCGTGACCAGCATCACCCTGGGTTCCTACGCGTGCAGGGCCGGCAGCGCGGAGAGCTGCGATACGGATCTGTACATCGAAAACCTCGACCGGATGGCGCCCTATGTCGCGCATTCCATGGACGGATGCATGCTGGGGCTGAATTCTCTGGCGCGGGCGGAGCGCGCCTACCTGCGCGGAGAATTGAAGGATGCGGAGAAATTCGCTTACCGGGCCCTGTACAAGGCAAAGGAGGCGCGTCAGCGCGAGATCGAGAGCCGCGCCGTCTTTTATCTGCTGCGCATCGACCTGCAGGCGGGGGATTACGCAAAGACACAGCGGCACCTCAAGCATCTGGAGCTCTCGGCGGAGCTCTCGGAGCACCCGCTCAGCCCCGTCGAATACGACCTCGTGACGAGCTGGTACTACGCGCAGCTCGGGCAGAATGCGCGCATAGCCGACTGGCTCAAGGGCGGCTTTGAGGACAGCATGACGCCGTCCGTCATGCTCGATTTCGAGATACCCGTGCGCATGCGATGCCATTGGGCGGACAGGAAATACCACGAGCTTCTGGCCTTCCTCGAAAGCCTGGAAACCGAAGGCATGCTCCTGCTCATGCGGCTTGAATGCAAGATATTGCAAGCGATCTGCCTCTATCAGACACATGAAAAGGCCGGCGCGCTCGACGCGCTCGCCGAGGCTTACGAGCTGGCGCGCGCAAACGCTTTCGACACGCCCTTCATCGAATACGGCAGCAAGATGCGCACGCTCAGCCGCGCGGCCATGAAAGCCTCAAATTGCGGCATTCCGGCGGAATGGCTTTCAAAGATCAACAAGAAATCGGCCACCTACGCGAAGAAGCTGGCCTTTGTGGCGTCGGAATACAGGAAGGCAAACCATCTCGGCGACGAGATACAGCTGTCGCTGCGGGAGATCGAAATCCTGACGGATCTCTACCACGGGCTTTCGAGATCGGAGATCGCCGTCAACCGCCGGCTGTCGATCAACACGGTGAAATCCCTGTTGCAGATCATCTATTCGAAGCTCGGTGCGGAAAACAACATGGATGTGATCCGCATAGCGATCGACATGAAGCTGATCGGCTAGCGCGGCCGGCGCGGAGCGGGCGCGTCAATCCCGCGAACCGCTCTGCGGCGGGGTTTCATAGACGCAGCGCCAGTTTTCGCAGCCGCGGTACAGATCGTCGAAGCGCGGGTCCATATCGCCCTCGAGGACCGGCGCCGCCGCCGCGCCGTAGGTCTTGTAGAAGAGGCAGTAGTACGGAATCTCCTCGACGAGGCGCGCGCGTATCTCCGCGAATGCGCTGCGGCGTTCCGCCTCGGACTTTGCGGCCGAGAACGCGTCCAAAGACGCGTCCAGCGCGGGATCGCCGTATGCGATCGGATTGCCGTAATCCGAATGCAGGAGCGGACGCAGATCGAAGTGCCCGGCCAAGCGTCCGCCGCCCAGCCAGAGGTCGTAATCGCCCGCCGCAAGCGCCGCCGCATACGCCTCCCGATCGAGGACCGCGAGCTCGCAGACGAGGCCGATGCGCTCCAGCGAGGACCGGATCATCTGCGCGGCCGACACCCTCGAGGCATCCTCTCCGCTCACGAGGAGTTTCAGCGAAAGCGTATGCGGGGCGCTTTCCTCCTCGCCTTCCTCGATCGAGAAGTAATCGTAAAACCCGTCGCCGTCCGCGTCCGAAAGCCCCGCCAGGGCGAGCAGCAGCTTCGATTTGTCGGGGTCTGCGGCATAGAGGTCCGCGCCCTCTCCCATCCCGAGGAATCCGGGATAGTAGACGCTGTCGGACGGAACGCCGCTGCTGAAGAAACAGACCTCCAGCAGTTCCTCGCTGTCTACGGCGAAAGCGATGGCCTGCCGCACCTCCTTGCGCGCAAGCAGCTCCTTGTTGAAGTTGAAGCCGATCCAGACCGCTTCGTTGGACGGGAAGGGCTGCATGCGTATGTTCGCGTCGCGGTAGATCGTGGCCCGGTCGCCCTCCTTGGAAACCGCATAGGAAATCGCGTTGATGCCCAGCATGTTCAAGGTGTCGGATTTGGATTTTACGATCTGAAATTCCAATGTGTTCTGCGGAACGTCGCCGCCGGCGAAGTGCGGGTTGCCGACGAGCGTCAGATGGGAATAGCGGTCGAATTCCCGCACGGCATAGGGGCCGGAGCCCACGGGAATAAAATCCTCCGCGTTCTTGCGCAGATCGCTTCGACTGCGGTACAGATGCGAAGGGAGGATCGGAAAGGTCAAGAGCGCGACGCTCGTGTTCTTGGCGTCCTTGAACGAGATGACGAACGAGAGGGGATCCCCCGCGACGGTCTTTGCGGACTTGATGCTGCGCACATTCTCGCCGTAGAGATGGGCGTTCGGATCCGCGGCATAGGCCTCGATGCTGAACACGGCGTCCGCCGCGTCCAAGCCCTCGCCGTCGGACCAGAAAAGACCGCTCTTCAGCCGTATGTTCACGGAGAGCCCGCTCTCGTCATAGCTGTAGCTCTCCGCGAGCGACGGCATCATGGACAGGTCCGCGTCCGGCTCGAACAGGCTGTCGTAGATGAGCTTCCCGATGTAGTAGCTGTCCTCGTCCTTCGTGAGGACGGGATTCAGCGTCCGCACCGATTCCATCGGCAGGTATACGACGGAGGAGGCGGTCCGGACGCCCCCGGCGTCCTCGGCGCCGCCGAGCATGACGCGCACGCTCGTGCCGCAGGCGCCCAAGAGGGCGGCGATCAGCGCGCAAAGGAGGGCCGACGCCCCCGCCGCAGCGCGGCGGCGCCCCCGCCCCCGGTCCTTCCCGGTGTTTCCCTTCATCGTTTCAGTACCACCCTTGCATCATTTTGTCACAGGAAATACCCGTATTTTTCCAGAAGGGCTTCCATCGCTGCGTGCAGATCGCCGAGCGTGCCGGAATTGTCGATCGTTTCCGAAGCGCAGCACCGCTTTTCGGACGACGGCAGCTGGGCCGCGATGCGCCGTCGCGCATCCTCGGGGGCGACGCCGTCGCGCGCGACGACGCGCCGCACGCGCTCCTCCTCGTCCGCGTCCACGAGCCACACCGCGTCCACCTCGGACTGCATGCCCGTTTCGATCAGGAGCGGCACGTTCAGAAACACGACCTTCGCGCCCGCCTCGCGCAGACGCCGGGTGCGCGCGCGCATCTCCCGCAAAATCCGGCCGTGCAGGATGGCGTTCAGCGCGGCGAGCGCGTCCGCGTCCGAGAACACGCGCGCCGCGAGGGCCTTCCTGTCCAGGCTTCCGTCCGGCAGCAGCACATCCTCGCCGAAGCGCGCCGCAACGTCGGACAGGCCCGCAGAACCGACGGCGACGGCCTCGCGCGCGAGCGCGTCCGCGTCTATGACCGCATAGCCCTTTTCGCAGAGATATTCGCCGGCGGCGGATTTGCCGCTGCCGATGCCGCCCGTGAGCCCGATTACTTTCATTTCAAATTATACCAATTTGTACCCGTATTCAGTTCCACGGTGAGCGGAACGCGCAGGGGGAAAGCCTGCTCCATATTCTCCCGCAGAAGCGCTTTGACCGCGTCGATCTCGTCCGTGCGCGCCTCGATGATCAATTCGTCGTGCACCTGCAAAATGAGCCGCGAGCGCAGCTTCGCCGCGCGCAGCGCGTCGGTCACGCGGATCATCGCGAGCTTGATGATGTCCGCCGCGCTCCCCTGTATGGGGGTGTTCATCGCGAGCCTCTCGCCAAACTGCCGCGCCGTGCGGGAGGATGCCGCGATCTCGGGTATGCGCCGCTTGCGCCCGAGCACGGTCTGCACATATCCGTGCTCCCGGCAATGCCGTATCTGCCCGTCCATGAAGTCCTTCACGGCGGCGTGGGTCTTGAAATACTCCCCGATGTAGCGTTCGGCCTCCTTGCGGCTTATGCCGATCTCCTCCGACAGGCCGAAGCCGCTCATGCCGTAGATCACGCCGAAGTTCACGGCCTTGGCGCGGCTCCGCAGAAGCGGCGTCACCGCGTCCTCCGCGACGCCGAACACGCGGGCGGCCGTGCGGCGGTGGATGTCGGCCCCTTGGCGAAAGTCCTCCGTCAGCGCGGGATCCCCGGTCAGATGGGCCAGCACCCGCAGCTCGATCTGCGAATAGTCCGCGCCGACCAGCAGGAAATCCCCGTTTTCCGGAACGAAGGCCTTGCGGATGGCGCGGCCGAGCTCCTGGCGGATCGGGATGTTCTGCAAATTCGGTTCGGTGCAGCTGATGCGGCCCGTCGCCGTCACGGTCTGTTTGAAATGCGGATGTATCCTGCCGTCGTTGCCCACGAGCGGCAAGAGGCCCTCCACATAGGTGCCGTTCAGCTTTGTCAGCATGCGGTACGCGAGTATGAGATCGACGATCGGGTGCGCGTCGCGCAATTTTTCCAGAATGTCCGCGCCCGTGGCGTAGCCGCCCACCTTGGTCTTTTTCGACGCGGGCAGACCCAGCTTCTCGAAGAGGATGACGCCGATCTGCGCAGGGGATTTGATGTTGAAGCTTTCGCCGGCCGCTTCGTGGATGCGCTCCGTGAGCGCCTCTATGTCGGCCGTCAGCGCGGCGCCGGCCTGCAGCAATTCGTCCTCGGCGATCGCAAAGCCCGCCGTTTCCATGTCCGAGAGCACCCGGATCAACGGCAATTCGGCGGATTCGAGGACCTCGGCGAGCCCTTCCGCACAAAGCCGCGCCCGTATGGCGCCGATCAGCCTGTCAACGGCGCCGCACCACGCCGCGCCGCAGGCGGCGTATTGTTCGTTCGTGTCCGAAAGCATGTCCATCTGCCGGCCCTCGCCGAGGAGCGCTTCCTCGTTGAGCGGATTCTCGCGGAAATACTCCGTCATCAGGGCGCCGAGGCCGTATTCGCTGCGCGTGGGTTCGAGAAGGTATTGGCCGACGGCCGTGTCGAAGCGGACCGGCGGCGCAAAATCCGCATCCAGGGCGCGCAGGGCGTAGAATTCATCGACCAGGTTGTGGCCCGCCACGCCGCCGCGCGGCGCGTTCAGCGCGCGGAAGAGCGAGGCGCGGCGGGCCTCCGTCGCGTCGTCCAAAGGCAGATAGAAGCAGGTGCCGCCCAGCAGCACGGCGATCCCGTACATCTGCGGCTTTCGCACATGGCTCCTGTCGCCGAAGCTGTGAATCACGGCGTATTCGGCTTCTGCGGCCGCCCGTTCGAATTCCGCGGCATCTTCGTCCGTCGCGACGACGCGCACGCGCACTGCGGGCGGCGCCGTCTGCGGCGGGCCGTCCGTTCGGACCGCAGGGCCCGGATCCGCCGGGGCCGCGAACCGATCCTGCGCGGCATTCCGCGCGCCCGCCGGCAATTTCAGCCTTTTCAAAAACGTATGAAACTCCAGCTTTGCGTAGAGCTCCGCAAGCCGTTCATTGTCCGGTTCCGCGACGCGGAGGCTTTCGAAGTCGATTTCGATCGGCACGTCCGTGATGATCTCCGCCAGCTTGCGGCTCATGCGCGCCTGCATGGCGTTCTCCGACAGGCGCGTCCTGAGATTTTCCGAGGGGATGCGGTCGAGGTTTGCCAATACATTCTCGATGCTGCCGAATTCTTGGATCAGCTTCTGCGCCGTCTTTTCCCCGACGCCGGGAACGCCCGGGATGTTGTCCGACTGGTCCCCCATGAGGCCCTTGAAATCGATGAATTCCTTCGGCCCGAATCCGTATTTTTCAACCATGGCGGCCTCGTCGTAGAGCTCGAATTCCGAGATGCCGCGCTTTGTGATGAGCACGCGCGTCGTCTTGCCGGCCAGCTGCAGCGCGTCCCTGTCGCCCGTGATGATCAGCGCATCGAGCCCGTGTTCCTCCGCCCGTTTCGCGATGGCGCCGATGATGTCGTCGGCCTCAAAGCCGTCGAGCTCCGTCGTGCCGACGCGCATCGCGCCGAGCAGCTCCTTGAGCGGCTGCAGCTGCATGACGAGCTCTTCGGGCATCTTTTTTCTGCCCGCCTTGTATTCCGCATAGGCTTCGTGCCGAAAGGTGGGCGCCTTGCGGTCGAAGGCGACCGCGACATAGCCGGGCGCATAGTCCCGCATGAGCTTGGAAAACATGTTGAGGAAGCCGTATATACCCTGCGTATACACGCCCTCCTTCGTGATCATCGGCCGCTGTATGGCGTAATACGCCCTGTTGATCAAGCTGTTTCCGTCGATGATGAGTATAGTATTATTTCCCACGCGCGCTCCCTTGTCTTTTGTCTGCTAGAGCCCCATAAACTCCGTTGCGTAATATATCCGCACATCCTTGCCCATCACAACGACCTCGATTTCCTGGTTGAACTCCGTGCCGGTTTCGTTGCTGATCATCTTCACGCGGTAGACGAAGGCGCCGTCGCGCTTCTCCTCGTGCAGGATTTCATAGGTCCAGCCGGCGAGCTTCTCCCGCAGGAGCTCGTCGCAGACGGTTTTCTCGTCCAGGCGGTGCGAGCCCGTCGTCGTGCCCCGCCCGGGATAGACCGGCCCCTCGTAACGCGCGTAGGGCCCCGGCCAAAAGGCCGCGATGTCGTCCGGAAGCCGCAGGGGCGACAGCGCGGTGTCCGGCTCGGCCTCCGCAGGGGAAGCTCCGTCCGCACCCCCTGCGGCGTCCTGTGCGGCATTCGCATCGGCGACGTAGTCATAGCCGGCGGGCGCGCCCGCATCGGCGCGCCCCGCATCGGGCGCGGCCTCTGCCTCCGCATTCGACTCTGCGGAAAGCGCGGCGTCGTTCGGGGCGTTCTCCGGATCGGAACCGAGGCGGGGCAGATCGAACCTGCCGAACGCGAACAGCGACAGCAGAGCGATCGCAAAGACGGCCGCCGCAGACGACCACAGCTTCAGCCTGCGGCGGGAACGCGAAGCCCGCGCCTCCCGCGCGGCGCCTTCGGCCGGGCGCGCGAGGGCGCGCCTGAGCCTGTCATCGAACTCTGCGGGGAGCGGGCGTTCGGGAATGCGAAGGAGCGCCTCCCGCATGCGCACAAGCCCGTCGTATTCCGCGCCGCATGCGGCGCAATTGTCCAGATGCGCGCGCAACGCGCGGGCTTCTTCCTCGTCGAGCAGATCATCGATGTACGGCGAAAGCAATTCCGAAGCGTAGGCGCAATCCATTTTCCTGTCGTGCTCCAAGGGACCCTGTCCTCCTCTTGTACAAGCCGCATCGCTTTTGGGTGATCGAACGATTTTACCGAATGAAACGCTCCTTGAACCGCAGACGCGCCGTCCGAGCGCATCCGCGCGGGAATGACACCTGCTTTTTCCGGTATCGGCACATATCGGAACAGGTTCTTTCGATATGATTAGACGTCGGGCTCCGCCTTTTGTTCCAGCCACATGCGCCGCAAATTGCCGCGCGCCCTGTTGATCCTCGACTTCACGGTGCCGAGCGAGGCATCCAGAATTTCGCTGATTTCGTCGTAGCTCAGGTTTCGTATGTCCCTGAGTATGATGACGTCCCTGTGGTCGGGCGGGAGCATATCCACGCAGCGCAGCAGCTCCGAAGCCAGCTCCGACATCATGACCGCGTCCTCCGGTCCGGGTTCGGCGTCGGGAAATTCCCGCAGGTAATCCCCGTCCTCCCCGGTCGTGTAGAGGCTGTCGTTCAGCTTGTACTTTTCGTTTTTTCGCAGCATGTCCTTGCAGGTGTTGACCGTGATGCGATGCACCCACGTGTCGAAGCGGCTGTCGCCCTTGAAGCTGTTCAAATTTCTGTATATTTTTATAAAACTTTCCTGCAATGCGTCCATCGCGTCGTTCTCGTTGCGCATATATTGAAAAGCGATGTTCCACGCCTTTTTTTTGCACGACAAAATCAGAGCCTCAAAGCTGCTCTCATTGCCGTTTTTCGCTTCTTCGATCAGTTGTCGTTCCTCGGATGTCATATTGCCCTCTCGCGCTTGTGAACAAAACGAAAAGTGTGCTATAATGGGTTGAGATCAAGTCATTATAACATACTTTCAAGGAGGCTGTAAACAAATGCGCGGATCATTGAAATTTGCGCCATGAAACAGTACATCATGGCCATGGATCAGGGCACGACGAGCTGCCGCTGCATCCTCTTCGACGGGCGCGGCGAGCCCGTGAGCTCTGCGAGCAAGGAATTCAGGCAGATCTACCCGGCGCCGGGGTGGGTGGAGCACGATCCCACGGACATCTGGTCCACGCAGATCGGCGTCGCGCAGGAGGCCATGCTGAAGGCGCGCTGCACCCACAGGAACATCGCGGCGATCGGCATCACGAACCAGCGCGAAACGACCGTGCTCTGGGACAGGCACACGGGCGAGCCCGTATGCAACGCCATCGTGTGGCAGTGCCGCAGAACGGCGGACATGGCCGACGAGCTGATCGCGCGCGGCCTGACGGAGTTCTTCCGCGAGAGGACGGGGCTGCCTGTCGACGCGTACTTCAGCGCCACGAAGCTGCGCCGGATGCTCGACAGCGTGGACGGCGCGCGGCGGCGCGCGGAGAACGGCGATCTGCTCTTCGGAACGATCGAAACCTGGCTGATCTGGAAGCTGACCCGCGGCCGCGTGCACGTCACGGATTATTCCAACGCGTCCAGGACCATGCTGTTCAACATCCACAGCCTGCGATGGGACGAAGACATCCTGAGGGAGCTCGACATCCCCGCTTCGCTTCTGCCCGAAGCCGTGCCGTCGAGCGCGCACTACGGCGATTCCGATCCCGACGTATTCGGCGGGCCGATCCCGATCTGCGGCGCGGCCGGCGACCAGCAGGCGGCGCTCTTCGGGCACGCGTGCTTTGCGGAAGGCGAGGCGAAGAATACCTACGGGACGGGCTGTTTTCTGCTGATGAACACGGGGGAGAAGCCCGTGCGGCCGGGCGGCGGTCTGCTCACCACCGTCGCGTGGGGCCTGCGCGGGCGCGTCGTCTACGCGCTCGAGGGCTCCGTGTTCGTGGCCGGCGCGGCCATACAGTGGCTGCGCGACGAGCTGAGGCTCATCGACACGGCCGCGGAATCGGAGCGCTTGGCCGCCTCTGTGGAGGACACGGGCGGCGTGTACATGGTGCCCGCCTTCGTCGGGCTGGGCGCGCCCTATTGGGACCCCCACGCGCGCGGCGCCATCACCGGACTCACGCGCGGCACGGGCCGCGCGCATCTGGTGCGGGCGGCTCTGGAATCCATCGCCTACAGCACGGCGGATCTGATCGCGGCCATGGAGAAGGCCTGCGGCGCGAGGCTCAAGGCGCTGCGGGCGGACGGCGGGGCGTCGGCGAACGATTTTCTCATGCAGTTCCAGGCCGACATCATCGGCGCGCGGCTCATGCGGCCCGCGTGCACGGAAACGACGGCGCTGGGCGCCGCGTACCTGGCAGGACTCGCCGCAGGCTACTGGGCGGACGAAGCCGAGATCCGGAAGCTGCACGGCGCTTCCGCCGCGTTCGAACCGCGCATGCCGGAAGCCCGCAGGGAGGATCTGCTGGCCGGCTGGCGGCGCGCGGTGCGGAGCGTGACGCGGCGCGTTTGAATTGCGTGGCGTATACGGGAGTCCGCATGCTATACGTTCATTTCTTTGATGAAATCGGCGACGGACGAGGACTGCTTGGGAATTTTGTCCTGCCGCATATCCTCAATTTCTTGCAATGCCGCCTGTGTGACGGCATTGGGTTTTCCGAGCGAGATTTCAAACGGGATTTTGCCCTGTCGCACCGACTGGCGCACAAAGATGTTGAACGCGGTCGTCATGTTCATGCCCAATTCGGAGAAAAGGTTTTCCGCCTGCTCTTTTAATGCTTTATCCATGCGGATGCTGAGGTTTGTCGTTTCGCTGTTCATGAGATCTGCCTCCCTCCCTGTCGCTACATGAATTATACTATGAAATATGTGCAATGTCAATACGATGCACAAGTATTTTGCTCGGAAATTCAAAAGTGGAGGGATGTGGGCGCGGCACCGGGTGACATGCCCTCGCCTTCGCTTTTCGTCTTGGCAAAAAAACACCTTTACGCAGTTCCCTTCCTGTAATATAATAGCAACAAGGAAAGCGTCCGCAGACGGCGCGATCGGATGCCGGAATGCAAACAGTTCGCCTATGTAACAAAATTTATAAAATGTTACATGGCGTAAATATCGTTCAAATTTCAACAAAAAAAGAATGATCTGCGGAACGCGGAGAAGGAGCCCGGGAAAATCGAGGACGAAATTCCTTTGAAATTTCAATAAAAAAGGCCTATGTAACATTTTATAAAAAATGTTACATGGAACGCGGGACGGGAAGCGCGCGGTGCGGCGGCACGGGAAGCATTGCGGAAGGGGACGGTCATGGAAAACAACAGAAGGAATGCGTTGCTCGGATTTTTCTTGGCAGCGGGCCTGGTGCTCGCCCTGGTGCTCGCGGCGGGCGGCCTCTCGACGGCCTCCGCGGAGCAGGCGGGCGTGCTCATCTATTCGCTCGACGGGAGCCAAGTTACGATCACGGATTGCAAGTCCGATGCGACGTGGGAGGATGTGTCGGCGGCCTTTGGCAACATCACGGGCAGCGCCATAGGCAGAGAGATCGTTTCGATCGACTACGAAGCGTTTTCCGGTTGCAACGAACTGACAAAAATCGTTATCCCGGCCGGCGTGACGGCTATCGGTAGTCGGGCGTTTGAACGTTGCGTCGGCTTGAAGGAAATCGACATACCGGACGGCGTGACGGACATCGGCGACTCTGCGTTTTTCGGTTGCGAAGAATTGACGGAAATAAAGATACCGGAGGGCGTGACAACCATCGGCGACTCTGCGTTTTCCGGTTGCGAAGAATTGACGGAAATAAAGATACCGGAGGGCGTGACAACCATCGGCGGCGCTGCGTTTTACGGTTGCGAAGAATTGACGGAAATAAAGATACCGAAGAGCGTGACGGACATCGGCGACGCTGCGTTTTTCGGTTGCGAAAAATTAACAGCAATCAATGTCGACGACGAGAATGATCTGTATTTCGACGAGGACGGCGTGCTGTTCAATGAGGGGTACGACGGCCTTGGCCTTTGCCGCTATCCTCCCGGAAAGACGGGCAGTACGAGTTATACGATTCCATACGGTGTGTCGGCCATAGAAAGCGCTGCGTTTCAAGGTTGCGACGGCTTGACGGAAATCATCGTATTGGACCGTGTGACAACCATCGGCGACTATGCGTTTCACGGTTGCAAGCGCTTGGCAGAAATCACCATACCGTACAAAGTGACGACCATCGGACAATTTGCGTTTTCCTATTGTGAAAACTTGGCGGAAATCATTATACCGAGCGGTGTTACAACCATTGGGTTTTCTGCGTTTTTCGGCTGCAAAAGCTTGGCGGAAATCACCATACCGGATGACGTGACGGTCATCGAACCCGGTGCGTTTTTCGGTTGCGAAAGCTTGACGGAAATAGACATACCGGACAAAGTGACGATCATAGACTACGAAGCGTTTTCGGGTTGCACCGGTTTGACGGAAATCGACATACCGGACGGCGTGACGACCATCGGCAACCGGACGTTTTACGATTGCAGCGGCCTGACGGAAATCGTCATACCGAACGGCGTGACGGCCATCGACGACGAAGCGTTTTCAGGTTGCCGCAGTTTGACGGAGATCACCATACCGAAGGGCGTGACATCCGTCGGCGACGAAGCGTTTCGGGATTGCACGTCCCTGTCCGAAATCGTCATAGAAGCGGGCATGACGGACCTGCCGATCTATTTTTTGACGGAAAGCACCTTCAAGGACGGCTTGCGGCTCCATGTTCCGAGAAGCGTCCTCTCCGTGGGCGGCGCCGGGTATTTTTCCACCGCCCTGCCGCCGGGCGCCGCGCTGTCGGGGAAGCCCGCGGTCTACGGCATCAAGGACAGCTTTATCGTCGCGTGGGCGCAGGCCAACGGCGCCGGCCTCGTGGAGATCGACGGCACGATCACAAGGACGGGCGGCTATGACGCGTGGCTGCGCGTACCCTACCAGCACATCATCGAAACGGCCATGCCCGAGAACGTGGCGCTGTCGTTTCGCCTCACGCCGGACAGCGGCCCGCTGCCGGACGGCCTGTTCCTGATGCAGGCGGAGGAGGTCTACGAAAATCTGTTGATGCGGAGCGGACAGTTCTACGGTGCGCCGATGGAAACGGGCGTCTTTGCCCTTGAGGTCGAGGTGCGTTCAAAGACCTATGGCTACCTGCTGGACGTACAGGCAATCGAACTGACCGTGCGCGCGCCCGACGACGCGATGCTGATCGAAGCGGTCAACGACTACGGCATCCTCATCGCCATCGGCACCGCCGGCCCCGACGGGGCGTATTGGGTCACGGAGCGGGCGGACCAGACATTCGCGGTCGCCAACGCCGATTTGGACGGCGACGGCGAGGCGGAAAACAATTTTGACTTTTTTGAGCATTTTTGGATCGACGGCGCGATCCGGGAGCGGGATGCGGACTACCGTGCCGACCCGGGCAGCACGGTGGTCACCCTGTACGCGCGGGTGCTGCAGGATCTGGACGATGCGGACGTGCACACCGCTTCCGCCGAATTCAGCGTGAACGGCGTGCAATACGTCGCCGCGCAGAACTTCCGCGTGGACCTGCCCGCGCCGACCGGCGGCGAGGAAGAAGCGGTTCCCGGTGACAAGCCCGGCGGGGACGGAAAAGAGGAAGGCAAGCCGAACGAAAACCCGGCCGGCGGCGGAAAAGAGGAAGGCAAGCCCGGCGACAATCCGCCGGCCGAGCCAAGCGAACGCCCGGCGGACGGCGCGAACGGTTCCGAAAACGCCGGGAACAGCGCGTCCGGCACCGGAAGCGCGTCCGGCGGGACGCAAAATCCGAACGCCGAACGCACCGCAGAGGCTGCGGGCGGATCAAACGCGGCAACCGGCGCGGACAATCCGCCCGGCCCCGCCGTTCCCGCAAACGCGAATGCGGCGGCGCGGGCCGCAGACCAAGGACCTGCGCAGGACGCCGCGCCGGATGCCGCGGACGCCGCACGGGAAATCGCAGAGTCCGTCGCGCCTGCGCCGGACGCGACGACGGACGAAAGCGCCGGCAATGCCGCCGGCGCGGGGACGATCGACGGGCTTTCGCGCGACGCAAACGGCCTGTACTACTTCGAACTCGACGGCAGCGGGCGGCCCCTCGAAGCGCGCATCGACATCCCGCTCGCGGATTTCGAGGACCTGTACTTCGACGGCGCGCTGTGGACGCGCGGTGCGGACTACGAAACACGCGAGGGCAGCACGGTCCTGACGGTCGCGGCGGAACGGCTCGCGGGCCTCGCTTTCGGAATGCACGAGATCGACGCGCGCTTTGCGAAGGGTCGGACCGTCGCCTTTGCGTTCGATCTGCGCGGCGCGGCAACGCCTCCGGCCGAGGACGCGGCGGAAATCTCCGCTTCGGATCCTTCTTCCGCGCACGCCGCTTCCGCCGCAGGTTCTTCCGCCGCAAACGACAGCCCCGCCGCGGCGTTCCTTCTCGCGGCCGCCGTCCTGCTTCTCGCCGCCGGCGCGTTTCTCATTCGCGCGCGGCGCAGGGCCGTCCGCCGGGAAAGGCGGCAGACTTAAATCCGTTGCTTAAAAAATGCCGCCGCGCTTGATGAAACCGGCGGCGGGCGAACCCCTTCCTCTTCGGCAAAATCGAAAACGATGCGATCACCCACAACGACACGCAGGAAATCTTTGAAAACGGACGCGTTTTGAATTACAGCGGAAACCCGCGCGCTGTTCGAACTTTCCAACCGGCGCATTTTTTTATGTTTTAAACGCAACCGTGCGGGTAAAAAATAAACACATACTGCGCAGGGCTTCAATCAAAAGTACGCAAACGCCGCACGAAATTGAAAAACACTGTTGACATTCCCCGTTGACAGTGTTAAATTAAGACTATGGCTTAGCACTCGCAGAGCAAGAGTGCTAACACTGATTCGCAATGGATATAACGACAAAGAGCGAAGCGGTGCAACAACCCCGAAAAGCCGCGCGGATATCGCCCGGGCCGTGCGGTCACAAGTGGA
This sequence comes from Eubacteriales Family XIII. Incertae Sedis bacterium, assembly GCA_031276135.1. Classification (GTDB taxonomy): domain Bacteria; phylum Bacillota; class Clostridia; order Peptostreptococcales; family Anaerovoracaceae; genus JAITLA01. The sequence goes on along the minus strand of JAISNR010000025.1, from coordinate 13,027 downwards.
TACGGTGGAATGGATATGGAGCTTACAGAAAGAAAATTGAGAATATTGCAGGCCATCGTTTCGGACTTCATCGCGTCGGCGGAGCCGGTGGGATCGAGGACGCTGTCGAAAAAATACGATATGGGCGTCAGCCCCGCCACCATCCGAAACGAGATGTCGGACCTGGAGGAACAGGGCTATCTGACGCATCCCCACACGTCTGCGGGCCGCGTCCCCTCGGACAGGGCCTACCGGCTCTACGTGGACAGGCTGATGGATCGCGTCGAGCTCAGCGAGCGGGAGAAGCGCAGCATCTCCGAGCAGCTCGCGGGCAACATCATGGAATTGGACAGGACGATCGAACACGCCGCCAACATCCTCTCGGAGATCACGAACCTCACGTCGTTCGCCATAACGCCCAAGCAGGAGGAGAGCCGCCTCAAATACATCAACATCCTGCCGGCCGACGAATCGACGGTCGTGCTCATGATCGTCGCGGAGAGCGGCAAGGTGAAAAACACCGTGCTGCGGCTCAAGGCGCCGTACCCCGAGGAAAGCCTGTCGCTGCTGTCGAAAGCCATGACCTACAATTACAGGGGAAAGACGATTTCCGACATCCTGACCATGGACATCATCCGCAGCTTTGAAACGGACATAGAGGCCATGAGCAGGCTGGCCGAGAGCATTATGCCGAACTTCATCCGGACGCTCGAAAGCATGCTCGACACCAACCTGTACCTCGACGGCCTGACGAACATCTTCTCCATCCCGGAGTACAACAACCTCGAAAAGGCGAAGATGTTCCTCGAAATGGTCAACCAAAGGAACAATTTCAAGGATGTGCTCGCGAGCCGCGACGAGGGGGTGGTCATAACGATCGGATCCGAGAACAGAGAGGACCTCATGCAGGATTGCAGCCTGATCACGGCCACCTACCACATCAACGGAAAGCTCGTCGGGAAGCTTGGCGTCATCGGGCCGACGCGCATGAAGTACGACAAGGTGACCTCGGTGATCGAATACATCACGGACAATCTGAGCAGGACGTTTACCCTGCCTTAGCCGCAGGGGATAAACGCACCGCAACCGGGAACGATGCAGGAGGAGATATATGACGACGAACAAGGCAAAATCGGACGGCGCGCCGCAGAAAAAGTCCGCGCAGACTTCCGCAAGCGCGAAGAAGAGCGCCGCAGGACCGGAAAAGGAAGCAAAGCGCGCGCCCGGCGGCGCGCGGGAGGATGCGGAGCAAGCGGGAGGCGCGCAGGAGGCGCGGCCGGCCGGCGAAGCGGAGCCGTTCGCGGAGCAGTCCGCCGAGACGGAAGCGAACCGCGCGGCGGAACCGGACGGGCTGTCCGCACCCGACGACAATGCCGCCCGCGATGAGGATCTGAACGCCAAGTACATGCGCCTCGCGGCGGACTTCCAAAACTATAAGCGCCGCGTCGAAAAGGAAAAGAGCGAGGTCTACGCCTACGCCAACGAAAAGATCGCCATCGACATCCTGGGGGTGATCGACAATTTCGAACGGGCGCTCGAAGCCGGCGGCGCGGAAGGCCGGGAGGAGAGCTTCGCGAAGGGCATGGAACTGATCTTCAAGCAGCTCTTGGACATCCTTTCGAAGAACGGCGTCGAGGAGATCCAAAGCCTCGGCGAGGTGTTCGATCCCGCGGTGCACCACGCGGTCATGATGGAAGAAACGAAGGAATACGAAAGCGGCAGGGTCAGCGCGGTGCTCGGCAAAGGATACAGGTTAAAGGATAGGGTTATTCGGCCGGCGATGGTCAAGGTAGCCCAATAAACAATACACAAAAGGAAAGGATAAAAAAAATGGGCAAAGTAATCGGCATAGACCTTGGAACCACAAACTCTTGCGTATCCGTGCTGGAGGGCGGCGAGCCGGTCGTCATTCCAAACGCGGAGGGCAACAGGACGACCCCCTCCGTGGTGGGCTTCGCGAAGAACGGGGAGCGCCTGGTGGGGGAAACCGCGAAGCGTCAGGCGATCACAAACCCTGACAGAACCATTTCATCCATAAAAAGGCACATGGGGAGCAGCTACAAGGTCGAGATCGACGGCAAGGCCTACACGCCGCAGGACATCTCCGCGATGATCCTGGGCAAGCTCAAGGCCGACGCGGAGGCCTATCTGGGCGAAAAGGTCACGGAGGCCGTCATCACGGTGCCGGCCTACTTCACGGACAGCCAAAAGCAGGCGACGAAGGACGCGGGCAAGATCGCGGGCCTGGACGTGAAGCGCATCATCAACGAGCCCACGGCCGCATCGCTGGCCTACGGCCTCGACAAGGATACGGATCATCACAAGATCCTCGTCTACGACCTCGGCGGCGGCACCTTCGACGTTTCCGTGCTGGAGCTCGGCGACGGCGTGTTCGAGGTGCTCGCCACGAACGGCAACAACAAGCTCGGCGGCGACGATTTCGACGAGTCGCTGATGAACTTCATCGCCGACACCTTCGCGCGGGAGAACGGCGTCGATCTGCGCAAGGACAAGATGGCCCTGCAGCGGCTCAAGGAGGCTGCGGAGAAGGCGAAGAAGGAGCTTTCGAGCTCCCAGACGACGAACATAAACCTGCCCTTCATCACCGTGAACCAAGACGGGCCGCTGCATCTGAACATGGACGTGACGCGGGCCAAATTCGACCAGCTCACGGCCGATCTCGTGGAAAAGACCGTCGAGCCCATGCGCAAGGCGCTGGCCGACGCCGGCATCACGAACAGCGACATCAACAAGGTGATTCTGGTCGGCGGCTCCACGCGCATACCCGCCGTGCAGGCGGCCGTGAAGAAGATCACGGACAAGGAGCCCTTCAAGGGCATCAACCCCGACGAGTGCGTCGCGGTCGGCGCGGCCATACAGGCCGGCGTGCTGACGGGCGAGGTGCACGACGTGCTGTTGCTCGACGTCACGCCGCTGTCGCTCTCGATCGAAACCCTCGGCGGCGTCGCGACGAAGCTCATCGAGCGCAACACGACGATCCCGACGAAGAAGAGCCAGATATTCTCGACGGCCGCGGACAACCAGACCGCCGTGGACATCCACGTCATGCAGGGCGAGCGCGAGATGGCCGCCGGCAACATCACGCTCGGCCGCTTCCAGCTCTCCGGCATACCGCCGGCGCCGCGCGGCGTACCGCAGATCGAGGTCACCTTCGACATCGACGCGAACGGCATCGTGAACGTCAGCGCGAAGGACATGGGCACGGGACAGGAGCAGCGGATCACGATCACTTCCTCCACGAAGCTGTCCGACGAGGAGATCAGGGCCAAGGTCAAGGAGGCGGAGCAGTACGCCGCCGAGGACAAGAAGCGGAAGGAGGAGATCGACGCGAAGAATCAGGCCGAAACGCTCGTGTACGAAACGGAGAAGGTCCTGAAGTCCCTCGAAGGAAAGCTTTCGGATGAGGAGAGAAATCGCGTCACGGAGGCGAAGGAAGCCCTCTCGCGGGCGCTGGAAAGCGGCGGCATCGACGAGATCAAGCAGAAAACGGAGGCGCTCACGAACGAATTTCACGCGATCTCCGCCAAGATGTACGAGCAGCAGGCGCAGGCGGCGCAGCAGACGGCGGGCGGTGCGGGCCCGGATCCGGCCGGCGCGGCGCAGGACGACGGGCCCGTTCAGGGCGACGTCGTGGACGCCGATTATGAGGTCGTGGACGACGAAAAGACGGGCGGCGGCAAGGCGGACGAGTAAGAGATGGCTGAAAAAAGGGACTATTACGAGATTCTCGGTCTGAAGAAGGGCGCGCCGGAGGCGGAGATCAAGAAGGCTTTCCGCAAGCTGGCCATGCAGTATCACCCGGACAAGAATCCGGGCGACAAGTCGGCCGAAGAGAAGTTCAAGGAGGTCAACGAGGCTTACGGCGTGCTCTCCGATCCCGAGAAGAAGGATCGCTACGACAGGTTCGGCCACGCCGGCGTCGATCCGAACGCGGGCTTCGGCGGCGGCACGGGCTTTGGCGGCTTCGGCGCGGGCGGCGGTTTCGAGGACCTCTTCGGCGACCTCTTCGGCGGCATGTTCGGCGGTTCGTCCTCGTCGCGCAGCCGGCGAAGCGGTCCGCGAAAGGGCCAGGACCTCCAAAAGAACATACGCATCAGCTTCGAAGAGGCCGCCTTTGGCGTCAAGAAGCAGATACGGCTCAACAAATACGTTTCCTGCGACGCATGCGGCGGCACGGGCGCGTCCGGCGGCACGTCGCGCGTGAAGTGCCCGAGCTGCGGCGGCACGGGCGAGGTTCGGACGCAGCAGCGGACCCCCTTCGGGCAGTTCGTGAACGTTTCCCCCTGCGCCAAGTGCGGCGGCACGGGCGAGGTGATCGAAAACCCGTGCAAGGTCTGCGGCGGCAGCGGCAAGGTGCGCAAGGAGATCACGCTGTCCGTGGACATCCCCGCCGGCGTGGACAACGATTCGGTCGTCAAGCTGGAAAGACAGGGGGAACCCGGATCTTTGGGCGGTCCCGCCGGCGATCTCTACGTCGTGATCGCCGTATCCGAACACCGGCTTTTCAAGCGGAAGGGCAACAACCTGCTTCTCGAAATACCGATCACCTACATGCAGGCGGCCCTCGGCGACAGCATCACCGTTCCGACGCTTTCCGAGAGGGTGACGTACAAGATTCCGCCGGGTACGCAGTCCGGCGCCGTGTTCAGGCTCAAGGGCAAGGGCATACGCTCCCCGCATACGGGCAAGATGGGCGACCTCTACGTGTCCGTGACGCTGGAGGTTCCGACCAAGCTGAGCAACGAAGAGAAGAAATTATTGAAAAAATTGGATGACGTATCCAAAAAAGACAGCGGCAACGAGGCGTATTCCAAGAGAAGGGGCTTTTTGGACGCGATGAAGGAGATGCTCAATTGACGGTGCGCGGGGCGCCGCAGGACCGTCCCGCACGCGGTTGCGGGGCATTTTCCGATTGTTGCCCGGCGAGGCCGTCTACAGCTTCACAAACGAGACCTTGCGATGCTCAAAGGTCGCGAGGTATTTTATCCCCGCCTCCCGCGCCATTTGAGCGGCGCGGTCGAGCATGAAGCCCACGTCCCGCACGCGGTGCGCGTCGGAGCCGACCGTCACGATTTCGCCGCCCGCCCGGGCGTAGAGCCGCAGCATGTCGGCCGTGGGCGTGGTCCTCTCGCCCATGCCGTAGCGAAAACAGGAAGTGTTGATCTCGAGGCCCTTGCCGTCCGCGACCAGAAGCCGCATTATGTCCTCCACGAGATCGCGATAGACCTCGTCGGCGGGGATGCGCGCCGCGTAGCGGTCGATCACGTTGAAGTGGCCGAGCACGTCGTAATCCTTGTACAGCCGGAGGCATTGCAGCATGCAGCCGTAAAAGCCCCGGTACAGCTCTTCCGCCGGCCTCGTCGCGTATTCGGGGTCGCAGATCTCAAAGCCCTCCGCGCAGTGGAAGGAACCTATGACGAAGTCGAAGGGATAAGCCCCCGTCATGGCGAGGCAATCCTCGATCGCATCGTGCTGTATGCCGATTTCAAGCCCCTTGACCGTCTTGATTTCCGCGCCGTATTTTTCCGTGAGGCGTTCGAGTTCCTTCGTGTAAGCCGCAAGGTCCAATCCGAAATCGTAGGCCGCGTTGCGGTAGTGCGGGTCGTGGTGGTCCGTGACGGCGTATTCCCGTATGCCGAGCGAGATCGCCCGCCGGAGCATGGCTTCGAGCGGTTCGTCCGAATCGGCGGAGAAGGACGAATGCGTGTGATAGTCGTACATTTGCTTGCAGCCTCCTTGCGCGCGCGTTCGCGCGTTGCATTTCAGATTTTCTGTTTTTTTCGCCGGATCGCAAACAGCGGGCTTGCTCCTTCGCCCGGCAAGAAAATGATACGATTTTCGAAGGCATTTTGCAAGTCAAATTTGGATCTTTTGCAGCCGGAGAACGTTTTCGGGATTGGCGCGACATTTCCCTTCTTGGCCCTCGATGGCAAATTTTTTACAAATTCAACCGTCCGCGAAACAAAAAATGGTTGAGAACAAACGCGAAATGGAATATAATGAAAGAGTGGATACCGTCCAAGGAAAACAGGAGAGGGGATATGAGCAAGATGCAATATTCATATATGACATTTGAGCGGGATGACGCCTTTCACAGGAAGCCTTTTGTGGAAAGCATCATGAAGCTGATCGGCGAATGGGGCGAGGACATCTTCAGCGATGACGAGGCTCTTTCCATCAGCATCGATTCCCCTTGGGGTACGGGGAAGAGCGCCATGCTCGCGATGTGGGTGAACTATATAGCCGAAACCCCCAAATACAGCCGGTACAAGGTGGTGTATTACAACGCGTGGCAGAACAATTATTTCAACGATGCGTTCCGGCCGCTGCTGTACGAGCTGCAGAACAACGACGACGGGCCGCAGGTCGAGGCTTTCAGAAAGGCGGGCGTCGAGATGGCTGCGGCTTTGGCCGAGGGCGGCAGCGACATCCTGCGGATTCTCGCGAGCCGCGCCGCAGGCGAGGGCGCGGGCTATTTCGGAGGCTTTCGCAAGATCAACCAGACGAGCGAAACCTTCGCGAAAGCCCTTGGAAAGATGGTTCCCGCAGACGGCAAGCTGATCGTGTTCGTGGATGAGCTGGACCGTTGCAGACCGGATTTCGCGATCGCGACCCTCGAGTTGATCCGCCACTATATGAGCATACCGAACGTGGTGTTCATCTTCACCATGGACCTGTCGCAGGTGACGCAGCTCGTGCGGTTGATCTACGGCTTCGACACGGACGCGTGGGGCTACCTGCGCCGCTTTTTCAGCATCAGCTTCCGCATGCCGATGCCGGAGCTCACGAAGTATGTGGAAAACCTGCTCTACAAGGCGATCAACAACAGCGACGCGCTGAAGGAGGTCAAGTTCGCGCACATCATGAGCGATATGTACCGGTATTTCGGTCTGCACATCCGCGATGTGGAGAAGATTACGACCAACTTCATCATATTCTATTCGATGAACAAGATCGTGAGCGATTCGAACAAGCCGCATTCGCTCGCGCGGCTCGGCACCTATCTGTATTTCATGATCCTGAAATACAAATATCCCGAGGTCTACAAGGGGATATTCGACAAGGCGGGCTATCATCTGGAGGGCGATCTCGTCGAGGGCAAATACGTGCTCGAACGCAGGTTCAGCGGCCAGGGCGAGGTCAAGGACCTCCTGCGCACGATGCAGGGGAACCGCCTCTGGGACGAGGAGGCGGGACCCGGGTACATCGCTTCGTATCTGTTCCCCGAGATCGCGCCGGATGCCAAGAGCTTGGGACAGCATATATTTGAGGCCATAGAGCTGTTCGCCGAGGTCGGTTGACAAAATATCGCGGCGTTTGCGTGGTTTTGATTTGATTTGAGTTGGTGATGGCGAACCGCTGCCGGGGCGGCGCGGGTTTGTCCGGCGCGGGGTTCAGAGCGGGCGTCCCGCGACGATTTCAAGATCGATCGTAACGCGCCGCAGGGAATCGAGCGCACCGGGATCCACCGTTCTGCCGGCCGTGAGGGGCGTCATGGCCGGCAGCGCTCTTTTTTGCTCCGCGCCGAGCGCACGGGCATAGCGGACGTTCGCGCGCGCGGCGACGCGCATGTGCCGTTCGCTGTGCTCCCGCGCTTCTTCGCCGCCTCGTCCGCCTTCGAGTTCGCCGCACAGCGCGCGCAGCTCTTGCAGATGGTCCCGGCCCGGCATGACCTTGATGAGGATGCCGTCCCGCGCGAGGACGCGGCGGAACGCGCCGTAGTTGGCCGGGCTCAGCACGTTGAGGACGAGGCCGAAGGCGCCGTCCCGAAACGGCGGTTTCGCGAGATCCCCGACGATCCACGCGATGTCCGCGTCGTAGTCCGTGGCCATCGCAACGGCGTCGCGCGACAGATCGAGGCCGTAGAAGCGGCAGGCGGAGCGCAGCGATGCGTCCCGCGACAATGCGAACGCGTAATAGCCCTCTCCGCACCCCGCGTCGAGCACGCGGATCGCTCCGGCCCGTTCGGTTGCCCCGCCGGCTTCGGCCGGGCGGAGGATCTCCCGCGCGAGCGCCGCGATCCGCTGCGCGGCCTCTTCGCAGAGCCCGAAGCCGAACGCCTCCCGACGGCTTTCGAAGAACGCCGCGCCGTATACGCCCTTCGCCCCGCCGCTGCGGCCGAGCAGGTTGACATAGCCCTTCTTCGCGATGTCGTAGCAATGCCCCCGCGCGCAGCGCAGGGCAACGTCCCCGCGCGAGAGGCGCAGGGCCGCGCCGCAGACGGGGCAGACGAGGACGCCCGGATCGCGGGCGAGCAGGGATTGCAGGCGTTCGCGTTTGCCTGTTTTCGCTTGCGCGCTTTTTTCTCGTTCCTTCACGCATTCAGTATAGCGCGGCCGCGCCGGAAAAACAAGCCGGATCTTGCGTTTTGGCGCGGCTTGCCGTATAATCGTATCATGAAGGAGGCGCAAATTGGAACACGCATTTGACACAACCGGCGCGGCCGGCGACGCGACGCAAATCGAGATATGGGACGCGGCGAAAAAGGACATTCGCGACACCCTCGACATGCTCAGGACCGCGAAGAAGGGGCTCGATGAGATACTCGTCATCCTGCACAGGTTGCGCGCGCTCGCCGTCACGGCCGCGCGCGCGGATTGCCCCGCCGCCCGCAGATCGGTCATCCAATGCGAGGCGGAGGCGCTCATCGAGGAGATCGATCTGATCGTCGGGGAAACGCGCTATCTGGGCACACCGCTCCTGAACGGACGCTTTGAGGTCTGGATTTGAGCAATTTTTGGCGGTGTATTGACATCCGTCCGTTCGTCCTGTAGAATGGCTGTAGTAAAAAAAACAGCGCTTTGTGTCCGCCGAACCCTTATGGGCGGCCAAGAGGGAAACAGGTGAAAATCCTGTGCGGTCCCGCCGCCGTGAGCGGGGAGCCGATTTCGCGTTTCGCGCGTCCGTGCGAAGCGAGAGCCACCCGCAGAAAATGCGGGGAAGGCGGGAAGAGGCGACGATCCCGAGCCGGAAGACCTGCATGAAGTGCGTATCGCGCGGCCCGACGAGGAAATCGGCGTCTGCGGCTTTTTTGTGTACCGCGATAAAAACGGATCGCGGCCCTGTGCGGGGCCGCGTTTTTTTTCGGCCCTGCGCGGATCTTTGTCGTTTCGAAAGGGGGAGTACGATATGGGAATCAAACGCATCAAAAAATGGATCGCGTGGCTGCTCACGGCGGCCATGCTCATCGGCTTGCCGGCGCCCGCGGCCTTCGCGGCGACGCAAGCCGACGCGAAAACGGCGCTCGGCAGGCTGTTCGGCTATTATCAAACGCAGCGGGGCGGGGAACTGACCGGCTGGGAGGACCTCGCGGCGGCGTATCTCGCGGGCGAGGATTTGACGAAGTATTCGCTGCCGCCGACGCTCATGGGCGCGCATTCCGCATCATTGCTCGTCGCGCTGATGAAGGGCGATTCGGCGAATGCGAATGCCCTTGCGGAGGCCGTGGCCAAGCGGTTGCAATCGGCGTCCTATACCTATGGCGATGCGCTGGAGCTGATCGCCATGACGTCTTACAATCGCGCGGTTGAGGCTTCGCCGGGCGTTTATGCAAAAATTGCCTGTGATGAAAGCGCGGCCATAGACCATCTGCTCGCCGCGCGGGAATCGGACGGCGGCTTTGGTTTCGGAAGCGGCGGCGACCCCGACACGACGGGCCTTGCGCTCGCGGCGCTCGCCCCCTTCAACACGGAGGCCCGGCCGGATGTGAAAGCCGCCGTCAGCGGTGCGCTGGCTTATCTGCACGGCGCGCAACAGAACAACGGCGGCTTTGAGAGCGCGTGGTCAGGCAACAACGCAAACAGCGCCGCCGTCGTGCTGTGGGGCCTTTGCGCCTTGGGCGAAAACCTTGACGAATGGACCGTGAACGGCAAGACGCCGCTCGATGCGTTGCTGTCGTTCCAAACGGCACAGGGCGGTTTTGGCGTCACGAACGCGAGCGCGGACGATCCCTTTGCCACGCCGCAGGCGGCGCTTGCACTCGCGCAGATCAAGAGCGGCGATACGTTTTTCACGGATTTGGGCGCGAACGCCGTGCTCCACAAAAGCCTGACGGTCGGCGTCGTGGACGCAAGCGGCGGCTGTCATGAACGATCCGTGACCGTAAAAACCAGAGATGCGTTATCGCATGCCATCGCGCGCGCCTTGCGGGCATCAAATGCGGTGAACGCGAACGATTATTATTGTTACGATGAAAACGGCGGCGATTTTTCGGGCGGCAGCCCGACAGGTCTTGCCGACGGCGCGAAGCTGCTCGCCATCAGCAAAGCCGTTGAAAACGTAGCGTATTTCAAAACAAAGGATGCCGACGGCATCGGGATCAATGCGATCGAGCTTCCGCTCGGCGCTTCCGCGCGGTTGACCTTGATGATCACATCGGCGGGCGCCCTCACCGCGCCGACGCCGTTGGCCGGCATACATGTGACCGACGGCGCCGGGAATCCGAAGGGCGTCACCGACGAGAACGGCAAAATCACGGTCGGATTTAACGATGCCGGAGTGCACAGCCTGATCGCGTCGCTTGGCGGCGCGTTCGGCGGTGGGGCGGTCGTACTGCCCGCGAAGATCACCGTGCTCGGAGCGGATACGCAGACGGCCAAGGTCAGCGTGCGCGTTGAGGGCGTTTCCGACAATATCGTGTTCAAACCCGCGCTCACCGTGGGAAACAGCGGCGGAAAGATATTGACCGTCCTCGACGCCGTGCGGGATGCGCTGGACGCGGAAAAAATACCATATATTGTAAGAAGTGACGGATATATTCTATCGATCGACGGCGTGGCCGCCGGCGCGGGCGGTGTCGGCAACGACGGAAACGGATGGGACGGATGGGGCTACGTCATTGCGGCCGACCACTTGAAAAACGGCGGATTTCCCACCGGCATGGCTTCGCAGCCCATCGCGGACGGCGACGAGATCGTCGTGTATTATGGCAATTATTATTATACAACGCTCTTCCCGTCGATTTCTTTCGCGCAGACCGCCGACGGGGCCGTCGCGCTGACCGTAAAGGCGTGGCAGACGGATTGGTCCAAAGGCGGTGAAACCCTTCTGTCGCCCGTCCCGGGCGTGCGCGTTTCGTGGGCGGAATACACGCCCTTTGCGTTTGCGGGCGTCACGGACGAGAGCGGAACGCTCGCAATCCCGGCGGCCAAGGCGCCTGCGGGAAGCCATACGCTGCGGATCGAAAAGACCGGCGACTACGGCCTGCCGGACATCGTGCGCTTGGCGCCCGGCTATACGGTGAACGTGACGCGGGATGGCGTTTCTCCCTCTCCGCCGCCCTCCGCCGCGACGGATGAAGTGTACATCAAGGTCACGGGCCCGTCGGGCACGATGTTCGCGCGCAGGGGCTTTCCCTGGTACAGGGGCGTGACGCCGCTGGATCTGCTCAAAAAGACGGAACTGGTCCATGAAACCGACGCGGCCCGCAAATACGTCAACTCGATCGGCGGCGTCGCGGAATTCGCATACGGTCCGAACAGCGGATGGCTCTACAAGGTCAACGGCATCGAAACCATCAAGGAATCGGCGGCCGAATACAGGCTGAACGCGGGCGATGAACTCGAATGGTTCTACACGCGCGACTATACGCGGGAAGCGGGATCGAGCGCCTGGTCCGCCGCGCCCGCCGCGCCCGCCGCAGGGGGCGGAAGCTCCGCCGCGGTGACCCTGCGGCCCGAGGCGGAGAGCGTGGGCGGAACGGCTGCGGTCACGCTGCGCGACGAGGATGTGAAGAAGGCCGTCGCCGAGGCCCTGCGCGACAAGGCGGACGAGATCGTGATCGCGCCCGCGGTCAAAGGGGAGGCGCACAAGGTGTCCGTCGAACTGTCCGCCGCGTCCGTGCGCGCCGTCGCCGAGGAAGCCAATGCCAAGCTCACGCTCAGGACCGCGCTCGGCGATCTGCGCGTCGCGGGCAGGGGGCTCGCGGCGCTCGCGAAGGAGGGAAAAGGCACGGTCACGCTTTCTATCGAGCGGGAAGCGGACGTCGTTTCGGCGCTGATCGCCTTGGACGGCAAGGCTGTGGATCGCGTGGAGGGCGGCGTCAAGCTGCGCGTGCCGCTCGCCGGAAAGCCGTCCGCAGGGACGGTGGCGCTGCGCGTGCGGGAGGACGGAACGGAAGAGGTCATCCTGCTGTCGGCGGTCCGGTCCGGCGCGCTGGCGGTCGTTTTGGACGGCTCGGCGCGAATCCGCATCGCCGACAGAGGCCGCTCCTTTGACGATGTGGGCGAAAGCGCTTGGTTCGGGGACGACGCGGACTTTGTCAGCGCGCGCGAACTGTTCCGGGGGACGGACGAGAATGCGTTTTCCGGCGACCTGCCCATGACGCGCGCCATGCTGACCGCTGTGTTTCACAGGCTTGCGGGCGCGCCCGCCGCCGAGGGGAACGCCTTCCCCGACGTCGCGGATGCCGCTTGGTACCGCGAGGCGGCGGCATGGGCGTCGGCCGCCGGCGTCATACGCGGCGTGGACGGCGATTTCGCCGGGGCCGCCGAGATCACGCGGGAGCAGCTGGCCGCGATGGCCATGCGCTTTGCCGCGTCCGAGGGCCTTGCCATGGGCGAACCGGCGGAGCTCACGGGCTTCGCGGATCGCGCATCGGTGTCCGCCTGGGCGGACGAATCCGTGAAATGGGCTGTCGGAGCGGGCCTGCTCACGGGCGACGCCGCAGGGCGTCTGAACGCGGGCGGCCCCGCCACGCGCGCCGAAACCGCCGCCATCCTGCGGCGTTTCGTCGAGAGCTGGACGGAGATTTTGTGATGCCGGTCGCGGCCGCCGGCCGGCTGCCCGTGCGGGCGGCCGGCGGCCGCTCTCCGCTTTTGTGAATTTCGACACGAAAAAATACATTTGAAATACACATACGGAACGTGTATAATAATGGCGTGGGTCTGTGGGGCGCCGGGACTTGGTCTGCGCTTCGCGGCTCTGATGAAAGGAGTTGATTTTCGTGGCGTTTTCCGGCGAGGTGGGGATAGACCTCGGCACTGCGAACGTGCTGGTTTACATAAAGGGCAAGGGCGTCGTTCTGAAC
>JAISNR010000209.1 GCA_031276135.1 Eubacteriales Family XIII. Incertae Sedis bacterium | reverse complement strand
TTCACGATGAGCGGCTTATTCACGCGCCGCCGCACGGCCCGCGTCACCTCCGCCGCCATGCGCGGATCCGCGCCGAAGGCGAGGCCGCCCGCGCGGATGTTCGGGCAGGATATGTTGAGCTCCAGAAGATCGATATCCGCGCCGTCGAGCTTCTCCGCCGCCTCGCAGTATTCGCCCGTGTCGTGCCCCGCCGCGTTCGCGATGACGCGCGTGCCCGCGCCGCCGATGTATTCCCGCAGGAAGGGGAGTTCTTCCGCGATGAAGCGGTCCGCGCCCGGGTTCTCCAGCCCGATCGCGTTCAGCATGCCGCAGGGGCTTTCCGCGATGCGCGGCGCGGGGTTCCCCGGCCAAGGCCGCGCCGAAACGCCCTTCGCCGTGACCGCGCCGAGCCGCGCGAAATCACAAAAGCGTCCGCTCTCGCGAGCGGCAAAGGTGCCCGAGGCCGTGAACACGGGATTTTTGAATTCCAGTCCGCAAAAGGCGACGCGGAGATCCGGCGCGTCAGACATCCCAGATCACCTCGCTTCCGTCGAATACGGGGCCGTCCCTGCACACCCTGCGGTTCACGAAGGCCGCATCCTCCCCCGCCAGCTTGCAGACGCAGCCGAGGCAGGCCCCGTAGCCGCAGCCCATCCTCTCTTCGAGCGACACCTGCACGGGTATGCCCTGTCCGCCCGCGAAGCGCGACAGGGTGCGCAGCATGGGAGCGGGTCCGCAGGCGAAGAAGATCTCCCCGCCCGCGAGCGGAAGCTCCTTCAAAAGCCCGACGGCGGTCCCGTGAAAGCCCGCCGATCCGTCGTCGGTCGCGATGTGCACCTCGTCGCAGTGCGCCTCGAATTCGCGCGCGAGAAAGGCTTCGCTTTCGTAGCCGAGGACGGCGCGGATGCGAACCCCGCCCGCGCGGCGCAGCGCGCGCGCGAGAAACAGCAGGGGCGCGGTCCCGAGGCCGCCGCCGACGAGCGTCGCGCGGGAGAGACCGCGCAGGGCGCCGAGGTCAAAGCCCCTGCCCGCGGGCGGACCCACGCGAAGCGCGGTTCCCGGCGCGCAGGCGGCCAGCGCGCGCGTACCCGCGCCGACCGCGCCGAAGACGAACACGAGCGCCGGGCGTCCCTCGGACCGGTCGCAGACGCTGATCGGCCGCGGCAACAGTCTGCTCGCGTCGTTCAGGTACACATTCACGAACTGCCCCGGCGCCGGCTCGGGATAATTTATTCCGTTATTTTCTTTTATTTCTAATAAAATCCTGTAAACGTCTGCGGCTATGCGCTCGTTTCCGAGAACCTCGGCAAGGAAGCCGCCGCCCGAGGGGCGCAGGATGTCGCGCGCGCCCGGCCCGCTCATGTCGGCCTCCGTCCGCCCAAGGCGGTTTCGAGATCGAATCGCATCCGTTGCACCGCCTCGCGCGCGGCGTCGCCGACATTGCCTTCGCCGAATTTGGCGTCCTTCTTCCACGCCGCGATGATGCCGCGCGACGAGTTGACGACGGCACCCCCTCCGTCCGCGTCGAAGAAGCCGCGCAGATCCTTGCCCGAAGCGCCCTGCGCGCCGTAGCCCGGCACGAGGAAGAAGGTGTGCGGCATGCGCTTTCGCAGGGCCGCGCCGAGGTCTGCGAAGGTCGCACCGACGACGGCGCCCACCCTGCTGTATCCCCGGCTTCCGATCAGCCCCGCGCCCCAGGCGGAAACGAGATCCGCCACGTGTTCGTACACCCGCAGGCCCGATCCCGCGAGCGTTTGGTCCTGGATGTCGGCGCTGCCCGGATTGCTCGTCTTGACGAGGATGAACACGTCCTTGTCGTGCGCGCCGCAGGCGGCCAGGAAGGGCTCGACGCTGTCGCCGCCCATATAGGGGTTCAGCGTGATCGCGTCCTCCGCCCAGGTTTCGTATTCCCGCGATTCGATGCGGACGCCCGCGAGGTGGGCGGCGTAGGCCGCCGCCGTGCTCGCGATGTCGCCGCGCTTCACGTCCCCGATCACGAAGAGCCCCTTCTCCGCGGCGTAGATCGCCGTTTCCGCGTAGGCCCAAATCCCCTCCGGGCCGAGCTGTTCGAACATGGCGATCTGCGGTTTCACGGCCGGAACCAGATCGCATACGCCGTCTATGACGCGCAGGCTGTACGCCTTGAACATCTCCGCCGCGGCGCGCAGGGTAAAGCCGTGCGCCTCGTGGCATTCCGCGCGCAGCCCCTCGGGGATCATCTCAAAGGCCGGGTCGAGGCCGACGACGATCGGCGTCCCGCAGCGTTCCGTCCTCTCAATCAATCCGTCCATTTTCCAAACGTCCTCTCTTTGTCATAAGCTCCGACAGCACGTCGCTCCACGTCAAAACGCCGCCGCGCATCGTGAAGCGCACCTTGCCGTACACGCGCGCGCCGTCGAAGGGGCTGTTCTTTCCCTTGGACACAAATTCGGCGCAGCGCACGGTGTGGGGGCGCTCCACGTCGATGACCGCGAGATCGGCGGCGACGCCCGCGAGCAGACTGCCGCGCGGAATGCCGAGCAGACGGGCGGGATCCGCGCTCATGCGCCGGATCAGATCGGAAAGCGGCAGACGTCCGTCGCGCACGAGAACGGTGTAGGCGACGGCGAAGGCGGTTTCGAGCCCCGTCACGCCGAAGGGCGCGTCCTCGATCGAAAGCGCCTTGTCCGCGGCGGTATGGGGCGCGTGATCCGTCGCGATGGCATCGATCGTTCCGTCCCGCAGCGCCGCGACCACGGCCTGCCTGTCGGATTCCGTGCGGAGCGGCGGGTTCATCTTCGCGTTCGCGCCCGATTTCAGAAGGGCGTCCTCCGTCAGCGCGAAATAGTGCGGCGCGGTTTCCGCGCTCAGCTTCACGCCCCGCGCCTTGGCGGAGCGGATCAAATCCACGCTCGCCCGCGCGCTGACGTGCTGCAGGTGCATGTGCGCACCCGTTTCCTCGGCCAGCGCGATGTCGCGCGCCACGATGTCGGTTTCGGCGCGCGCGGGTATGCCCTTGACGCCCAGCCGCTTCGACATCAATCCGTCGTTCACCGCGCCGCCGTCGCTGAGCGCGCGGTTTTCGGGATGATCCAGGATCATGAGCCCGTGCGCGGCGGCCCGCTCCGCCGCCTGCCGCATCAGTTCGGCGTCCTGCACGGTGTCTCCGTCGTCCGACACGGCGCAGACGCCCTTGCCGATCATCTCAAAACAGCGCGTCGGCACATCGAGCATGGACGCGAAGTCGGCGAGCTCGGCGCCCAGGCGTCCCTTCGTGATGGCGCCCGCGGGCAGCAGATTGACGAGGCCGACCGCGCGGCCGCGCGCGTCCACGAAGGCGATGGCTTCGCGATTGTCCAAGGCGGGCTTCGTGTTCGGCATGCAGCAGACGGTCGTATAGCCGCCCTTCGCCGCAGCCAGGCTGCCCGTCGCGATGTCCTCCTTGCGGCGCGCGCCGGGTTCGCGGAAGTGAACGTGCAGATCGATCAGCCCGGGAACCACGATGCAGCCCGCAGCCTCGATTACGCGGACGCCGCCGGGCAGACTCACGCCCGCGACGACATCGCCGGCGCGGCGCGGCGCGGGCGTGATCTCCGCGATGCGGCCGTCCCTGACGAGCACGTCCGCCCGTTCGTCGCGGCCGGATATGGGATCCACCACGCGGCCGCCGCGGATCAGTATCCCGCCCGCGGCGCACAAGACCCGCGCGGGCATGCCCGCCTCCGCCGCGCCCTTCAATATTCCCCCGCCTTTACGATGTCGTCGCAGTATTCGCAGCGGTATTCCTTCGCGTCCTCGTCCACGAGGCGGAATATGTGCGAAATGCCGGCTTCGGATGAGGCGACGCAGCGCGGATTCCTGCATTTGATCACGTCCGTCACCGTTTCGGGCAGGCGCAGCTTGATCTTCTCCGCGATGATGTGATCCTCTATGATGTTCACCGTCGCGTTGTGGTCGATGAGCCCGAGCACCGTCAGATCCACGTCCGTGATGTTCTCGATCTTGATCAGATCCTTGCGGCCGTGCTTCTTGCTGGCGGCGTTCATGATAAAGGCCACGGTGTTGCGGCTCGTGTCGATGTTCAGGTGCGCGAGCACCCGCATGCCGTTGCCCGCCCGTATGTGGTCGATGACGATGCCTTTGGCGATACTATTAATTACAACCATTTATACATTATCCTTCCATGAACAATATATATTAACTTCAATCAAAACCATTCAAATGCCGAGCAAGGCCATGATTAAGGCCATGCGTATATACATGCCATTTTTGGCCTGCCTGAAATAGAAGGCCCGCGGGTCCGCGTCCACCTCGGCCGCGATCTCGTTGACGCGCGGCAGGGGATGCAGCACCATCATGTCGGAACGCGCGCGGCGCAGCTTCTCGGCGTCCAGGATATAGCTGTCCTTCAGGCGTATGTAATCCTCCTCGTTGAAGAAGCGCTCCCGCTGCACGCGCGTCATGTACAGGACGTCCAGCGAAGGCATCGCCTCCGCCAGATCCTCCGTTTCCCAAAAGGGCGTGTCCGCCTTCTCCAGAACCTCTTTGCGCACGTAGTCGGGCACCCGCAGCTCCTCGGGCGAGATCAGCGCGAAGCGGATGCCGCTGTAACGCGAAAGCGCCCGGATCAGCGAATGCACCGTGCGGCCGAACTTCAGGTCGCCGCAGACGCCGACGGTCAGATCCTCAAATCCGCCGCGCGCGCGCTTGATGGTCAAAAGATCCGTCAAGGTCTGCGTGGGATGCTGATGCCCTCCGTCGCCGGCGTTGATCACGGGCATGTCCGTGTTCATGGCGGCCACGCGCGGCGCGCCCTCCTTGGGATGCCGGATCACGGCGATGTCCGCGTAGCAGGCCACGGTTCTGATCGTGTCCGCTATGCTCTCGCCCTTGGCGACCGAGCTCGACCCCGGCTCCGAAAAGCCGATCACCTGCCCCCCGAGCCGCAGCATGGCGGCCTCAAAGCTGAAGCGCGTCCGCGTGCTCGGTTCGTAAAACAGCGTGGCGAGCAGCCGGCCGCGACAAGCGTCGCAGAAATCGCGGGGAGCGTCCATGACGCGCCCCGCCAGCGCGAAGAGCGATTCCGTTTCCTCCACGCTGAAATCCAAGGGTTCCAATAAATTTCTGCCTTTCAGATTCATGAGCGCCTCCGGCGCGGCCCTCCCGGAGCCGCGAATCGCGTACAGGTATTATTTTCCATAATATAAAAACAAATCCCCCGCAAAAGGAGATTTGTCTTGCAAAGCGTATGAATCGACGCGCAGCGCAGGGAAGGGCGCAAACGGGAACAGAACACCCTTTCGCGATCCGCCTCGCGAACAATCCGTCCCTCTCTCCGTGCGCCCGGTCGATTGCATGAAAACCCTCCGCATATTGCGCCGCCGCGCAAGCCGTCACCTGCATATGGTACCACGGACGCCTCGGCGCGTCAAGCAACTTTGGGATTTTTTAATCCGTGCCGACCATCCCGTTGCCCGCGGGCGAGGACTTCCGGATGCCCGCAACCTCTTCCGCATGCTTGAATTGCCGCACCAGCAGGGCCAGCTTTTCCGCCTCGGCCGACAGCTGCCCGGCCGCCGCCGCGCATTCCTCCGACACGGCCGCGTTCGCATCGACGACGCCGTTGATCTGCGCGGTCTGCTCGTTCAGCTTCAGGATTTCATCCATCTGCTCCTTCATCGCGGCGCTCACCTCGCTCACCAGATTTGCGTTGTCGTCGATCGCGTCGATGATCGTGCGGAACGATTCGCTCGTCTGCTTCGCGATGCGCGTTCCGTCGGACGCCTTCGATATCGTGTCCTCTATGAGCGCGGTCGTTTCGTTCACCGCCGCGGCGCTGCGCCCGGCGAGCGTTCTGACCTCGTCCGCAACCACGGCAAAACCCTTGCCGTGCTGTCCCGCTCTGGCGGCCTCCACGGCCGCGTTGAGCGCCAATATATTCGTTTGAAACGCGATGTCCTCTATGGCCTTGATCACCTTCGATATGTTCGACGACGATCTGCTGATCTCATCCACCGCTTCGATCATGCCGGACATGTATTCCGCGCCTTTCTTGGCGTTCTCGGCTATGCCCCTGCTGACGGCGTTCGTTTCGTTCGTCTTTTCCTCATTGGCGCGGATCTTTTGCGACATTTCGGCGATGGTGTTTGTGAGCTTCTGCATGGCCTCGGCCTGCTCCGCCGCGCCCCGGGCGAGGGTTTGCGAGCTGCTTGCGATCTGATCCGAACCGGACGACACCGTTCGCGACGCGGAAGCGATGCCGGAAACAAAGCGGTTGAGGTTTTCGCTGAGGCGGGCGAGCGAATTGCCGATCACATCGCCCTCGGAGCGAATGGGTATGCGCGCCGAAAGGTCCCCTTCCGCGATGCATTCCGTGGCGCCCGCCTGCGCATTTATGCACGCCGCCATCTCGCGGAAAGCGTTCGTGAGCTTGCCGATCTCGTCGTCGCCGCGCATCGACAGATGAATGCTCGCGCTGCCCGCGGCCAGCGCATTCGCGGCCCGCGTCAGCTCATCCACCGGCTTGACGATCGTCCTTCTGACCAACAGCCGGATCATGAAGAAAGAGAGGAGCACGACGACGATCAGCAGGGCCGCGCTGATCAGCATCAGGCGATAGATCGGCGCCTCGACGACGCTTGCGGGCATGGCGGTGCAGAGCTTCCAGCCGGACGCGGCTATGTTCTGCGCGGAATAGTACATGTCGATCCCTGCGGCGTCCCTGAATCGCACCTTGCCGCCGCCCGCCGAGAGTTCCTCCCACAGGGGCGCGAAATGTCCGCCTTCAACCTCCTGCAATTTTTGGAACGCATCGTTTTCACCCGGCGGATACGCGTTGTCCGGGTAGATCAAAATGCCGCCCTCCGCGTCGGTCATGAACGCGTAGCTGCCCTCGCCGACATCCGTTTCGTTGACGATGTCCGTCAATTCCCCGATCAGGATGTCGGCGGCCACGACGCCCACCGTTGCGTTTTTTTCCACGATCGCGTTCGAAACCGTTATGCAGAGCTGCCCCGTCTGCACGTCCGTGTAAGGATCGGTGATGACGGGGTTCCCGGCATCTTCAAGCGCCTTCGTGTACCACGGGCGTTTCGCCGCAGACCACCCGCCGGCGTAGTCGGGAACGAAGTCCGAGGCGAACACCGCGCGTCCGTTCGGGAAGCCCATGTACATTTCAAAATTCTGCGGATTCTTTTTCAGATGGGCGTTGAAGAGGGGTCGCAGGATTTTGTCGGAGTGATCCCCGCGCATGGAGGCTTCGACCGCCGCAGCCTTCATGTAGGCCGTCTGCGCTTCCAGCCAGCCGCTGATCCGTTCGGCCTCCTTCGCCGTGTTCTGCGAGATCTTCTCCAGCGATTCCCCGATCAGCGAGCTTCTGAGCAAAACCGTGCCGGTGCAGGCGATCATTCCCATCCCCACGAGCGAAATCAACAACATAATTGTCATGAGCTTTGTACTGATGCTTTTCATACCCTTGCTCTCCGTTTCAGAACAATCGCTCACGAAGGATCTCGCGCGGCCATGTTCGTTTCCGCATGCGCGGCGACATATGATTCCTTAATATAGCAAATTAAAGCTTATATCGCAAGTATTATTTTTGATGACTATGCAATTTAGAGCATGGTCAACGGGTTGAGGCCGGTATTGCTCTCCGGGCGGGTCGCTGTCGCTTGTCGGAACGGTGAAAAAGACGGAAAACGAAACGGTCCGGCTTGAACTCGACATCGACAAGGGCGAGCTGCGAGTTGGCAGCATCCGTTTTGTGGCTTGTAAGAGCGTCGGGATACAATCCCGAAGAAGCAGAATGAGCCGCTGTGAAAACATTCGGGACGCAGATTTCTTGGCATCCGAAAGGGGAATCCAATCAGTGAAAGCGAAAACAGCGTTTGTTGCGACAATAATTCTTTTGATTGCGGCGATATGCGTGCAAGCGCGGCATTATGCCGAAAAAAAAACCGAATACGCCGAAAGAGAATCCCAATATGCCGAACAAGCGCTCAAGCAAGAGGAGAAGATAAAGACAATGTCGGATGTCTTGGAAACGATTATGCTGTCGAATTCAGGCAATTATAATCTTTACGCCGTGGATCACCCCATTGAAGCCGCGTACATCGAAGAAAAAAACAATACGTCCGGCATTACGGTTGCAATGATATCCGTTGAAGACAAGTACAAAAAGGCGTGGAAAGACGAAATGGAACATTACGCGGATCTGATTGTCACGCAATTGGATGACTTTGGCGACGAGGATGAAAAGGAACTTTTTTTGGCATACCAAAAAACATGGGAAGAATGCAACGAGGAGGCGTTGATTTTCTATGAAAGGATGGAAGAAAATCTCCATGCGGGAGGCACGATACTTTACCCGAACATATTGCGGGATTGTCTGAAACTTTATCGTGCGCGCGCAATGGAGCTCATCGGTCTTTATAACAACATTCGTGTCGGAACGGGTTGGAGTTATAAGGGACAATGGCGCGAGATGTTAAAGGCGGCGGAGAACAAATCATGAAGACGCTTTTCTCTGCGATGTTGCCGATCCTGTGCGTTTTGTGTCTTGTCGGTTGCGGCAAACCGGCCGAAACGGCGGATGCGGAATCCTTTGCGGTTGCATCCGGCAGGGAAGTGCGTTCGTTGATCGCGTCCCGAACGGCGCAAATGAGTTAATAAAAGATTTGCAGAATGTGCTAATCGGAAAATAGCGGATATGATGGAATATACCAATGCGAACAGAGTATTAATAGACACATTTCACGAAATGGAGAACATTTACAATAATCATATTGAAGAATACAGAGATTTGCCGTATGCATTTTATGAGAGTGAATTTGTGCCATTTATCATGACTCAATTGCAATTGAATAATCTTCCCATGTTAAGTAAAATTTTTGGTTTCATTGAGAGATTGTTTTCGGATGGCGATGAGATGACAGCCAATCTGGCCGAAGTTGCGATAGTGGAAAGTCTTTTCTTTGAAAATGACTACAGCAAATATGAAAATATGATTTTGAGTTTGTGCGGTGAAAAAACCCGAAAAAGTTTTGAGGATTGCTCAATATAGCTGTAAAGATAATTCCTGTGCGGTCGTGTTTGCCGCAGACAAAACCGGCTTGTTTCTCAACAGGACAACTCAATCGGATGCTCGGAGAAGGTGTTCTGCCCGACGGTTTCCGAGACGAATGCATCACAAATTGCCACTGGATGATGGCGGTACCCACTCTTTTGACAATCCGGTACTTATTCAAAATGAACCTTACCACAAGGCTATAACCAATTATCAAAACAGTCTCGCGAAACAATTTCAAATCGGTGAACCACAAATGGTTCAATGACCGATGCCCGACGCCGGTATATGTCCGGTAAGCGTTTCAGGGAAGGATTGGATATGTGGAAAGAAAAATTAAATGAAATAGTTCAAGAAAAACAATTGTACGGAGAAAAAACAAACAATGGTGCATCCAAAGATGAAACCAAATCATTCAATAAAAAGGTTAAAAAAGAACTGGGTGGATTTTTGCCAAAAGCATATATGGATATTTTAGAGATTGTGAATGGCATTGAATTCAATGGTATCATACTTTACGGGATTGATGAAAACGAGATGGGTGAAGTGCCGAATCAACCCATACACGGCTTACTTAAATATAATAAAATATGGTATGAAAATGAATGGCAACGTAAATACATCTTTTTGGGGGAGGGCAATATCAGTTGGTATGTTTATGACAAACATCGAAATAAATATTTTGAATTGGATAATCCTTCAGGCAGCGAGAGCAAAGAATTTACTCATTTTGAAGATATGTTTGAAAATTTGCTGAGTGACGCATCGCTTTAATAAATATGGCTATTCAACCGGAGCGCGATTTTGGGGAGAAGGTTTGCTATGTGTTCAACAACAAGATTCCTGAGAAAATAGAAATTTGGACGAATTTCGGAACAATTTCAGGGGGTAAACAGAAATGGCCAGATAGGAGAAACGCTGGAACCGGGATATGGTGGGAAATCAGATAAGCATACCTCAATCGCTAAAAAATAAAGGATACACGCTCAATATCGGAACGGACGGTTCGATGCCGGACGAAAAAGGAATATATTGGGTGGATGCGGAATCCTTTGCGGTTGAATCCGATAGCGAATTGATTCGTGCCATGCATACGTATAAGGAATTTTTGGCGGGAAGCCTCACAATCGACGACGCAAATATGGAGGAGATATTTTTTGAAGGCGGAGATTTCAGTAAATTCACGCTTTTTGACATAAATTGGGACAGCATGCCGGAGTTGCACATTCGGACGCCGAGGTACTACGGTATTTTCACTTATGCGAACGATGAAACGCGCATGATCCATGACGGTTCGGCATATGATGATTTGTTGGAGGACGGGACTTTGCTGTACACGAAAATCGACGATACGCCTCCGCATGTCGCATACAGGCACAAAAGATTCAATACCGACGGCAATCTTGCGGAAGATATCGCATTTGACCAATGGGATCGCGACGGAAACGGGGAATACGACGGGAAAGACGTTTATTGTTTCGACGGCCGGGCCGTTTCGTTTGAACAGTGGGTCGATCTGACGGGTTGGCGTCTGTCTTTGGATTCGAATATGAAATGGATGGATTATTC
>JAISNR010000115.1 GCA_031276135.1 Eubacteriales Family XIII. Incertae Sedis bacterium | reverse complement strand
CGAGACAAATCTCAGTTCGTGCAATAAGCAAGACCGCATAAACGACCAATCCCGCGGAAACCTTTGTCTGAATCGCGGGATTTGTCGGAGTCAGCTATGCAGGTTAATACCCGTATAAGATCACCATTGGGTATTCCGCCGCCATTATCGGGTCTGATACTATCTCTTTTGCGTGGGAAATATCATCGACGTGATACACATGACGCGAACCGTCCAAGAAAAAACGAATATACGGTTTCGTCCATTCCGTCATCCTCCTGTACCGGGCTGCTCCTCGCTTCCGGCAAAACGATTCCATCGCCTTGCCGCCGGGCGGAATCAGGGTATGCAACTCCCCCGGGCGGCGTCCAGCACGGACAGCGGACGCTTGCCGATATTGTTTTCGAAGAGATTCAGAAACGCGTCCGTACCCATGACCTTCCTGTACTTCACCTCGTCCTCGAAGAGGGGCAGGAGTTGGTAGATGTTGACGATGCTGCCGTCGGGCATCTCGCAGAAGGAAGCCTCCCGCTCATACGCGGGGGGATCGATCAGAAGCATTCCCGAAAATTTTGATTTTTTGGAAACGTATTCTTCAAGGGGCACGACATGCCCCCAGCCCAGCCACGTTTCCTTGCCGGCCGGGATGTGCGCCAGCGCGCGCAACCAATCGAGCGGCCAGCGCCATTCGCTTCGCGGACTGCCGACGTGCCAGTTCGGCGGCAGACAGATCATGAGCTCCGCGCGTTCGAGCTCGCAGTCGATCAGATCCGGCGGCACGTCCATGACGAAAGCGCCCATCCCCACGGTGATCAGCGCGTACCAAGGACGCTCCGGCGAGGGCGCGATCAGGGCTGCGTCGGCCTTGATATCCTGCGGATAGGGCTCCGGCAGCATGCGCTTCGGCGCACCGAAACGGCGCGTTATGTGCCGCAGGAACAGAGCCTCTTCCTCCCGGCTGTAGCAATGCCTCGGGGGATCGGCCCGGCTGCTGAACAGCCGAAGGATGTCTTGCTTTTTCATGCTTTCCGATCGACGGATCGCGGCCTATCCCGCGAGGCGCCGCACGGCGTCCGCGATGGCGTCCGCCGACATGCCGTACTTCCGCAGGAGTTCGTCCGGCTTGCCCGATTCGCCGTAACTGTCCCGCTGTCCCACGGGCAGGATCCGCACGGGGCAATGCGCGGCCGCGTACTCGGCGACGGCGCCGAACAGCCCGCCCAGAACGGAATGCTCCTCCGCCGTGACGAGGCCCCGCGTTTCGGTCGCGGCCTTTTCCACGATCTCTCCGTCGAGGGGTTTGATCGTGTGCATGTCTATGACGCGGACGCCGATCCCCTCGCCCGCGAGGGTTTCCGCCGCGCGAAGCGCCTCGTGCACCATGACGCCCGTCGCGATGACCGCGAAGTCCCGTCCCTCTCTGAGCAACTGCCCCTTTCCGACCGCGAGCGCGGCGTCCGCGCCGTAGAGGACGGGAACGGCGGCGCGCCCGAGGCGGATGTAGAAAGGCCCGTCCGCGTCGATCGCGAGATCCAAAAGCCGCTTCGCCGAAGGCGCGTCCGAGGGGTTCAGCACGGTCATGCCCGGGATCGTCCGCATCAGCGCCACATCCTCGAAGGTCTGATGACTCGCGCCGTCCTCGCCCACGGTGATGCCGGCGTGCGTTGCGCAGATCTTCACGTTCGCGTGCGTATAGCCGATGGAATTCCGGATGATCTCGAATGCGCGCCCGGTCGCGAACATGGCAAAGGTGCTCGCGCAGACCACCTTCCCGGAAACGGCGAGGCCCGCCGCGACGCCGTAGAGGTTCTGTTCCGCGATGCCCATGTTGAAGAACCTGTCCGGGAAAGCCTTCGCGAAGCCCGCCGTCATCGTGGACTTGGACAGGTCCGCGTCCATCACGATCAGATTCTTGGTTGTTTTACCCTTTTCTATCAGAAATTCTCCGTAAGCCTGTCTTGTCGCCGTCTTGTCCGCCATTACAAAGCACCTCCCAATTCCGCCATCGCCCGCTTCGCCTCCTCCTCGTTCGGAGCCTTGCCGTGCCAGCCGGCCTCGTTCTCCATGAAGGAAACCCCCTTGCCCTTGACGGTCTTGGCCACGACGACGGTCGGCTTCCCCTTTTGCGCCCGCGCTTCCGCGAAGGCGCCCGCGATCGCGGGCAGGCTGTGGCCGTCGATGGAAATGACGTGGAAGCCGAAGCTCGCGAATTTATCGCCTATGGGCGCCACGGTCATCACATCTTCGTTCCTGCCGTCTATCTGCAGGCCGTTCCAATCGACTGTGACGCAGAGGTTGTCGAGCCTGTAGTGGCCGGCGGACATCGCCGCTTCCCAGACGAGTCCTTCTTCGAGCTCGCCGTCGCCGAGCAACGCGTAGACGCGTCCGCCGCCGTCCATGCGCGCGGCGAGGGCCATGCCGACGGCTGCGGAAAAGCCCTGTCCCAGAGAGCCCGTCGACATCTCGACGCCCGGAACCTTGATGTTCGGATGCCCCTGCAAGAGGGCGCCAAGCTTCCGCAGCCCTTCGAGTTCCTCCTTCGGAAAATATCCCTTCTCCGCGAGAGCCGCGTACAGCACGGGCGCCGCGTGCCCCTTGGAGAGCACGAACCTGTCCCTGTCCGGCAACTGCGGATTCTTGGGATCGACGCGCATTTCGCCGAAATACAGGACCGTCAGGATGTCCGCTGCGGAAAGGGACCCGCCCGGATGCCCTGAGCCCGCGCGGTAAAGCTGCCGAATCACGTTCGCGCGTATGGCCCGCGCGGTTTCTTCCAACTGTTTAAAATCCGTAAGCATCTGTTCAATCTGCCTTTCAAAACTTATGAAAATCCATGCAAATCTAAGCAATTGCACAGTTTTCGTTTGATTCCTGATTCATCCCGGCCGCTTTCGCGTTTGTATGCCGATCCACAGGCTTGATTTTCGGTGTGGCCCACCGTAATATGTTTATCGCCGCGTTCACGTCGCGGTCGTGCGTCATCCCGCAGCTTGGGCAAACCCATTCCCGTACCGCGAGAGTCAGGTCTTGTTTGAAGTGTCCGCATGCATTGCATGTCTTGCTCGACGGCTCGAAACGTCCGACGTATCGCACTTCGTTTGCCTTGTATTCAACCTGCCGCCTTATTTCCGCAAGCGCCGCGTCGCTTATCGCTCTCGCCAAGCGATGGTTGGCTTGCATTCCTTTGACGTTCAAATCTTCAAGACAAATCACCGCGTACTTGCTCGAAACTTCGCTTGTGAGTTTATGTGTATAGTCCTTACGGGCAGAAGCCGCTTTGTAATACGCTCTCGCAAGCAGTTTTTGCGCTTTTCGTCGGTTTTTCGAGCCTTTCGTACGCCTGTGCAGTCTGCGTTGCGCATGTGCGATTTTCTTTCTGTGCTTCTTTTCAACGCGTGGGTTTTCGTATCTTGTGCCGTCCGACAATGTGGCGAGGTCTTTCACTCCGAGATCGATTCCGACTTTGCCAGACGTTTGGTTTTCGCTGTCCGGCACTTCGCATTGAATCGAGGCAAACCACATTCCGGCGGTGTGCGACACGGTCACGTTGTATATCTTAATGGCTTCATACCGCAGAGGCTCGGCCATTTTGACATTGAGTTTTTTCGGAAGTTTGAGCGTATTGCCGTCGATTTTGATTGCGCTTCCGTCTATTCTGAAACTGTCATGTACGCCTTTCTTGTGGAATTTCGGATGCGCGTTTTGCTTGTCGTACATTTTCTTGAACGCAGCGCCGAGATCCGCCGTCGCGGCTTCCGCCGCCCATTTGCTCACTTCGTAAACAAACGGAAAACGCTCGGATTTGATGCCGTTTCACCACTTTTTGATCGAATACGCGTTGTGTTTCACGCCGTCCGCATAATCCGCATTCCATTTGGCGAGGCAAGTGTTGTAAGCGAGCCGCGAAACGCCGCAATGTTTCATCAGCATCGTTTCCTGCTTGTTATTCGGATATATCCGTATCTTGTGCGCCCGTTTCATCGCTTATCAAATCCTTTGCTTTTTTGTATTTTCGGAGACTGTACAATCGACAAGAAAACGTATGTATGATGGACATCAAATCCTCGACCATTTCAGCTTGCGGACTTAATTTCTCGCAATTCACGACCAATATTTCGCAACCGTAAGTCTTGGCGAGATTGTCAACCAAATCAAAGCCAAATCGCGCAAGCCTGTCTTTGTGCGCCACTATCACGGTATCCACATCGCCGTTGACAATATCCGTCACCAATTTCAAAAACTTTGGGCGCGACATGTTCATGCCGCCGCCGATTTCCGTAACGGTTTCCGTTATCAGTCCGCGACCGAGAGCGAAAGTTTCCATCGCTTCGACTTGACTTCTCAAATCGTCTTTTTGATTCGGGCCGGATACTCTGCAATAGATGATTTTTCGCTTCGGCTTGTCCCGCATTTTCAAGCGAAGCGCGTCCGAAACATCTTTTTCCGTGTATCTGCGATGTCCCCCGACGGTTCGCATGGGTTTGATCTTTCCGCTTCTTTCCCACCTGCGAACGGTATCCGGTATCACCCCTATTGTCTTTGCAAACTCTGTTATGGTCATCATAAAATGATGATAACCCAAAATCTTAACTTTATCAATCCGTATTCTTATATTTTCTTAAATTTATTGAAATTTAGTCATGCTCCTTTTCGGTTTCGCTCCAACCTATCCCTCCCGTCGGTTCGGGACTTGTGGAGCGGGCAATTGAAAGCAGTATCTGCTGATTCGCTCTTTGTCATTATATTCATTGCGAATCAATATTATATTTCATCCTCATCCGCATCCAATCAGGCTTTAACCGCGCCGAGGGTTTCAAACGGTCCTTGCATATCGGCATTGCCGCTTTCGATGCGTTCTATGAGCGCAAGCGTTTCGCGGTTCGGGCAACGACTGTAGGATACCACGTCAAATGGCAGAGCGCGTTGGATATTGATTTGATGGAGCATAAGATTGAATGCTTCACTGAGAGTCAGTCCCATGCTTTCCAATATTTCTCCGGCCTGTTTTTTGACCTCAGAATCAACGCGAAGATTAACGGTAGCGTTTTTTGCCATAACAATCAACTCCTTCGTTGTTCAGTATAGCACAAACGGCGCACAGTGTCCACAATTTCAACAAGCGTGTTAGTGTCAAGTGATTGTGGGCAAAATATATTTCCGAAAAGGTGATCTTTGAAATCGAGAGGGTGCTGTGCGCCGAGGAGGATTACGCGGAACGCATCCCCGAAAACCTCAAAAACGGCTGGGCTTTCGCCTCCGCCGAGTATACCGTTGACATCTTGATCGACGCGATCGGCGCTCTCGGCGATACGTTTTGATTCGAATCCGGCACGGAGCGGCTTCGGCCGCTCTTCGCTTTTTTGCGCCCGCGGAATCGGGCGCCGGCTTTCCGGCTTTGAACACCGCGTCGTTTTGACGATTCGATCGCGCCGCCGCCGTCACCGGCTTTGGGACAAAATCATTTGCGGCGCATTAAGACATTATCATATGCGGCGTACAAATTCATTTAAGCTTTTAAATTTTTTATTGACAGCTCTATTTTTTTGCTTTATACTAAAAACATGGATTTCGTAATTACTAATCTGTTTCGTATATACGAAAAATATGGGACGCTTTTGATGAATCGGAATCGAAGCGAAGGCGCTTTCAATGGGGCTTTTGACAGTATCCGGAGGTGAAAATGAAGCATATCATATGGGAACGTCCTGCTGTCGATCAGGTGGTCTTTGATAAATTCCTGGCCCTGAAAAATGTCCTCAGCCTTTCATGCGTGCTGAGCGACGCGCAGGAAAGAGATAACGTGATGCGCCATACAATGCAATGGCGTTCTGTAAATGAGCGCATTATCGGACCGGCGTTGACGGTCAAGCTGACTGCGGGCGATATCGTGGACTGCTTGGCTGTCTTTGAAGTGGCAAAACCCGGAGATCTGGTCGTCATCGATGCATTTGGTGAAACAGAAACGTCGATATGGGGCGGTCTGATGTCGGGTTTGGCGAAAGCAGCGGGTATTGTCGGTGTAGTCATTGACGGAAGCGCGCGGGATATCGATGAAGCGCGGATGCTGAATTTCCCCGTTTATTCGACTTGCGTGAGCCCGCGAGCATCCCACACGGCTTATTCGGGAAGAAAAGATCCTATCGAAATCAATACGCCGATTGTGTGCGGCGGCATAATCGTACATCCGGGCGACTTGGTGGTTGCGGATGAGATAGGAGTAGTAATTGCCCCCGCCGTAAAATTGGAATATACGTACGAAAAAGTCAAAGCACAGGCAGACAAGGAGGAATTGACACGCAGGGATGTGCTGAACGGCGCGACAGTCGATGAGTTATTGGAAAAATACAGGCGCATATAAACGTCGGATATTCTTATCGCTCGTCTTTTGCAAAACGAAGGTGCGCTTATGAATATTTATGATTTATCGCTGAAGTTCAAGATTGACGATATGGTATTCCCCGGCACGCCGCCCATGAGTTACCGTCTGTCACATACCGTCAAAAAGGATTTTTACAACCTTGGGATTGCAGAAATCAACAGCCATGCGGGTACGCACACGGACGCTCCCCGACATTTTTTGGACGACGGGATCGCTTTGGGAGACGTTTCCTTGGAAAAGTATGTGGGATCCTGCGTCGTGATCGATCTGCGCGGCAAAAAAGCGAACGACCGCATTGGGATTGAGGACGTGAAAGCGTATGAGAATGAAATCATTGCGAAGAAACGAGTTCTGCTTCACACCGGCTGGTATAAGCACGCGAACACAGAAACTTACTATGCGGACTATCCCTCTGTCGATTTGGAATTGGCAAACTATTTATCTTCGCTTTCCATCCTCCTCATCGGTGTGGAAGCTCCGTCCCTGAATCCGCCCCTTTATATCGAAGTGCATCAGGCGTTTTTAAAAAAAGAAATTGCCATCGTAGAAAGTCTGGCGAATTTAGATCAAATCTTGGGGAAAGACGTTATATTCTGCGCGCCGCCCATCGCGTTCCACGGGGCGGACGGATTTCCTGTACGCGCTTTTGCGATTGAGATGTGAGGTTTGCGAGGATGGATGTAAGGAGCGCGATAGAAAAACATAAAATAATCGCAATATTACGCAGGGTTCCCGGCGAAAAAATCCTGCCCGTAGTGCAGGCGCTGTACGACGGCGGCATCCGGCTCATCGAAGTGACCTACGATCAAAATTCGACAAGCTGTCTTGAGGACACGGGCAGGGCCATTGCCGCCATCAGCGAACGATTTGGCGATCGCGTCGGTATCGGCGCCGGTACGGTAATCACAAAAGCCCAAGTCGAAAACACCGCGAGAAACGGCGGGCGATTCGTTATATCCCCCAATACCGATCCGTCCATCATTAAGAAAACGGTGCGCAAGGGAATGGTTTCGATTCCGGGCGCGCTCACGCCGAGCGAAATCGTGGCGGCATACCACTGCGGAGCCGCGTTTGTGAAAATCTTTCCCGCCGGCGAATTCGGCGTTTCCTACATCAAGGCGGTAAAAGCGCCGATCGCTCACATCCCGCTCATCGCAGTCGGCGGCATAAACGTGCATAATATTTCCGAATATCTGGCAGCGGGCTATACGGGAGTCGCGATCGGCAGCAATATCGCGATCACCGACCTGATTATGGCGGAACGGTACGACAAATTGGTCGATTTGGCAAAGGAGTACACATCTCGGATTTAAAAGTTTCATCCTTACAGGAAAAACAGGTGTCAATTTGAGCAAGGTGGTTTGTTTTGGGGAAATAATGGGACGCTTTAATCCGGATGGGTTTTTGCGAATTGTGCAGGGCAGCAGTTTCCATCTGTCGTTTGCGGGCGGAGAAGCCAACGTCGCCGTGGCCTTGTCCAATTTCGGGCAGCGATCGAGCTTTGTCACAAAACTTCCCGACAATGATCTGGGGGTGGCCGCGATGAGGGAATTGCGACGTTATGGCGTAGACGTTTCCGACATCGTCATGGGCGGTGACAGGTTGGGCCTGTATTTCGTCGAAAAAGGTGCTTCCCAGAGGGCGTCTAAGGTCATTTACGACAGAAAACATTCTGCGGTCACGGAATCCGTACCTGATGACTTCGATTGGGACCGCATCTTTAAAGACGCGGCATGGTTCCATTTCACAGGCATCACGCCGGCGCTGTCGGACGGTTTGGCCGAAATCGTGAAGGACGCGCTGAAAGCCGCAAAAGCGAAAGGCCTGACCGTTTCCTGTGACATCAATTATCGGGCGAAGCTGTGGCCCGAACAAAAAGCCGGGCGCGTGATGCGTGATTTAATGCCCTATGTGGATGTATGCATTTCAAATGAAGAGGACGCCGAGAAAGTGTTTGGGATCCGCGCATCGCAATCCGATGTCTCGAAGGGGCAGATCAGCGAGAATGGATATCGCTCGGTAGCGCGCCGGCTGGCGGAATGCTTTGGCTTCAATACCGTTGCAATCACTTTGCGCGGCAGTCTGTCCGCAAGCGACAATGAATGGGCGGGCATTCTGTATGCCGGGGAAAATTTTTTCGTTTCTCCCAAGTACACCGTGCACTTGGTGGATCGGGTGGGAGGTGGAGACTCCTTTGGCGGCGCGTTGATTTACGGAATGATCAATGGGTTCCCCGCACAAAAGGCCATTGACTTCGCCGTCGCGGCCTCGTGTCTGAAACAGACCATCGAATACGATTTCAACCAAGTGACAACGGACGAGGTATGGAAACTTGTCAACGGAGATGCGAGCGGCAGAGTCAACAGATAGGATGTTGCCGTTTCGTGGTTGCAACAGAGCAAAGGGAGTTCCCCCATGTTGCATTTTTTAAGGGTCGAAGGATTGTTTAAAGCCTATCCCGGCGTGCAGGCAGTGAACGACATCGGTTTCACGCTCGACAGGAAAGAGGTCTTGGCCTTGCTGGGCGAAAACGGAGCCGGCAAGTCTACTCTCACGAAACTGATTTGCGGGACCGAAAAGCCCGACAAGGGAAAAATATTTATTGACGACCGAGAGGTATATTTCGATTCGGCGTTCGACGCCATGAAACTCGGCGTCAATATGGTGCATCAGGAGTTGTCTATGGTCGGCGACATGAGCGTTGCCGAAAATATTTTCATAAATCGCCAGCCGGTCACGCGAAGCGGAAGGATTAAATGGAAAGAGCTATATGACGCCACGCGAAAGATTATGGGGAAATTCAATCTTGATATCGATCCTGGGACAATCGTGCGAAAGCTGCCCATGGGTACGCAACAACTGCTGGAAATATTGAAGGCCGTTTCGGCCGGAGCGAAGATATTGATACTGGACGAACCAACGAGCTCTTTAACGATCGATCAGATCGATTTGTTGTTTGATTTAGTCGATACCCTGAAGAGGGAAGGCATTGCCATCATCTATATTACGCACAAGCTGAACGAGGTCTTTAGACTTGCGGATAGGGTGATGGTAATTCGAGATGGGTGGCATATCCATACAGCGCCTGTAGCGGACATGAGTGTCAATAAGATCGTGTCCCTGATGGTGGGCCGCGAGATCAAAAATTTATACGGAGAAGCACGCGCCATACGCAATCAAAACAATTCGGACGGTGCGTATTGTTTTGAAGTCAGGGGCATGACGGCCAAGGACTTGTACAGTGACATAAGTTTCGGGATCAAAAAAGGCGAGATATTGGGCGTGGCCGGCTTGATAGGCGCCGGGCGAAGCGAGATGGCGCTGGGTATCGTCGGTGCGCACAAAAGGACTTCGGGCAGCTTTTACAAGGACGGAAAACCCATCAGCATCAAAAACCCCCGCGACGCGATCCGTCGGAAAATCGCTTACCTGACAGAAGACAGAAAGAGCTTGGGTCTGTATCTAAACTATTCGATCGCATTGAACCTTTGTTGCAACAAACTCACCGCGTTTTCCGGACCGGGTTTCGTCGACAAAAGGCGCCTTGCGCAATATGCGAGCGAGCAGGTGCGGTTATTCAACATTCGGACGCCGTCGATCGATCAAAAAGTCAACAATCTTTCCGGCGGCAATCAACAAAAGTGCTTAATTGCTGCGTGGATGGGGGTGGATCCGGACATCCTCATCGTAGACGAACCGACAAGAGGCGTCGATGTCGGCGCGAAAAGCGAAATCTATCGGATTATCAAGGACTACGCCGATGCTGACAAATCCGTGTTGCTTATATCGTCTGAGCTGCCCGAGCTGCTGGGGATTTGCGACAGGATCATGGTCATGCACAATGGAAGGGTGACGGGCTTCGTCGATAAGAATGCATGGTCAGAGGAAATCATCATGCATTATGCGACAGGAACAGCCGAAGAGCTTGAGAAGGCGGATGCATGAAAACGAAAAATGGACCGGATCTTAAGATGCTTGCGAAAAACAGGGAAGTCGTTGTAATCCTTATTCTTTTGGCCGGTACCTGTCTGGTTTCTGCCTTTACGCCGTATTTCCTGACTTCGGCAAACCTGCTGTCAATCTTTATGGGCGTGTCGGTGGAAGGGCTGATTGCCGTTGGGATGGCATTGGTGCTGATCAACGGCGGAATGGACCTCGCCGTCGGCTCGACGATGGCATTTACAGGCGTGGCGGTCGGCCTCCTTTTGAAGAACGGCGTACCTGTTTTATCCGCGATATTGATCGCCATGTTGCTGTCGGCAGGCATCGGCCTCATGAATGGATTGCTGATCGCGAAGCTGGGTTTAAACCCGTTTATCGCCACTCTCGGCATTATGAGCGCGATCAGGGGGATCATGCTCATCCTTTCCAAAGGGATGGCGGTCCTCGATATGCCTCCGGCGTTTACGGTGATCGGCCAAGGCGGTTTCGGCAACATCCAGTATCCTATCTTCATTACGATCTCGATTGTCATCATCAGTGACATCGCGTTGCGCAATTCAAGGTTCTTCCGGCAGAGCTACTATGTCGGAAGCAACGAAAAAGCAGCGAAGTTGAACGGTATCAATGTCGTCAAGGTGAAAATCTTCAATTATTGTATATGCGGCTTATGCGCCGGCATCGCGGGGATCATCGTTACAGCACGATTCGGATCCGCTTCGGTCACGCTGGGCAGCAACACGGCCCTCAGCGTTATTACCGCGTGCATCATCGGCGGAGCAAGCCTGAACGGCGGGCAAGGCACCATCTTGGGTGCCTTCCTCGGCGCGTTGTTCATGCAAGTGCTTTCCACTTCTTTAAATCTTTTGGGTGTAAACATCTATTGGCAAAATTTGATTACCGGCATAATCCTGATTCTGGCAATTCTTATCGATTCGTTAAATGAAATGAGGGTGTCAAAACAAAAGATGCTTTGACGAAACAATGGAATTCTATCACGGATGAGGGCCGTTGCCCGGCTTTCATAAAATATTTGTGCCGCCGCAGGGCGGCGGAATGGGGTAAAAAAATGAAAGCGTTTCGCATTGTGGCGCCGATGACCGTGGAGCTTCAGGAAATGGATATTCCCCGGATAGAAGCTGACGAGGTGCTGGTCAAGGTGGCTGTAACGGGTATCTGCACTACGGATGTCGAACTGTATGACGGATCGATGCCGTACTACAAGCAGGGCATGTCCAAGATGCCTTTGACGGCAGGGCACGAGTGGTCGGGCTATGTCGTCGAGAAGGGTAATCGGGCGGGAAACATCGCTATCGGTGATCTGGTTACAGGCGATGTCAGCATCGGTTGCGGAGCATGCTTAAGCTGCTTGAAGGGCAGCTATCACCTGTGCGACAATCGCACGGAGCTCGGCGTGATCCGCTACGACGGTTCTATGGCGGAATATGTCAAGACAAAAGGCAGACATATCTACAAGGTTCCGGCTGGAGTGTCGCCGGAGGAAGCGGCTTTGATAGAACCCCTGGCGACAGTGCTGTATGCGACGCGCCAAACCCATATCAACCCCGGCGACAATGTAGTCGTGTTCGGCGACGGGCCGATCGGTCTCCTGCACGCCCAATTGGCCAACGTATGCGGTGCGGCGTCGGTCGTTGTCGTCGCGCGGAAAGAGGTGCATCGGGACAAGATCGAAAACATGTGGGGGTTAAAGTTGATCAATTCAAAGTCGGAGGACCTTGAACAACGCCTCCATGATTTTTTTGGAGGAAAGGCGGATATTGTATTCGAGGACACAGGAAACCCCGACGCATTCGAATCCGCGCTGAACGCAATCGCTCCCGGAGGGAAAATATGCGCGCTCAGCATAACAGGCAAGCCAAGGATTGATGTTGACTTGGACTATATCGCGACTAGGGATATCACGTTGATCGGCACGCTTGCAAGCCCCAATTCCTTTGTTCCTGCATTGCGGATGCTCGCCGCAGGCAAGATAGATGCGAGGGGATGCATCACCCATAGATATCGCTTTGAAGAAACCCCGGAAGCGCTGGACTTCGCGAAAAATTCCAGTGGTATGGAACGTATTAAAATCGTGATTTTGAATGAGGAGGAGAAGCGGAGATGAAAAAGATTGGTGTCGTTTTAATTATTGCCTTGTTGTCAATGCTGTTTTTGCTGACTGCATGTCAGTCGGGAACAGCCGACAATGGCGATGCCGGCGCTGCGACGGCGTCGGAAAATCAGGATGCGACCGCAACGGATGGCACACTGCAGAGTCTGATCGACCCGAATGACGAGTACATTGTCGTCAACTGCATCAACAATCTGGAGTATTGGAACGCCATGAAGTGGAGCTGGAAGGAAGCCGGAAAATCCTTCGGTGTAAAGACTGGCTTCGTCGGGCCTATGGACGGCGACCTAAACGCGATGATTTCGGCCTTTGACAGTGCCGTGGCGAAACAGCCTGCCGGCATTTGTGTATTCGGTTTTGATCCGGGCTTGGCGCCTTCTATCAAGAAAGCCGTAGCGAGCGGCGTGAACGTGGTGACGTATAACGGCGATGTGGCGGATAGCGACCGCCTGACCTTCATCGGATCATCCCAATACGATCTCGGTTATGAAGGCGGCAAGTTATACGCGCAGACCATCGGAGGGAAAGGCTCCGTGGCAATCCTGACCCTACCGGGAAATCCGATGTTCGAAGAACGACAGAAAGGGTTTGAAGACGCATTTGCTCTGTTCCCGGATATTGAGATCGTGGCCTACGGCGATACGAAAGCCGATACCGTTACCGCCACAAGTGCGGCCAAGGACATTATAGCGAAGTATCCGAACCTGACGGGTTTTGTTTGCGCCGACTCCACGGGTGCGATCGGCGCGTCAACGGCCGTAAGCGAAGCCAATAAAAAGGGAGAGATCGGCGTTGTGGGTATGGACAGGAATTCCGATGTGCTGAGCATGATCAAAGACGGCACCATCACGGCGTCCATCGTCCAAAACGATGTTTCCATGGGTTGGTGGTCAATGCTCGCGCTGATCACCGCGAAGTACAATCCCATGCCGCTCACCTCCGACAACGAAGCGGCGGGCGTCAAGCTGTCCCCGACCAACATCTACACGTCCGTGAATTTGGTGACCGCCGATACTGCGGATTACTACATCCGGCAGAACGAAGTCTATGCCACTGTAAATTAACGCAATCCACACGCATTTAGGGCTTGCTTCGCTCTGAGGCAGTCCCTTTCCACCGATTGTATCTTGCATCGCATCGGTCGTCGCCATGAACGACGGCTCAAAGAGGGCGTCATGAAAAAATTCAAGGTCTATATCAGCGATTTTGACTATCCTGACAATGCGATTGAAAAAAGCATACTGGAACCTATCGGTGCCGAGGTGATCGGTCTGCACTGCAATACAGGGGAAGGCTTGTCCGAGTTGGCCCGCGATGCCGATGCGATTTTACAGCAATATGCCAAAATTCCCAGAGCTACGATAGAAAAATTGAGCCGTTGTAAGATCATCGCGCGCTACGGAGTCGGTGTAGACATCGTGGATGTCGAAGCGGCGCACGAACGAGGCATCATCGTCACCAATGTGTCTGATTATTGCTTGGACGAGGTAGCTGACCATGCGCTCAGTTGTTCTTTCTCCTTGATGCGGAGCTTGCACCGCTATAATGCGTGCGTTCATGCAGGGTCTTATCGTCTGCAGGATTGGACAATCCCCATCACGAGGTTTCGCGGCGCTGTATATGGACTGATCGGTTTCGGACGCATTGCGCAAAACCTTGCGCGGAAATTGGCTGTTTTCGGATTTGTGATATGCGCGTATGACCCATATCTCTCCGAAAGTCTTATGGCGACGCACGGCGTACGGAAAACTTCATTGGAGGAATTGTTGCAAACGAGCGACGTGGTTAACGTACTCACGCCATATACGAAGGAAACGCACCGCATCATCAACGCGGAAGCCTTAAAGCAGATGAAAACTACCGCTTTCCTTGTATGCGTGTCTCGGGGCAAATGCGTGGACAACAAGGCTTTGTACGAAGCGTTGCGATCCGGCGCGATAGCGGGCGCAGCGCTGGACGATCCCGAAGAGGAGCCCATGAAGGCCAAGAATTGGAGCCCGAACGACAATCCCTTATTTACGCTGGACAATTGCTTTTTTACGCCTCATACGGCCTATGTCAGCAAACAATCTCTGGAGGAATGCCGCTATGTCGCTTCAAAAAACGTGCGGGCCGTTCTTCTCGGAGAAAAACCTCTCAACGAAGTGAGGCCGTAAAAGCAGGAATGAAGAGTAAAAATCCTTTCCTCTTCATTCCTGCCATAAAAGAAGAATGTTTGGATTTCTGAGCGGGAATGTGGTAGAATTATATAAAAATATACAAGTGCAACACTGCGGAGATGCAAAAATATGGCGACACCCACACCCAAGAAACACCTAAACCGTACTGCGCAACGCGTTATCCATGTACTGAAGCTGCTCAAGAAATCTCGGTCTCCGATGACCCTGCAGGAAATCAGCACAGCGCTGAATATCCCACCAAGCAGCGCATTCAGCATCGTTCACACCTTGCTTGACGAAAGGTTGATAGAATATGAAGACGAACGATCAAAGACGTTTCGCATCGGCATCGGCTCATTTGAGATCGGCTCGATTTTCATTCAGAATAAATCCTTGGTCAAGATTGCACGGCCATACGTTGAAAAGCTGATGGAAACAACGAAAGCAACCTCGTTCCTCGCAATACCGGACAACCACGAAATCGTTTACATCGATAAAGTCGAATCCGAGCAGTCCATCCATACGTCCGCCGTCTTGGGTTCGCACAGAAATATGTGGTCTACCGGCTTGGGCAAGGCCATATTGGCCTACTATTCGGAAGAAAAAGTGCGTTCGCTTATATCGGGAATGGAGATGCTTCCATATACGGAATACTCCATTACAGACATCGATTTGCTATTGGAAAACCTGCGAGAGACACGGGAACGGGGATTTGCGATCGACAACAGGGAAAGCGATATTAACATCTTTTGCATCGCCCACGCAATCCTCGACGCCACAGGAACGCCGATTGCGGCTATCAGCTGCGCGGCGATGTACGCAATGCTGGACGATTCGACGATCAAGCACTATGGGCGAATCGTGACGCAATATGCGATGGAGATATCAAAACAAGTCGGATATTTGGAATACTAAATGCTTGGAGGATCGGACGCGATGAAAATCACGAAGGTAGATGTGATTCTGGTTCAGGATGCGGATGAAGAAGCGCGGGGAAGGCGCCCTGTGTTTTGCCGCATATATACGGACGAAGGTATATTCGGAGACGGTGAAGCCGGTGTGATTTACGGCGTTGCGTCTCCGGCTGCTTTTGAAATGGTCAAGGATCTGGCTATACGCATCATCGGATCAAACCCGCTCAACAATGAAGACCTCTGGGAGCGCATGTACCGGACTACCTTTTGGTGTCAAAACGGCGGCCCCATTACCTTTGCGGGAATGAGCGCGATCGATATGGCGCTGTGGGACATCAAGGGCAAGTTTTTCAACGCGCCTGTACATATGCTGCTCGGAGGGAGGATGCGGGATTCGTTGCGCGCATACGCGAGCCAACTTCAATTCGGATGGGGGGAAAGCAGGAAGCCTGCCTTGACAGCGGCGGATTATGCAGACAGCGCGATGGCCGCTTTGCGGGATGGATACGATGCGATCAAATATGATTTCCTCGAACTGAACGAGTATGGACAGCCTTTCGCCAGAGATGAACGTATGGGGCTCCTTCGCCCCCAAATGATCGACCTCATCGAGAGAAGGGTGTCTGCAATCCGGGAAGCGATCGGAAAGGACGTTGAGATCATTGTTGAAAACCACGGCATCATCGATTCTCAGGGTGCTGTTCAAATCGGGCGCGCATTGGAAAAATATAACATTTTCTATTTTGAAGAACCGAGTACGCCGGATCCGACATTGACAAAATACATCAGTGAGCGCATCCGCATACCGTTGGCCGGAGGAGAGCGCATTTACACGAGATGGCAGTATTCCAAGTATTTCGAGGATCACTCC
This sequence comes from Eubacteriales Family XIII. Incertae Sedis bacterium, assembly GCA_031276135.1. Classification (GTDB taxonomy): domain Bacteria; phylum Bacillota; class Clostridia; order Peptostreptococcales; family Anaerovoracaceae; genus JAITLA01. The sequence continues at coordinate 905 of JAISNR010000115.1, read as the reverse complement.
CTTCAGGTCATACAACCGGACATCGGAAATTGCGGCGGAATCACCGAAGTCAAAAAAATATGCGATATGGCATATACCTACGACGTATCCGTCCAGCCACACGTGTGCGCGAGTCCGCTATCCACCGCCGCCGCCTTGCAAGTCGAAGCGGCCATACCGAACTTCCTGATCCACGAACAGCACTTCAGCAATCTGTTCGCTGCGAACAAAGCGCTGTGCATCTATGATTATCAGCCGACAAACGGGAAATTCGCGATACCCGATTTGCCGGGAATCGGAAATTCTCTCTCCGATTATGCGATGAACAGCTTTAAGAAGCACACGGTCTCCTGAGCAATCGTTGCGCTTCAACGAGGGAACCTCCCCTGACAAACACGGAAGAGTATTTTTGCTCGTTTTCCTTTAATTCACATACAATGTTCATTTGTCTTCCAGTTCCTTTTCAACGTCCGCGACCTTTCCCCGTGCGAGCTCTTCGGAAAGGCAGACGCGTTCGCACGATGGACAGACCGAGGCGGCGGCGTAATCCGTCCAAGTTTCTTTCGCTCCCGATTTTGCGGGAACCGGGCGGCACATTGTCGAAAAAATGCGGCATTTCATGCCCTCCTTCAATTGAAAAAGCCGCCCGGTTCGCCGGACGGCCGTGATCAAACGCGGCGCGGAATTCAAACAAAGAACAGTGTTCTATTCGCGCCGCTTCGAGTTGTCGTTTGCGCCTTGCGCGCCTATGCGTCACATTTCGGGTTCGGGCCGCGTTCCGCGACCGCGTTCGGCTTCGCTTTGCGCGCGGGCCGCTTCGACGACGGATTCGGGGATGCCCAAAATCTTCAAATTCTCGGCGATCGCATCCGCGTCCTGTCCCTTCCACCCGGCGAAAGCGTTCAGCGCGATCTCCATGTCGCGCG
>JAISNR010000112.1 GCA_031276135.1 Eubacteriales Family XIII. Incertae Sedis bacterium | reverse complement strand
ACTGCGAGAAGGAATCGTCTTGTATGAGCGAAATTGATATAACAAACGAATGGTTGCAAATAGCGTATGGCGACTATGACAGCGCAAAATTCTTATATGATCATAAGATTCCAAAACCGTTGGAAATCATTTGTTACCATTGTCAACAGTCCGCCGAAAAATCCTTAAAAGCATTTATTTGCGCCCATGACATCGATATTCCGAAAACGCATGAAGTAAAACGGCTTTGTGCGCAATGCTCGGAGCTTGACGATTCATTTGCCGATTTGTTTGATGATTGCGAAGAATTGGAAGTATACGCAGGAAACAACTGACACAACGAAAGTGCGGAAATGTATACAACCCGCCCAAAACTCGACATAAAGCTCTTGTATTTCCGAGAATGATGTGCTATTATTTTAATTATGGTATCCGAACCCCAAGCCATTCCGACAACGATTGCGAGGCAATATATTGTGCAATGCGGTACGCTATTCATGTAACAGGAGGTTTTCCCATGCGTTTACTTACCAGATCTGATTTTGACGGCCTTGCCTGCGCCGCCCTCCTCAAAGATCTGAAGATTATCGACCGTTGGAAATTCGTTCACCCCAAGGATCTGCAGGACGGCATCGTCGAGGTCACGGATGAAGACGTGCTCGCAAATGTCCCGTATGTCAAGGGCGCGAAGCTCTGGTTCGACCATCATTCGAGCGAAAACGAGCGGCTCGGCTCGAATGTTTCCTTCGAAGGCGCCAGCCGCATGGAGGACAGCGCCGCCCATGTCATCTACGACTATTACGGCGGAGAAGCGAAGCTTAAACATTTCGCGAAAATGGTGGCGGCCGTGGACAAGGTCGATTCGGCCAAGCTCACAAAGGACGAGATCCTGAACCCGACCGGTTGGATATTGCTCGGCTTCGTCATGGATCCGCGCACGGGCCTCGGGCGATTCCGCAACTTCCGCATCAGCAACTACGAGCTCATGGAAAACCTGATCGACGCCTGCGCCTCGCAGGACATCGAGGAGATATTGACCAATCCGGACGTAAAGGAACGCACGGATCTGTATTTTGAGCAGGACGCCCTTTTCCGCGAAATGGTGGCGAAGCATACCGTAACCAGAAAAAACGCCATCGTGACGGACCTGCGAAACGTGGAGCCCATCTACACGGGAAACCGCTTCCTCATATACAGCCTCTATCCGGAACAAAACATCTCGCTCTGGATCGTGGACGGACGCAACAAGCAGAACTGCCCGATCGCGGTGGGACACAGCATACTGAACCGCAGCGCAAAGACCGACGTCGGCGCGCTGATGCTGAAATACGGCGGCGGCGGGCACCGTCAGGTCGGCACCTGTCAAGTGGATTACGATGACGCGGACCGCGTGATCGAAGAATTGATCGCCAAGATCAACGCCGACGGCTAGCGCGCGCTCCGTTCGCCCGCCGGGACCGCGAACGGCGGGGGCGGCGTCCGCATCCCGCATCCGCAGGCGACGAACGCCGGGGGGTGCTCGCAAGAGTCCGCAAGGCATGGCGCGAATCGACAATCGGCCTTTGGAAGCCGTTCCATGGCCGATTGTTCATATTGCGCATGAATTTGGAGGAAAACACGACGAAAGAAACAAAACCGTCCAATCCGGAAACCGTCCTGAAGATATTCCTGATCGCGATCGCCTTCGTGGGCCTTGCGGGCGGCTTCAGCGACGCGATACTCGCAAACTACTTCAAGGAGGCGTATGCCGTCAATGCCGCGCAGCGCGGCTTCATAGAATTTCCCCGCGAACTGCCGGGGGTGCTTTCGTTCCTTTTTTTGGCATGGCTGTCCGCCTTGGGAAATGTCCGAAACGCGGTGCTCGCCCAATTGCTCGGCGCGGCGGGGCTCGTCGTGCTGGGCTTTTTTCGGCCAAGCTACGCGGTCATGTTGGTATTTTTATTTATATTTTCCACGGGCGTCCACATGTTCCTGCCGCTCGGCGACAGCATAGGACTTTCGCTGGCGCAGCGCATGAACATGGGCCGCATCATGGGACGCATCAACAGCGTACGCATGACCTTCCTGATGCTTTCCGGCGTTTTGACCTTTGTCGGCTTTCGCGTCGGTTGGTTCGATTTTGAATTGCCCGCTTGGGTGTTCATCATCGGCGCCGCCTGTTTTTTCATGGCGGGCGCGTTGCTCGTCGCACAGCGGCGAATCGGCGGCGCTTTGAGCGACGGACCACCCGTCGAGCGGGCCAAATTTGTGTTCCGAAAGGCGTATCTGCGCTACTATCTGATCTGCGCCGTATTCGGCGGCCGGAAGCAAATCATGCTCGTGTACAGCCCTTGGGTGCTGATCGACCTGCTGGATTTCAAGGCGGATACGATTTCGATCCTGGCCGTGGTCGGCTCGCTGATCGGCATATTCTTCATGCCGGTCGTGGGCAGATGGATCGATTGTTTCGGCATTCGCAGGGTTATGACGGCGGAGGCGCTGGCCTTCGTCGCCGTCTACATCGCCTACGGATTCCTGAGCAGATGGGTCAACAACAACGTGGTCGCGCTCACGGGCATCGGCATGATGTTCGTGTATCTTCTGAACATCGTGGACAGGATGTCGGCGCAGTTCTCGATGGTGCGCTCCATATACATGCGCTCCATAGCCCTTGCGCCGGAGGATGTGACGCCCTCGCTGACGCTCGGCATGGCCATAGACCACGTCGTGGCGATCGTCGGCTCCTATGTTTGCGGCCTCGTCTGGTTCCGCTGGGGTCCCGAATTCGTGTTTTTGATCGCGGGTGTGCTCTCTTTGGCAAATTTGATCGCCGCACAGGGCATAAAGGAGAATTATTAATTTACAGCGCTCCTTTTCATTGATATAATATGATATGAAGGGGAAAAAACCCCCTCCGCAGCCGCAGTTGCGCGCGGCCGGATTTTTACACGACAAAACGGGGAGATGCGCGGGGAGGCATTGTTGCAATGATGAAGCTGCATGTTTATTTTGATTATACCTGTCCATTCTGTTATCTCGGCATAGGCCAGCTCACAACCGCGGCGGAAGCCTTTCCCGAGATCGGGATCGCGTGGCATCCCTTCGAATTGCTTCCGGAGCCCATGGCCCGGCCGGAGCACAGGCCCGATCCCGAAACGGGGGCGCTTTGGCCGCCCGCGCTCGTGGACGAAGCCGAGAAAGCGGGCCTTTTGTTGCGCAGACCCTTTTCGCCCACGCCCTATACGAACAGGGCCTTTCAGGGAATGCACTTCATGGCCGCGCACCGCGGCGACGTCCAGGACTACAACAGGCGGGTTTTTCGCGCGCACTTCGAGCAGGGGCGCGACATCGGCAGGATCGACGTTCTGGCGGACATCGTGAGCGATTTGGGCGCGGATGCCTACGCCTTCAACATCTCGATGAAGGAGGGACGCTACAGCGACGCACAGCAAAAGGCCCTGCGGCACGCGTATTTTGAATCCGGGGTGGAAGAGGTTCCCACATACAAGCTCGCCGGTCTGCGCATATCCGGCGCGGTCGGGCGGCAAACGATGGAAAAATTCCTGAGCGACGGCCTGAAGAACGAACAGCGATCGGAACAGAAATCTGAAGCGGTCAGGGCGGAAACGAGGAATGAATGAAGCATTGCGTCCACCTGATCCGGCACGGCGCCACGGCGGGCACCAGGGACGGCTTGCTCTACGGAAGCAGCGACATCCCCTTGCTTCCCGAGGGCGCGGAGGCGTTGCGAGAGCTCGCGGTCGCCGGCATCTATCCCGATCCCGACGGCTGCGCGCTCTTTTCGAGCGGCATGTTGCGCGCGGTCGAAAGCCTGACGGCCATCTACGGCGCGCGCGCCCACGCGCATATCGAGGAACTGCGGGAATTTGACTGCGGAAGCTTCGAGATGCGGCCCTATGCGGAGCTGTCGCAGCTGGAAGCCTACAAGCGTTGGGTCGCGGACAAGAACGGCTCGACGCCGGCGCCCGGCGGGGAGAGCTTTGCCGCGTTCAGGCGGCGCGTCACGGCGGGCGCGGCGCGGCTCTTTGCGCAGGATGCGCCGCCCGACAGCATCGTGGTGTGCCACGGCGGCGTGATCTCCATGCTGATGGATCATCTCTTTCCCGGGGTGCATGACAATCCCTTCAAATGGACGCCCGACCCGGGACACGGCTATTCCGTCACAATCGACAGCGGAACGGCGATGCGCTACATCGCCTTTTGATCTGCGAAACAGTTCCGCCAAACGGTTGCCCTCTTGCTGATCCTTATTCTACTCCTATTGTAATTATATGTCAACCATTTGTTTCAAAATTTTCTAATGTTTTTAAGAAAAAAATCCTTGCTTCTCCGGTTCCGTTGCGATATAATCAAAAGCAAGAGGGCAAGCCGCTTTGCAGATGGCGGCTGTTCCCTAAATTGGGTTCAGAAACCGCCGATCTCAACGATGGGCGGTTTCTGTTTTATCTCGTTCTGTCAGAAAACAGAGCGATCACACCGATAATGACCAATGCGAATACGAACAAGTTCTCACACTGTTCTTTATT
>JAISNR010000084.1 GCA_031276135.1 Eubacteriales Family XIII. Incertae Sedis bacterium | reverse complement strand
CATGAGCGCCAGCCGCAGATAGTTGATCCGAAATCTTCTCTTCGCTCTCATGGAAGGCAATCCCGGACCTCCTTTACGATTCCGATGTCGCGCCTGTATTGCGCGCCGTCAAAGCGGATCCGCGCCGCGTTCGCGTATGCCTTTTCGCGCGCTTCCTCGTGCGTCGCGCCGAGGGCCGTCACGCCGAGCACGCGTCCGCCCGCCGTGTGCGGCACATCGCCCGCTCCCTCTTTGAAAGCGGTCCCCGCGTGGAATACGAGCGCGTCCCCGTCCACGCGCGCAAGGCCGTCGATCGCCTTGCCCTTTTCGTAGGCGCCGGGATAGCCGCCCGCCGCCAGCACGACGCAGACGGAGCGGTCGGCGCGCCAGCGCAGTTCCCGCGTCGCGAGCCGGTCCTCTGTCACCGCAAGGAAGATATCGAGCAGATCACTCTCCAGGCGCGGGAGAATCGCCTGCGTTTCCGGATCGCCGAAGCGATTGTTGAACTCCATCACCTTGGGCCCGTCCTCCGTGAGCATCAGACCGATGAACAGCACACCCCTGAAATCCAAGCCGTCCGCCTTGAAACCCTCGTATGTGGGCGCCAGTATCTTCTCGCGTATCTCGTCCTCGAGCGCCTCGTCCATGAGCAGGCTCGGCGAATAGCTGCCCATCCCGCCCGTGTTCGGCCCCCTGTCCCCGTCGAATGCGCGCTTGTAGTCCTGCGCCGATTCCATCGGAACGATGGCGCCGCCGTCCACGAAGCAGAGCATCGAGGCTTCCGTTCCCTCGAGGTATTCCTCCACCACCACCGTGTCGCCGGCCGCGCCGAACACCCTTCTGCCCATCATATCCTCTATGGCCTCCCGCGCTTCCGCAGGCGTTTCCGCGAGGATCACGCCCTTGCCGGCGGCGAGTCCGTCGGCCTTGAGCACCATGGGAAAGCCGAACAGACCGATGTGGTCGAGCAGCTCGTCCTTGTCGCAAAATTCACGGTACCGCGCGGTCGGGATGCCGTGCCTTTCGAGAAAGCGCTTCGTGAAGCCCTTGCTGGCCTCGAGGCGCGCGCATTTGATGTTCGGGCCGAAGGCGCGGACGCCGGCCTCCGCCAGCATGTCCACGAGGCCCATCGCAAGCGGAACCTCCGGCCCGACCACGACGAGATCCATTTTCTTCCCGGCTGCGAAAGCGGTCAGGCCGCGCACGTCGTCGGCCGCGATATCGACGCAGGTCGCCAAGGCCGCGATGCCGGCGTTCCCCGGCGCGCAGTACAATTCCGTGAGCCCCGGACTTTGGCGCAACTTCCAAGCGATGGCGTGCTCCCGGCCGCCGCCGCCTACGATCATCACTCTCATGTTCCGAACTCCCAATTTGATTTAATGTTTGAAATGGCGCACGCCGGTAAACACCATCGCAATCCCGGCCTCATTCGCCTTCTTTATCGAATCCGCGTCGTTCACGGAACCCCCCGGTTGCAGGATGGCCGTGATCCCGGCCGCCGCCGCCGCCGATACGCAGTCGTCGAAGGGGAAGAAGGCGTCGGACGCGAGCGCCGCACCCGCGAGCGAACCCGCAGCCTGTGCGACGGCGTTTCGCACGGCCCAAATGCGGTTGACCTGCCCGGGGCCGATGCCCAGGGTTTGCCCGTCTTTCGCGATCACGATCGCGTTGGATTTGACGTGCTTGACCACCCGCGCGCCGAAATCCATGTCCGCGCGCTCGGCCTCCGACGGCGCTCTCTCCGTCACGACCTTCCACGCCTCCGGCCCGAACAGCGCGGTGTCCGCCTCCTGCACGAGCAGACCGCCCGACACCTTTTTGACGTCGATCTCGCCGCGCGGCGCGGCCCCGGCAAGACCCGGGAGCCTGAGCAAGCGTATGTTCTTCTTCCGCGTCAGGATGCGGAGGGCCTCGTCCGTGAAATCCGGCGCGACGACGATCTCGAGGAATATCTTGCCGATCTCCTCGGCCGTGCCCGCATCCACGGGGCGGTTGGCCGCCACGATGCCGCCGAATATGGATACGGGATCGGCCTCGTATGCTTTCAGATAGGCATCGCGGATGTCCTTTCCGACGGCGACGCCGCAGGGGTTGGCGTGCTTCACGGCGACGACCGCGGGTTCGTCGAACTCGCGGAGCGCGGCGAGCGCGCCGCTTGCGTCGTTGATGTTGTTGAACGAGAGCTCCTTGCCGTGCAGCTGCTCCGCCTCCGTGAGCGCACCCTGCGAAGCGCCGGGCTCCCGATAGTACACGGCCCTCTGGTGCGGGTTCTCGCCGTAGCGAAGGTCCTGCGCCTTCTCGAAGGTAAGCGTAAGCTTGTCGGGCAGGTCGTCCCCGCATTCGGCCCGCAGGTAGGCGGCGATCATCGCGTCGTAGGCCGCCGTGTGCTCGAACACCTTGCGCGCGAGCCTGCGCCGCGTGCCCGCGGACAGACCGCCCGCGCGCAATTCCGAAACGACCGCTTCGTAGTCCGCCGGATCGCACAGCACGGCGACGTCGTCGCCGTTCTTCGCCGCCGAACGCAGCATCGCCGGCCCGCCGATGTCTATGTTTTCGATGGCTTCCTCCCGCGTCACGCCGGGTTTCAGGATCGTTTCCTTGAAAGGGTAGAGGTTGATCGCCACGAGGTCGATCGTTTCGATCCCGAGCTCCGCGAGCCGGCGCATATGCGCCTCCTTGCCGCGCACGGCCAGAATGCCGCCGTGCACCGCCGGATGCAGCGTCTTTACCCTGCCGTCAAGACACTCCGGAAAGCCCGTGACCTCGGAGATGTTCTTCACCCCGACGCCGTTCTCCGCGAGCGTCCTTTCCGTGCCCCCCGTGGAGAGGATCTCCGCGCCGAGCGCTTCCAAGGCCTTCGCGAATTCCACGACGCCCGTCTTGTCCGAAACGCTGATCAATGCCCTAAACTTCGCCATTTTTCCGGTTTCTCTCCTTTTTCTCTCCTTTGCCAACAGATTCACGGCCCGCACCAGGATGCGATGCTCCGTCTCGAGTACGCGCGCGGCCAGGCTGTCGGCGTCGTCGCCCTCCAATACGGGAACCCGCTCCTGCAGCAGGATGGGCCCCGTGTCCACGCCCTCGTCCACATAGTGCACCGTCGCGCCGCTCTCGCGCTCCCCGGCCGCGAGCACCGCGCGGTGCACGCGCTTGCCGTAAAAGCCGAGGCCGCAGTATTTGGGGATCAGCGAGGGGTGGATGTTGATGATGCGGCCCGCGAATTCCCGGATGAGCTGCGGTTCGAGAATGTGCATATAGCCCGCCAGCACGATCAGCTCCGCGCCCGCGCCGCGCAGGGCGGAGGCGATGGCGGCGCTGCGCTCCGCCGCCCGGGGAAATTCGGCTTTGCCGGCGACGAAGGTGGGAATGCCTCGCGCCGCCGCCCGCGAGAGCGCGGGGGCGTCCGCCCTGCTCGAGATGACGAGGACGAGCCGCGCGCCTTCGATTTCGCCGCTTTCGATGGCGTCCAAGATCGCCTGCAAATTGGTTCCGCCGCCCGAAACCATGACCGCCACGTTCAGCAAAGGATCACGCCCTCCTCCGCCGTGACGCTCCCGATCACGAAAGCGCGCTCCCCGGCCTCGCCGAGCAGCCCCGTCACGCGCGCCGCGTCCTCGGGCGCGACGACCATGACCAGACCGACGCCCATGTTGAACGCGGAGAACATCTCCCGCTCATCGATGTCGCCGCACTTTTGCAGGTAGGGGAATATCGCGGGAACATCCCACGAAGCCTTGCGAACGCGAACGCCCAGCCCCTTGGGCAGGGCGCGCGGGATGTTCTCGAAAAAACCGCCGCCCGTGATATGCGCCATGCCCTTGACGAGGGAATGCGGCAGGACGGCGCGGCAGGCGGACGCGTAGATGCGCGTGGGCGTCAGCAGCGCTTCGCCTATGGAAAGCCTTAGCTCCGGCACGAAGCTGTCCGCGGCGAGGCCCATGCGGTCGAAGAACACCCTGCGGGCGAGCGAGAAGCCGTTGCTGTGCAAGCCGCTCGAAGGAAGGCCCACGAGCAGATCGCCCGCGCGTATGTTCCGGCCGTCGATGAGCTTTGCGCGATCCGCGATCCCGACGGCGAAGCCCGCCATGTCGTATTCGCCGTCGGCGTAGAAATCCGGCATCTCCGCCGTTTCGCCGCCGATGAGCGCGCAGCCCGCGAGCAGACAGCCGTCCGCGACGCCCTTGACGATCTCCGCGATCTTCTCGGCCCTGACGCGGCCCGTCGCGATGTAATCCAGAAAGAACAGCGGCGTCGCGCCCTGACACAGGACGTCGTTGACGCA
>JAISNR010000038.1 GCA_031276135.1 Eubacteriales Family XIII. Incertae Sedis bacterium | reverse complement strand
TTCGGATTTTTCCGTCGCGGAATACCAAAGGCGCGCGCGCGCCGCCATCCTCGATATCGCAAAGCGCGGCGCCCTGCCCATCCTCGTGGGCGGCGCGGGCCTCTACGTGCACGCCGTGCTCTGCGAGATGGACTTTTCGGCGCCGCCGCGCGGGCGGGCCTTTCGCGAATCGCTGCTGCGCGAGGCGGCGGAATCGGGCGCCTTGCGTCTGCACGAGCGCCTGCGCGAGGCGGATCCCGAGGCGGCGGCGCGCATCCACCCGAACAACGCGAAGCGGCTCGTCCGCGCGCTCGAAATACTGGAAAACGCGGGCGCGGAGGGTCTGCGGCCCTTTTCCGCCGCCGCCGCGCCTTGGCGCGCGGTGCGCCCCCTGATCCTGCTCCTCACGCGCGACCGCGCGGAGCTCTGCGCGCGCATCGAGCGGCGGGTGGACGCGCTGATCGAGGCGGGGCTCGTCCGCGAGGTGGAAGAACTGGCGGCGCGCGGCCTGTCCGAGGGAAGCGTCGCGATGAAGGGCATCGGCTACAAGGAGCTGTTCGGATACCTGCGCGGCGAATACGGGCTCGACCGCGCGGTCGAACTGATCAAGCGCAACAGCAGACGCTACGCCAAGCGGCAGATCACCTGGTTCAAACGCTATGAAAACGCGACGGAAATCAACCTGTCCGCCTGCGCGGACGATGCGGACGCGCTCGCGAAGGCGCTGGAAGCGTGGCGGCGCTTTCGCGCAGCCGGCCCGGAGGGCGGAATACAAGGAATACAATGACAAAAAAGGTTCGAATACACAGCAGGAGCGGCAAGCCGGACAACATCGTGCTGAAGGAAAACGAGATACTAGACAAATGCGAGGCGCTTCAAGGCGAGCTGCCGGCCTTTCTGCGGGGTTTTCACATGTACCTGAAGGGCAACGTGCTGCCCATGACGCGGCTCGCCTACCTGCGCGACATTCGCTTCTTCTGCGATTGGCTCGTGCGCGAAAGCGGCCTCACGGAGGCCGCGCGGCCGGCGGAGATCGCGCTCTCCGACTTTCGCAAAATCCGCGCGCGCGACGTGAATCGCTTCATTGATCATTGCAGGCACTACAAGGTGGAAACGGAAAAGGACATATACGTCTACGAAAACGGGAAGCCCTCGCTGGCGCGCAAGCGTTCCTCCGTTTCCGTGCTGTTCAAGTACCTGTACCGCGACGAGCTGCTCGACAAGAACATCACGGACGGCTTCGATCCGATCAAGCTGCCCAAGCCGGGCGAACGGGAAATCAAGGCTTTGCAGGACGACGAGGTGATGCGCATGCTCGACGCCGTGACGAACGGCGAGGCGCTCACGAAGCGGGAACGGCTGTTCTGGGAAAAGACGCGCAGGCGCGACAAGGCCATCCTGATCTTCTTTCTCACCTATGGCCTGCGCATCTCGGAATTGCGCGAGCTCAATCTGAGTTCCTTCCATTTCGGCCGCGGCGAATTCAAGATATACCGCAAGCGCGGCAAGGAATCCGTGATGCCTCTGAACAAATCCGCGCACACCGTGTTGAAGGAATACGTGGAGGAGGAGCGGCGGGCGAGCGATACTCTGGACGAATCGGAGCGCGACGCGCTCTTTCTTTCGATACAGGGCCGGCGCATGACCGAGCGGCAGATTCGGGAACTCGTCAAGAAGTATACGAGCATCGCGATGGAAACCTCGCGCCGCGCGGGTTACAGCCCGCACAAGCTGCGGGCCACGGCCGCGACCTCGCTGATCGGGCGCGGCAATTCCATCTTCGACGTCGCCGCGCTGCTGGATCACGAAAACGTCACGACGACGCAGCTGTACGCGGCGCACAAGAAGAACGTCAAGCGCGACCTCGTCCGGGACATGGAATGGGAAACGGAGTTTTCGGAGCTCGAAGCGCGGCGCGAGAGCCGCGCCGAGGCCGGCGGCGAGGGAGCGCGGGACGCCGAGGCCGGCGGCCGGAGGGGCGAGATGCCCGCCGAAGAAGCCCGCGGCCGAAAGATGGAAGCGCCCGCCGAGGAAACCGGCGGCGAGGGGAGGGATGCGGCATGCGCGCCGGAGCCAGGGATTTATTGATCGAGGGTTTTGGCGCGGACGGCCGCATACTCGACATCGCGGAGGAAGCGGAGGCCGCCGTTTCGCGCGGATTCGCGGCGCATGACGACATCTGCGCGCACAACCAGTACAAGGTGCTGGCGGCCTTCGCGAAAAATCGCGTCAGCGACAGCCATTTCGCGTGGAATACGGGCTACGGCTACGACGACGCCGGCAAGGGAATCCTGTCGCGCGTCTACGCGGACGCGTTCGGCGCGGAAGACGCCCTCGTGCGACCCATCATCGTGAACGGCACGCACGCGCTGGCCCTCGCGTTGGCGGGCGTGCTGCGACCCGGCGACGAGCTCATCTACTGCACGGGCAGCCCCTACGATACCTTGCACGCGGTGATCGGCCTGCGCGGCGAGGGCATGGGTTCGCTGGCCGATTTCGGCGTTTCCTACAAACAGGTGGAACTGACGCGGGAGGGCCGCATCGACTTTGACGCGCTGCGGGCCGCGATTTCGGACAGGACGCGCATGGTCTGCCTGCAACGGGCGACGGGTTACGCGTGGCGGCGCGCGATCGCGATAGACGAGATCGGGGAGTGGGCGCGCTTCGTCAAGAATCTGCGCGCGGATCTGATCTGCATGGTGGACAATTGCTACGGCGAATTTCTCGACTACCTTGAGCCGACGGAGGTCGGCGCGGATCTGATGGCCGGTTCGCTCATCAAAAACCCCGGCGGCGGGCTGGCCCTGACGGGCGGCTACGTGGCGGGGAAGGCCGCGCTCGTGCGGGCGGCGGCCTATCGCATGACCTGCCCCGGCATAGGCGACGAATGCGGCCTGACCTTCGGGCAGACGCGAACCATGTTGCAGGGCCTGTTTCTCGCGCCCAAGACCGTGAACGGCGCCGTGCGCGGCGCGATGCTCTGCGCGCAGGTTTTCGAAAACCTCGGGTACGCGGTTTGTCCGCGACCGCACGACCCGCGGAGCGACATCATCACGGCCGTGCGCCTCGGCTCGCCCGAGGCCCTGATCGCATTCTGCGAGGGGGTGCAGTCGGCCGCGCCGATAGACGCTCACGTGAAACCGGAGCCTTGGGATATGCCCGGCTACGAGGATCGCGTCATCATGGCGGCGGGCGCCTTCGTGCAGGGTTCCTCCATAGAGCTGTCTGCGGACGGGCCGCTGCGGCCGCCGTACAACGTGTATTTTCAGGGCGGCCTGAGCTACGAGCACGCCAAGTTCGGCGTGATCCGCGCGCTGCAAGCCTTGGCGGACAAGGGCTTGCTGCCGAAGGGCGTCTGAATCCGGCGAGTGGGGCCGAATCGCGGCGCGACCGCGCGCTGCGGCGAATCTCCGGCATTGGGAAACGGAATACTTTTATGGTAAAGTTCAAGAAATTCGTCGCAATCGCAAAACTCGCGCTGCTTCTCGCCATTGCGGTGGGGCTTCCGCTGCTGATCTATCTCCGTCATCCCGAAATACTGGACGAATTCGAGAGTCTAGAATCGGTGAACGCGATGCTCGAAACGCGAAAGGGCTTGATTCTGCCCTTCTTTGTGGGCCTGCAAATGTTTCAGGTGATCGTTTCCGTCATACCCGCCCAGGCCGTGCAGATCGCCGCCGGCTACGCGTACAATTTCTGGATCGCGTACCTCGTGTGCGTCGCCGGGCTGATCGCGGGCACCGTCGCCACCTATTTCATCGCGAAGCTGCTCGGGCGCGACGCGCTGCGCCTGCTGTTCGGCGCGGAACGCATCGGCAAATTCGTGGACAAGCTGAACAGCAAGCGGGCCTATATCCTGATCTTCATCATCTTTCTCATCCCCGGCATCCCAAAGGACATCTTCGCTTACGCGGCCGGCATTTCCCAGATGAACGCCCCGGCCTTCTTTCTGATTTCCCTGATCGCGAGAACGCCCGCGCTGATGGCGAGCATCCTGTTCGGCGCCATGATGCGGAGCGGCAGCTACGCCGGCATGATCGTCATGGCGACGGCGATCGCGGCGCTCTGCGCGCTCGGCCTGAAATTTCACAACAAATTGGCGGACGTCGCGAACCGGTTCTACGAGAGAATGGTCGGCGGCGGGGCATAAAGCTTGAGATTTACGACCCGGCGCTTATTTCGATTTTAAGTAATGGAAGTTGCGATTTCCCCTTGACGCCCTTTCTACTTTGTGTTACTATATACAGGTAGTGTGTATTACTGAATATAAGCGTCACAAAGTAGAGAGAGGAGGGGGGGTGAGCGGATTGGACAACCTGACCGAAATGCTCAAAGGCGTTTTGGAGGGCTGTGTCCTTGAAATCATCGGCCGCGAGGAAACCTACGGTTACGAGATCACGCGCAGGCTGAACGCGCTCGGCTTCACGGACGTGGTCGAGGGAACGGTCTACACCATACTCGTGCGGCTGGAACGCAATAAACTCGTGGAAATCACGAAAAAACCGTCCGACGTCGGGCCGCCGCGAAAATTTTTCCGGCTCAACGACGCCGGGCGGCGCGAGCTTGCGCGGTTTTGGGAGAAATGGGGGTTTCTTTCGTCAAAACTCGAGCGATTGAAGGAGGAGGGAGCGAATGTCTGATTTTTTCGACAATTACCTCAACATCAAGAAAATATTCGCCGAAAAGAGCGAATATAAACGGCATATGGCGCGAGTCGACGCGCTGCCGGAGGAGTACCGCTACGTATTCAAGAAAATCCAAAGCCACATGTGGATGTTCGCGGCGGGTTCCGGCTACGATATGATGAAAATCCACTACGGACTCATCGAGCTCTTTGAGGAAGGCGCGGCAAACGGCAGGGGCGTGCTCGAAGTCACGGGCGAGGACGTCGCCGCGTTTTGCGACGAGCTGCTCAAGAGCGCGAAAACCTACACCGAGGATTGGCGCGTGAAGCTGAACCGCGAAATCGCCGAAAAGCTCGGCAAGGAGGGAAGGCGATGACGGCCGTCGATGTGCGGGGCTTGCGGAAGTCGTTCAAGGGCGTAAGCGTTCTTTGCGGCGTGGATTTTGCGGTTTCGCGCGGCGAAATCTTTGCCCTGCTCGGCTCAAACGGCGCGGGCAAGACCACGGCGGTGAACATCCTCTCGACGCTCTTGCGGCCGGACGGCGGCAGCGCGCGCGTCTGCGGCTTCGACGTATCCGACCGGCCGGACGAGGTGCGGAAATCCATCAGTCTGACGGGGCAGTTCGCGGCGGTGGACGACATTCTGACCGGCCGGGAAAACCTCATCCTGATCGCCAAGCTGCGCGACGTCGCCGCCGCGAAACAGACCGCCGCCGAGCTGCTCGAACGCTTCGGGCTGACCGACGCGGCGGATCGCAGGGCGGGGACGTATTCCGGCGGCATGAAACGCAGGCTCGACATCGCCATGAGCCTTGTCGACGATCCCCCGGTCGTATTCCTCGACGAGCCGACGACGGGACTCGATCCGGAGGGGCGGCTGGAAGTGTGGAAAACCGTCAAAGAGCTGGCGGGCGGCGGCACGACGATCCTGCTGACCACGCAATACTTGGAGGAAGCGGAGCAGCTTGCGGATAAAATCGCAATCCTGCACGAAGGCAGAATCATCGCAAGCGGAACGCTTGACGAACTCAAGAAGCTGTTCCCGCCGGCGAAGGTCGAATACGTCGAAAAACAGCCTACGCTGGAGGAAATTTTCCTCGCGATAATCGGAAAAAACATCGAAACGGAGGGCAACTGATATGAACGGCAAAACGGGCGTACTGTTCGGACGCTTGATGCGCCATATCCTGCGCAGTCCCGATACCATCATAACGGTGGCGATCACGCCGATCGCGATCATGCTGATGTTCGTCTACGTGTTCGGCGGCGCGATAACGGCAAGTCTGCCCTCCGGCGTCAATTACGTCAATTATCAACTGCCGGGCATACTCTTAATGGCGATAAACAGCGGCATATCCTACACCGCGTTCAGAATGTTCGGCGACAGGCAAAGCGGGATTTTCTCGCGCTTTCATTCCATGCCGATACGCCGCTCGTCGGCGCTGTGGGCGCATGTGTTTGTTTCGCTCGTGTCCAATATGCTCACGGTCGCGATCATTTTCCTCGTCGCGCTGCCGATGGGATTCCGGTCGAGCGCGGGAATATTGGAATGGTTGTCCGTCGCGGGAATACTCGCGTTGTTTACGCTTGCTTTGACGTGGGTCGCGGTCATCCCCGGACTTGTGGCGAAATCCGCGGAAGGCGCGTCCGTGTTCTCATATCCTTTGATTTTCCTGCCGATGTTCAGTTCGGCGTTCGCGCCCACCGAAACGATGCCCGCCGCCGTTCGTTGGTTCGCGGAGAACCAGCCCATAACATCGATTGTGGAAACGCTGCGCTCGCTGCTGAACGCGGAACCCGCAGGGAATGAGATTTGGATCGCGCTCGCGTGGTGCGCGGGGATCGCGCTTGTGGCTTATTTCTTTGCGATGCGGGCATACGGAAGAGCATAAACGAAAGCATCCGGTGCGCCGCCGTTGTGCAAGGTCTGCCGCGCGGCGGAGGCGCGATGCACAATTTCTGTAAATTTTTTCTCTTTTCGTTGAATTTGCGCCTGTCGTGTGGTATCATGTCCTCAATGCAAGCCGGTGAATACGTTGGCCCGGGCGACCAACGCTGTTTGAGAATTTTAGGATCCATCATGAAAACAAGCGGAGATGAGCATACAAGTGTGAAACTTCGTTCCACACTTCCGCTAGGGGGCTCATCGCCCCCTTCGGCGGGTGCTTGTGCCCGGAGCGCGGCGAACGGGTACTTCGCAACCTGAGCACCCCCATGACGGCAGGGGGACATTCCCCCTGCACCCCCTGCCACCATTGATTTTCGGGGCAGGGTAGATATTGTTTGATGTAATGTTTGGGGCAACCGAACGGTTGCAATGGTGACAAAAATGTTGCAAATGTCAATGAAATCCGGTGACGAGGAACAGGTATTGGATTTAACGGATGCGCCCGAGTTCGTTTTGGCGCAGTTTTGCGACTTGATTTTGAGGAAGCAGGATTTGAGGAACCCGGACGTCCGTAAAATGCTGCGAGAAACCGTCGATGCCCTCAAGGCCAAAGCCGAGAAAGAGCCGGTTGACCCTGTCGCCTACGAACGCAACAGCCTAAAAGAGAGGATTGCCGATATTGAAGATCTGCTGAAACAATTCGATCATGAATGACGGCAAAATCCGGACAGGCCTCGGATTGGGCGGTCTTGTTTTCTCCCTCGCGACGAGCCCCGAATATAAATTTGCATTGGAGATGCGCTTATGGACTATTTGCGGATAAGAACGAATTTTGAGCGGCATGGATTCACAACACGGCTTTTTTCCACAAAGGAGGCTGCCTGCGATTACTTGGATGATCTTTTGCAAAATCAAACCATCGGATTCGGCGGAAGCGAAACTTTGAGGGAAATGGGGTTGTTCGAGGTCTTGCAACGAAAAAACGCCGTCATCTGGCACAATAAAGTTCCGAGTTTGGCGGTGCGAAAACTCGCGAACTGTGCGGATATTTACATAACCGGCGCAAACGCGGTAACGGAAACGGGAGAGATTGTCAATATTGACGGAACGGGAAATCGTGTCGCCATGACCGCCTTTGGCCCTCAAACCTGTTATTACGTCGTAGGGAAAAATAAAATCACAGCCAGTATCGGCGATGCTTATGCGCGTTGCAAAAATGTGGCCGCCCCCTTGAATGCCCGACGAGTGGGAGCGAAAACGCCATGTGCCGCCAAGGGAGGCAGGTGCCATGATTGCGACAGTCCCGGCCGTATTTGCCGCATCATCTCGATCATTGAACGCGTGCCGCTGGGCATGAAGTGTGAAATTGTCTTTGTGGATCAAGAATTGGGGTTTTAATCCAAACAATTCGGGGGATGCCGTTTTTAAATCGTCAATCGCCCAACAAATGCTTGGGTGCGTCTTTCAATACCGTCGTCACAATATTCGCAAGCTCGTCAAGCTGTAAGGTCGCTTGCCGCCGCCGGTGAGAGCGAAAGAAATTGTAACTATTCAAACCCCACGCAATTTTCGTTTATGCCCGGAACTTGTGAACGGGTACCCATCTCGGAACCTGAGGCCGGATTCCGGCTCCTCACGTACTTCTTATGTACGCTCCGGGGCCGAAATCCGTTCTCAGAACCCGATCTGAACGAAAATATCGCAACGTTTGAATAGTCTTGATTGAATCTTTGAACTGTAACTATTATAAATAAAAACCGAGAGACCATTCATTGGATGCCTTTCTTGCAATGCTGAAACAACATTGTAAATTTCCAAAAATGCATTGCACGTTTCTCGCGGTTCGGTGTATAATGCCGCTGAAGGATCGGTCCGGAAATTGCTTGCGCAGCAGGCCCCAAAGGGAGGAAGAATTCGCATGAACAACAAAAAAATATTGGAAGGAATCAAAATCGTCGATCTGACGAGGGTGTACACGGGGCCTTTTTGCAGTCAGATATTGGCGGATTTGGGTGCATCGGTCGTGAAGGTCGAGGACGACGGTCCCAACAGCAACGAAAGAAGTTGGCCGCCGTTTGCCCCCGGAACGGAAGAATCCACCTATTTCATCGGTCTGAATCGCGGGAAGAGAAG